>JAPOQD010000181.1 GCA_026710905.1 Halieaceae bacterium
GACATGGAACGGGGGGGGGGGCGCCCGGCCGGGTTCCAGCGCCTGTAAAAACTCCCAAAAAATTCCGGAACCCCCGCCATATCGGCGGGTAGAGGCGCCTGCCACTCCAGGTAGTCCCGGCTGAGTGGATGAACCAGGCCCAGCGACCGCGCATGCAGCGCCTGACGCGGGAATTCACGCAGCATAGCCAGTAATTCCGGAGCGGCGGCCGGCGGCACCCGCGGCCGCCCGGCATAGGTTTTGTCCCCCACCAGGGGATGGCGCAGGTGGGCCATATGCACTCGAATCTGGTGGGTGCGGCCGGTTTCCAGTTGCACCGCAAGCTGGGTGTGATGTGCAAACCGGCGCGCCAGTCGATAATGGGTAATGGCCCGCTTGCCGCCTACCCCGGCCACCGCCATTTTTGTCCGGTGCCGGGGATGACGGCCAATCGGTGCATCAATTGAGCCACCACTGGTCATGCCTCCCGTGCAAACTGCGGCATAGTTGCGGCTGATCTTGCGTTGCCGGAACTGCTCAACCAGGTTGGCGTGGGCAGGCAGGGAAGCCGCCACTACCAAAAGACCGGACGTGTCCATGTCCAGGCGATGCACGATGCCGGCCCGGGGCAGCCTGTCCAGCTCCGGGCGATGTTTTAGCAGGGCATTCACCAGGGTGCCATGAGGATGGCCGGCGGCGGGATATACCACCAGCCCAGCGGGCTTGTCGACTACCAGCAGCGCCTCATCCTCGTACACCACGTTGAGGCCGATAGACTCGGCTTCCCAGCTTACCTGTTCGGCCGGGCTAGCCAACAGCAGCAATTGGTCACCCACTGCAACCCGGTCACGCGGCCGGGCCTGGCCGCCATTACGCCGCAGTGAGCCGTCTCTGATCCAGGCCTGGAGACGGGCGCGGGAAAAATCGGCAAACAACTCGGCCGCAGCCTGATCCAGGCGCAGACCGTGTTGGCCGGCATCCACCTCCGCCGTTTGCTGAATGGGCTCGGCCATGGTGCAGCGATTGATCCTGTGCTTAAATTGAAGGATCCTGATTTTAGCATGTAGCGAAACACCCCTATGCGGCCCGGAATCACTTTGAAAACCCTGATACTTTGTATTGCGATGGCCGCTGTTGCCGGCTGCTCAAACAATGATGAACTGGAATTGGCGGAGGGCGCTTCGTCCGAAGCGGAACTGTACCACACGGCCCAGCGCTACCTGCGCAATGGCAGCTATGAACTGGCGGTGCAAAGCCTGCAACTGCTGGAATCCCGATTTCCCTTCGGCAGACACGCCGAGCAGGCCCAACTCGAGCTGATCTACGCCCACTACAATAATTACGAGCACGAAGCAGCCATCGAGGCCGCGCAGCGCTTTATCGAACTGCACCCCCAGCATCCAAATGTCGATTACGCCTTCTACATGAAAGGTCTGGCCGCCTACACCCTGGACCAGGGGCTCCTGGACCGCTTCCTGTCCAGCGACAAAAGCCGGCGCGATACCAGCTTCGCTCAGGAGTCCTTTGCCGAGTTCACCCAATTGCTCGGGCGTTATCCCGACAGCCCCTACGCCGCCGACGCCAAATCACGCATGGTGCATCTGCGCAACTTGCTGGCGCGCAAGGAAATCAATGTGGCCAATTATTACTTCAAGCGGGGCGCCTACCTGGCGGCGGTCAATCGCGGCCGTTACGTGGTGGAAAATTTCCAGCAAACCCCGGCGGTGGCCGATGGGCTGGCGGTAATGGTGCAAGGTTACACTTTGCTGGGCTTGGAGGAGGCGGCTCAAAATTCACTGGACGTGCTGGTGCTGAACTTCCCGGAGCATCCGGCCCTTGATGGCGAAGGGAACTTCGCTCAGAACTACAGCCGGGATGAGGGAATGTTTTCCTGGCTGAACAAGTTGACTTTCGGCCTGTTCGGCGAGACCGAAGCGCCCGCCTTTGACAACCGGCCTCCGGGAGCTTCCTACTGATTGCCGCCGCGCCCTCTTGCAGACACTTCGCAAGTGCGTCCAACCATCAGTGTTTTATCAAACTGGCTGCCCCGTTTCTATCCGTTCCCGCACAGTAAACTGCAATGTCCATCACTCTTGTCGTTGGGGTTGGGTTGATTGCCTCAACACGAGGGTGCGGTTGCTATCCGACTGGAAAGAAAATCGCCCGTTACTACGTGGAGAGAAACGGATTAACACATTTGGCGCCCGTAACCAGGACATGATCAATATTACGCGTCACCAGGGTTAAATCGTATTGCAACGCCGTTGCCGCAATGAGCTTGTCAATAGCGTTAGTATCATCTGTTGCGGCCAGCACCTCACCCCATATCACCGTGGTGTCGGCATCTATCGGCAATAAGGAGCCAGCAAAATCCATCGTTATCTGTTCTTGCCATTGTCTTAGCCTGCCGGCTTGTTGATGATCTTTGTAGCGAATCAGTTTGGCAATGCCCTTGTAGATTTCACCAATGGTTAGAACGGATAAATACAGTGGAGATTCAATATCCCTGGCTTCTTTTACAAATGCCATAACGCCAGCATTGGGCTGGCGTTTGGCAAGTTCCGATATCACGTTGGTATCCAATAAATACACTGTCACTCATCCACGTTCCGAGCGGAACTGCGGGGCCGTTTAAACAAATGACCGGCATCGTTATCCAACTTGGGAATATCCATCAAGGCGTCAGCCAGTGAGCGTTTTTCAGGGCTCCGGGAAACCACGGATTCCAGGATAACCTTGATTTCAGCCTCACGGGTACGGCCATGCTCTAACGCCCTTAGCTTTAAGGCCTTGTCCAGGGTTTCATCAATGTTGCGGATCAGAACATCTGTCATAGGCTCCTCTCTACATTACAGGAGTTGATATCAAAGCTATTCAACATATCCATGATATCTCACAATGTACAAAATTCCAGCAAAATCCGCCTGGTGGGCCATCAACAGACACCACAAATGTAGACAGATAACGCACCACAAATGTGAACAGTTCTACTTGTTACCAACATGTCTGAAGCGCAGGTAGCGAATCAGCTTACCGCGCAGCGAGGCTTACGCAGCCTTTGGCCTTGCTTCACTGCCCCAATTTCCAGCCGGACGTAATCGGATAACGGCGGTCGCGGCCAAAGCCCCGCTGGGTTATCCGCACCCCGATAGGCGCCTGACGGCGCTTGTATTCATTCCTGTCGACCAGGCGGATCACTCGCTCAACCTGCTCCCGCGGCAGACCCTCGGCAATAATGGCCTCGGCGCTGCAATCGCGCTCCACGTAAAGTTCCAGGATTTGATCCAGCACAGCGTAGGGCGGCAGGCTGTCTTCATCTTTCTGGTCCGGCGCCAGTTCGGCGGACGGCGGGCGTTCGATCACCCGTTGCGGAATCACCGGGTGTAAGGTGTTTCGGTAGCGGGCCAGGGCGAATACCAGGGTTTTCGGCACATCCTTGAGTACATCAAAGCCACCCGCCATATCACCGTAGAGCGTGGAGTACCCCACCGCCAACTCGCTCTTGTTGCCGGTAGTCAGCACCAGGGAGCCCTTTTTATTGGAGATGGACATCAGCAGAACACCCCGGCATCGGGCTTGCAGGTTCTCCTCGGTGGTATCCGGCTCGGCCCCGGCAAATTCTTCGGCCAGGCTGGCCACAAAGGCTTCATAGACCGCTTCGATGGAGATCACCTGGTGGCTGACGCCCAGGCGGCGGGACTGCTCAGCGGCGTCCTCCACACTGGCCTGGGAGGTATAACGGAACGGCATCATCACCGCCTCTACCCGTTCGGGGCCCAGCGCATCGGCAGCCACGGCCAGGGTCAGTGCGGAGTCAACCCCCCCGGAAAGTCCCAACACCACTCCGGGGAAGCGATTTTTCCCGACGTAATCCCGCACCCCCAACACCAGCGCCTGATAGACACTGGCAAGATTGTCCAGCTCTGGCGCAATTGACCCGGCTTCGATGCCGGCGCCGCCGCCGGGAAAGCGCACTGACCAGGCGCCCTCTGCATAGGCCGGAGCCCGCGCCAGCAAGTCGCCGGCGGCGTTCACGGCAAAGGAGCCGCCGTCAAATACCAGTTCGTCCTGACCGCCTACCTGGTTCACATACACAATCGCCAACCGGTTTTCCCGGGCCCGCTGCGCCACCACCTGTTGGCGCTGCTGCTGCTTGTCCAGATGAAAGGGCGAAGCGTTCAGGTTGACCAGCAATTCGGCGCCGGCCTGCCGGGCCAGCCGGGCCGGTTCCGGCTCCCAGATATCCTCGCAAATACTCAGGCCGACCTGCAGGCCGTGTACGTCAACCACACAGGCAGCGGAGCCGGCGCAAAAATAACGCTTTTCATCGAATACCTGGTAATTGGGCAAGCACTGTTTCGCGTATTCCGCCACCACCTCGCCCCGGTGAATGACAGCAGCCATGTTATGCAACTGGCCTGCCACCTGGCCGGGATAGCCGACCACCACATGACCGCGCTGAACCGCCGCGCAAATCGCCGCCAGGGCCGCATCTACCCGCAGCGGCATACTCGGACGCAGCAGCAGGTCTTCGGGTGGGTAACCGCAAATGCTGAGTTCCGGGAAAACCAGCAAGTAACGCCGGTGGCGCTGCTCGGCGGCGGCAATCTGTTCGAGAATCTTGCCGGCATTACCGTCAAAATCCCCAACCAGGGTATTCAACTGCGCCATGATGATTTCAAAGCCTGCCATGCGCCTGTTTCCTCAATTCCTCTGTTTCTCAGTTCCCAACATGCCCGCTACCAGTATCCGCTGCAATAGGGTGGCGCGCCATACAAGGTTTCTGGCCGGCCAGGACACCAGACACTCCGAAGCTCACGGATGCGCCGCCCTGACCATGGCCATAGTATCAGGTGGACGACGCTCCGATCACTGCTCACTCGCGCCGTGTCCATGGGCGAAAAACGAATTTGTGTCTTGGAATCGTAGGGGTTGGCCAGGATTGCGCCCGGATGCGCTGCGCGAGCATCGAGCTGGGCGCGTATTCGCGCCGTTCCGAACTGACTTCGGGAATTACCAGAAACGGTGCGGCCGGGATGACGTTGACCTGCCAGAGCGTCGGGGTTTCGGCCAGCTTGAGCGTGGACTTGCACTTGCGCTTCTGCCGAAAGTCGCGAACTGCGGCGATCCGCTCCCGCACACGGGGCAACTGCGCGAGAACTTCGGGCGGCACGTCATGAAGCGGCAGAATCCAGCGCTCGCCGCCCTGAACCTGCTGCAATCTACTGCGCGGTACCGCGCCGGAGTCCGCCGGGGAGGCCCGCGCCCGGCCGCCACGAGAACCGCAGCAGCAGCCCGTGCGACGGCCCCGCCGCGGGGGACTGCGCGCGCGTCGCCTCGAACCCGAACTCCATCGCCGGGCCGAGCGTCCAGCGCACGCCCGCGCGCC
>JAPOQD010000183.1 GCA_026710905.1 Halieaceae bacterium
AACAACCGCTGCCGCGAATCTCGACGTAGATCGCTCGCCAGCACATTCCCTGATGGGCACCTTGTAGTGCCGACCTATGGCCTCCGTCAACCAAAAATCAATGGCTTACAAGCGTTTTGGCGCTGAGTTGCGGAAGTCGGGTTAGTACAAAGTAAGTGCCATTCTGCACCGACCCCTTTTTTCGTTTTTTCGACTCCTTTTTTCAGAAAGACCACAACAGCTTCAGTCTCAGGCCGTACTCCTCGGCATCCGGCTCATGTACGGCACGGACACGCAGGTCCTCCGAACCGTCCAACTGCACCAGGGGCTCAGAGTCGTAGTCCATGTAGTACGCTTCGGCATGCATGCCAATCCGCTCTGTGATCGGCGCATGCAGTCCCGCCCCCACGGTCCAGGCGGTGTAGTCCTTTTCGGTGCGGACGACGCCGGGGACAAAATCCGTTTCTTTCAGGCAGAAAGGGCCTGATGTGGGGGACGTGGGAATGACGGAGCAGCCGTTATTGGAATTGATGTATTCGGCCTCGGTCCGGCGCACGCCGGCCAAAACGTAAAGCCCTGCACCGGGACCAAAGGCGGAAGCCAGGAAATCCGGCTGTCCTCCCAGCCTTAGCGTTAGGCCGTAGCTGTAGTCCTTCTCGAAGGACCAGCGCTCCGGCCAGTTTTCGCCGACTTGTGGGCCGGTCGCAAAAGAAGGCAAGTCCGGGTCGTTTGCATCGTTGTAGGTTTTCCGTGCATCGGCATCTTCGGTACCCTCCAGCGTCCCGCTCACTTTTCCGCCGTGGTATACCAGGTCGAATTCCCCACTCAGATACAGGCCCTGGTCGTTGAGAGGAAAACTGTAGCCGGCCAGAATGCCGAAACCGCTTATCGTGTTGGATTCGGTGGGCCGCTCAGTGAACTGCTTGCCGCGGGACAGGGAAGAATTTCCGTCAATGGTGTTGTCGACGGTCTTGAACACCGAAACATCCACGGCTTCCGCGGTGGCGGAAAGCCCGAGATAGAACCCCTCGTCCATGGCGAAGACGGGAGAGCCGGCCAGGATTGCAGTAAAGCTCAGGATACCGAAGCGAACAATTTTTTTGTTGGCAAACATTGCAGGAACAGGTCTGTGCCGGAATCAGGGAATTCTAACCGATAGCTTACGCGGCGGCCAAGAGAAGACATCCGCAAGGCCCACATCCTGTAGGGGCCGCGCATGCGCGGCCCGCGGGCCCTGTGCCCGAAGGGTGCGCCATGGCGCACCCTCCGGGCACAGGGCCCCTACGGAAATTATCAACATCAACCCAACAACCTGCTCAATTCTCGAATTCGGCCTGGCTGCGCTCCCTGCCGCCCGGCCCGCTGTAGGCCATCCCCAGGCCCGGTGCGGGGTCGAAGGTAACCTCGGCGAGGCAGTCTTTCGCCTGGCGCCAGCAACGCAACAAGGCATCCTCGGCCGCATAGTCGAACGGGTCCTGCAGAACCTGTTCCTCCATACCACCGGCTTGCGGCGGATTGGCCAGCAGCCAGTCCGCGGTGGCAGCCAGAGCCTGGGCGGGAGCCACCTTGTCCCGGTAACCCAGGTCCGCGCGGATGGCGGCTACGTCCTGCACCCGGTGCGTGGTCAGGGGTTGCATGATCAAGGGGCGGGTGCAGGGCGCCAGTTCGTAGGGCATGTTGACAATTTCCATCGCGCTGCCCAGGTGTGAAATGATGATTTCGGTTACCTGCCGTAGGCTGAGCACTGTTTCGTCCGCCACGTTGTAGATTTTGCCGGCGCTGGCTTCGGGCTGGTCCACCGCCAGCAGCAAGGCATGCGCCACATTTTCGGTGTAACCATAACTGTGCAGGGTCAGGCCGCCGTCGGGAAGAATGATAAACGGCCGCCGGTCGAGGACTCGTTTCACAATCAGCCATTCCCTGGGCACCGGTTGGTACGGGCCATATAGAATCGGGTAGCGAAAATGGGTGGCGCCGGGAATGCATTCAAACACTTTTTGTTCGGTCAGACGGATGCGCCAACCCTTGCTGTCCTGGGCTTCGCTGGTCACGGTGGGGGCGTCTTCGCGGGTGGGTACCGGCAAACCGTTGGGTTGAAACAGGTAGGGGTTCATATACCCCCGGAAGGCGGGAGCGCCGCCCACCGAGAGAAAGCGCCTGGTCTTGCCGCTCATCTCGGCGGCAATCGCCCGCAGGCGTCCATAGGTCGCCACGCAGAGATCAAAATTGCGGTTTTTCAGCGCCGAGGCCAGCGCCGGAGGGTCGTAGGGGTCGGTGTGAATATGCTCCACCCGCTGGCTAATGGCTTCGATTTCGTGGTGGCCGCGATGCAATATCGCCACCTGGTAGCCGCGTTGCAGCAGACCCTCAACGATGAATTGTCCGGTAGGGCCGGTACCCCCGATCACCAGTGCATGCAAGTGAATGCCCTCCCCCGCGGGTTTCGTTATCCGTTCAACGATCCGTCGCCTTGATGAAGGTGACGATCAAGCAATAACTCCGGCTTCACGCAGGCGCTTGATTTCGGAACTGCCGTAACCCTGTTCCGCCATGATGGCGTCGGTATGCTCACCCAGGGCGGCGGCAGGCCGCAGCGATGGTGAGGGCGTACCGAGAAAATCGGGGGGATTGTTAGGCTCGATCATGGCCCCCGCCTGGGGGTTATCGACTTCGGTAAAGCTGTTGTTGGCAATCATTTGTGGATGCCGTGGCAAGTCCGCAAGCTCCATGGCCTGGGCGCAGGGCACACCCTCGGCATCCATTGCGGCGATGGCCTGCGCGATTGTTGTAGCCGCGGCTTTTTCCCTGATCTGCTGCATCAGCCCGGTCATTTCTTCAGGATTGGCGTTGCGGGCAGCCATAGTGGAGTAGCGAGGGTCGCTGCCGTCCACCCCAAAAGCCCGGCAGCAGCCGGCAAACTGGGCGTCGGTCACCGGGGCCACGGCGCCCCAGCCATCCTTGAATTGAATCAGGGGCACACCCTTGGCCACCTCAATACCCGGCTGTGCGCCCGGTTCCCGAAAACCGGCGGTACCGGCCACATCCGCCCACAGGAATGCCGCCACCGCATTGGCCATGGAAAGCCTGATATGTTGACCGCCCGCACCGCGCTGGCGCGCAAACAGGGCGGCGGTGATGGCCTGGCTGCCGGTCAGCGCGCTCAGTTTGTCGGCAAACAGTTGGTAATACTGCACCGGCTCACCGGTCTCCTGGTTGGCCTGGCTTCGAGCCACACCGGCGAAGGCCTGGATAATATTGTCGTAAGCGCCCTTGTCGCTGTAGGGGCCCCGTTCCCCAAAACCGGACACGGAAAGATAGATCAAGTTCGGGTTGACCGCACGCAGCGACTGGTAATCCACCCCGAGCCGCTCGACCACGCCGGGACGGAAGTTTTGCACCACCACATCGGCCGCCTCGGCCAATTTCAGCACCAGGGCCAGCCCCTCGGAGGACTTCAGGTCGATGGCAATGGAGCGCTTGCCGCGATTGATGTTGTGGTACATGGCGCCGACTCCCTCGCGGGTAGCGCCCATGTAGCGCATGACATCGCCCAGGCCCGGTGGCTCCACCTTGATGACTTCCGCCCCCTGGTCGCAGAGAGTGGTGACCGCACCGGAACCGGCGATCATGTTGCCCAGGTCAAGGATTTTCACACCGGCCAACGGTCCCGCCCCGGTACTGTTCTCCTCGGTCACTGCCTGTACCTCCCGAATAAGATCAATGCTTTTGTTCTCTGGTCGCTCCTTGCAGTATCTTCAGCAGGGCTCGTTCCACTGCCCCGGAGGCCGCCAGCCCCAGTTTTTCCTGCCAGGACCGTTTCAGTACATACTTCACCTCAAACACATCCCGTTCCATCAGGCTTTCCTGAATATAGCTGTCGCTGGTTTTCAATTCATCCACCAGCCCCTGGTCCAGGGCGCGCTGGCCGTACCAGACCTCGCCGGTGGACACTTCATCGATGGCAACCTGCTGACGATGGCGGGTAACAAATTCCTTGAACAACTGATGCGTGTCCTCGAGATCCTGTTGCAGCTTGGCCCGGTCCTCGGCGTTGTTCTTCCCGAACATGGTCACGCTGCGCTTGTGTTCCCCGGCGCTGAGTTGTTCAAAATCGATATTGGCTTTTTGCAACAGGCGGTGAAAATTGGGCAGTTGCGCCAGTACGCCGATACTGCCGATGACGGCAAAGGGCGCCGCCAGAATACGTTCGCCCACGCAGGCCATCATGTAACCGCCACTGGCCGCGAAACGGTCGACGGCAACGGTCAATGGAATCCCGGCATCGCGGATACGCTGCAACTGGCTGGCCGCCAGCCCGTAGCTGTGCACCATGCCGCCACCGCTTTCAAGCCGCAGCAATACTTCGTCGCCCTCCCCGGCAACGCTGATAACCGTGCTGACCTCTTCGCGCAGGTCCTCGGTGGCGCTGGCCTTGAGATCACCATCAAAACCCAGAACGTACAAACGCCGGCGCTGCTCGGACTGCTCACCCTGCTGCTTTTTGGCTTTCTGTTTGTCCTCCTTGCGAAGCGCCTTGAACTCCTTGGGGGGCAACATCTGCGACTGCATGAATTGCCGAAAATTTCCATAGCGGTCATTGAGTTTACGGACTTCCATATGTCCGTCTGGCCGGCCGCGCGGATGCTGCCGCATCGAAACTATGGCGGCTACAATCGCCAGCACCGCGGCCACCAGGGTAATCGCCTTGGCAAGGAACAATCCGTATTCATAGAGAAATTCCACTACGCTGCTCCTGTGCAATATTGTTTGACGTGGCCGGCGATCAGTTGTCCGGATAGGGCGTAATCCGGCGGTATGTCCGGTAGATCATCCGGCATGAACCAATGGGCCTCGGCGATTTCACCATCCGCACAGACAATCTCACCGGAGCGGTATTGCGCATAAAATCCCAGCATCAACTGGTTGGGAAAGGGCCAGGACTGGGATTTGAAATAGCGGATGTTCTCCACTTCCAGGCCAACTTCTTCCCTGACTTCCCGTTCCAGGCACTGTTCAACACTCTCCCCGGCTTCAATGAAACCCGCCAGGGTGCTGAACATGCGTTGCGGAAAATTGGCATTGCGGGCCAGCAACATTTCCTCGCCCCGGGCCACCAGCACGATAATGCAGGGCGAGATGCGGGGGTAGATCAGGCTATCGCAGGGTTCACAGTACATGGCAATTTCCCGGTCGTGACGGCGCATGGCGGAGCCACAGCGCCCGCAGAACCCATTGTCGCGTTGCCAGGCCAGTAACTGCCGCGCCCGCCCAGCGAGGGCGAACACTGCTTCGTCGACCCGGCCGAGAAGCTGGTACAGATTGCCGGCCTGGTAGCTGTCCCGGCCGAGCGCGCCGGCGGCGTCCAGTTCGCGCGCGAAGCAGGGCCGATCACGCCAATAGCCCATGAATTGCTGACGCACCGGTATCGGCTCCAGAAAACGGATAGCACGGCGTGGCAGCAAACAGAATTCATCGACCTCGGGGTCGGTCAGCAAGTCATCGCCATGGAAAACCAGGTACAGCGCATTGTCGATATCCTCGGGTTCCAGGGTGGCTGGTCTGAACATGGGTAGTTCCAAACTTCAAAAAGGCGCCTATGGTACTCCATGGTCAACAGGCAACAAAATCCGGGCTGGCGGGCTAGCAAACCCGGGACAATATTAACTGGTGCAATACGCGGATTGGTGATACTTGCGGGCCGGAGATAATAACGTAGAATGCGCCCTTTCTTGCATCAGCCAATACATCTCACATGGACAAAAACCTCAGGGCTGCCTTCGCGGCCAACTTCCTGGGTTCCGCACCCGCTTGGTACAAAATAGCCATCACCGGATTTCTAATCCTGAATCCGCTGTTGTTGCTGACCCTGGGGCCCGTGGTCACCGGCTGGATGCTGATCGGAGAGTTTATTTTTACCCTGGCCATGGCGCTGAAGTGCTACCCCTTGCAACCCGGCGGCCTGCTGGCGCTGGAAGCCGTGTTGCTGGGCCTGACTACCCCGCATGGGGTTTACCAGGAAACGATCAATAATTTCGAGGTGATCCTGCTGCTGATGTTCATGGTGGCCGGCATCTACTTCATGAAAGATTTGCTGCTTTATGTGTTTACCCGCATTTTACTGAATGTCCGCTCCAAGCGGCAGTTGGCTCTCTTGTTTTGCGCGGTTTCCGCTGTGCTGTCCGCTTTCCTGGATGCCCTGACCGTCACCGCTGTGCTGATTAGTGTCGGCGTGGGATTCTATACCGTGTTTCACCGGGTCGCCTCCGGCAAAAGCCCCGGCGGTCAAGACCATCATGATAATACCAAGGATGATCAGACCTCCGAGGAATACCATGCCGACCTGAATGCCTTTCGCGGTTTCCTGCGCAACCTGATCATGCACGGGGTGGTGGGAACGGCGTTGGGAGGGGTTTGCACCCTGGTGGGCGAACCACAGAATTTGTTGATAGCGACCGTGGCCGGCTGGGACTTCATGACCTTTTTCTACAAAATGGCGCCGATCACCATGCCGACCCTGGTGGCGGGTTTACTCACCTGTTATCTGCTCGAAGTGACCGGGTGGTTCGGTTATGGCCTGAAAATGCCGGACAAAATCCGCCAGGTGCTGGTGGAATATCAGACCAGTGAAGATGCCCGGCGTACTTCCCAGGAGCGGGTGCGCCTGGTGGTGCAAGCGCTGACCGGGATATTGCTGGCGTTCGCCCTGGCTGGGCACTGGGCTCCGGTGGGACTCATCGGCTTGATGGTGATCGTGCTGCTGACCGCCTTGAACGGCGTTATCGAGGAGCATTTGATCGGTCACGCCTTTGAAGAGGCCCTGCCCTTCACCGCGCTGTTGGTTGTGTTCTTCGCCATAGTGGCGGTGATTCACGACCAGCACCTGTTTTCTCCGGTAATCGACCATGTGCTGGCTCTGCAAGGCGATATGCGCACCGCGGTGTTTTTTATGGCCAATGGTGTGTTGTCCATGATCAGTGACAACGTGTTCGTGGCCACGGTATATATCAACGAGGTCTTCAGCAGCCTGGAAGCCGGGGCAATTTCCCGCGAGGAATTCGACCTGTTGGTGGTGGCTATCAATACCGGCACCAATTTGCCGAGTGTTGCCACACCCAATGGCCAGGCAGCGTTTCTGTTCTTGCTGACCTCGGCCCTGGCGCCGCTGATCCGGCTGTCCTACGGGCGCATGATCTGGATGGCCCTGCCCTATACCTTCGTGCTAACTGGCGTCGGCCTGGCCGCCGTCATTTGGCTGCTTTAGCCTTTTGATGTCAGGTAGCCTCGGCTTGACCGCCGGCATCTGGCTGCAGGTCCGAATCGCGGTTCAGCTTTTGCGCCAGCGTGACGCTGGAACCGGCGGCGTCAACAATAACCTGAACAACTTTGAGGTGTTCGGCCTCTTCTTCCGCGCTGGCCCGGATTACCCGCAATGGCTTCCGGCCGGCGGGTAGCCTCCGCAGTTGTGTAGCACCCCCCTCAACATTTTCATCGGCCTCGTTACCCACCAGCTCCAGGCTGGTTTGCCCGCCGGTCATGACCAGGTAAACATCCGCCAGAATTTCCGCATCCAGCAACGCACCGTGTAATTCCCGCTGAGAATTATCCACTTCATAACGCCGGCACAGGGCGTCCAGGCTGTTGTGCTGCCCCGGATGCTTGTAGCGGGCGATTTTGAGGGTGTCCACTACCGGGCAGATGCTCTCCATACGTGTCTGCATGCCTTCAATCCGGCTCAGTTCGTAGTCGAGAAAACCGATGTCGAAAGCGGCATTGTGAATGACCAACTCGGCCCCGTTTACGTAGTCGAGAAATTCGCCGGCGATGTCGGCAAAAACCGGTTTGTCGGCGAGAAATTCATTGCTTATGCCGTGTACCTCAATGGCGCCGGCGTCAATTCCCCGTTCCGGATTGAGGTATTGGTGGAAGTGTTTTCCGGTGAGCCTTCGATTCATCAGCTCCACGCAGCCGATTTCGATGATGCGGTGGCCCTGGCTTGGCTCCAAACCGGTAGTTTCGGTATCCAGTACAATCTGTCTCACAACTCGTCGATGCCCCGGTTGGCCAGTTGATCGGCCAATTCATTCTCACGATGGCCGCTATGCCCCTTGACCCAGCGCCAGTCGACCTGGTGCCGGGCGCGTTCCTGTTCCAGCGCCTGCCACAGGTCCCTGTTTTTCACGGGCTTTTTTGCCGACGTCTTCCAACCTTTGGCCTTCCAGCGGTGAACCCACTCGGTGATGCCCTTGCGCAGATACTCCGAATCCGTGGTCAGAGTCACCTTGCAAGGTTGTTTCAGCGCCTTGAGGGCTTCAATCGCGGCGGTTAATTCCATGCGATTGTTGGTAGTTTCGGCCGCCCCCCCATGCAGACTCCGCTCCTGCTCCTGATAGCGCAGCAGCACCCCCCAGCCACCGGGCCCAGGATTGCCCCGACAGGCGCCATCGGTGAACGCTTCCACGGATTTCATGCCGTCAACCCGCATTTGGCGTAGTGCGTGGGCTCGGCACCGGCTGGGCTGTCGCCAGGCCGAGAAGGCGGTCCCCCACTCGCTGATTCCAGCGAACCCTGTCAGGGGTCAGCATGGTCAAATTCTTGCGGGCATGCAAAATGTAGACACCGCCGAATGGCCAGTTTTTACGAGTGGCGTAGCCAGCCGCCCGGCACAGGGTACGCTGTAATCTCGCCTCGCCCCAGGGGGGCACACAAAAGCTGTGCTTGACGGACTTCACCGACATGCCCAGCAAACGCAGCCAGTCGCGCAAACGCCGTTTACTGAGCGGGCGCACTCTGCCCCATAGCCGCCTGCGGCCGTAGCGGAACAGCAGGCTCAGCAAACCGAACAGCGACCAGGGATTGAATCCCAACATGATCAGTTCACCCCGGGGGGCCAGCACCCGGTGGGCCTCGCGCAACAATTGGTGGGGGTTACCGGAAAATTCTATGGCGTGAAACACGATCAGAATGTCGATGCTCTCACTGGGAAAAGGTAACTGGTCGAGTTCACTGCATACATCTCCAGCAACATCCTTTGTCGGCGCCGCGTGGATGCGCTGGAGGTTCAGGCGATGTTGAGCCAAAACCTGGTCGCCACTGCCACCCAGTTGCAACAGGCGGTGGCCCCACAAGGGCTCAAGCAGTTGCCAGGTAATGCGCTGTTCCTGCTCATACAGGTAGCTGCCCGCCGGTGTCTGGTACCAGGATTCCAGTTGTTCGATGATATCGTTAGACTGCTTCGCCATGATGTTTATAGTAGCCGGTCTGAAGGCTCCAGTCACAGGCTTTGCCGCCTCCCACCCCACAACCATGTGTAGGGATCGCACATGTGCCCGCAGGATATCCGTCAGACCCACATCCGTGGGTAGTATCTATGTTTGCAAGTAGTTGGGTTTCAGCGATATAGAAAGGCTCCGATGACAGGTTGAAGGGGTCGTGGTTGCGAACCTGTTGCCGCGGTCAGGCGTTCCTTTCACGCCGCGTTGTGGGTCGGCACCGGCACGTG
>JAPOQD010000184.1 GCA_026710905.1 Halieaceae bacterium
GATAATGAGGGTTGGGGTGTGCATGACGGACTCCTTTCCGGGGGAAGTAACAGCAACAAAATGTGCTGTTTTCATAACCAGTATTATACCTTCGGTACCCTCATATAAATAGAACCAAGTTTCACCATATTCAGTCAATCATTGAGCCCAGTACAGTCACGGGAAGGGCACGTGCCCAGTGTCACCCGTAACACATCCGACCAGCCGCAGGGGCCCACCGGAGGTCTTGCGGGTACTGAAGGATTGCGGGTCGCACATGTGCGACCCCGGTGGTGGACCGCTGGTCGTCCCGGTACCGGAAAAATGCAGGTAAAGGTGAGGAAGACAGGAACCATGAAATAGCGGCCCTGCCTACATTTTCAACTCGCCAGGATCAGGACACTTTCTGATCACCGTTGTCACCCCACGACAACGCGGCCAACCGCCTCTTGGAAACATGGCTCCCACCACACAAATACCAATTGTTTGCAGCCATTACATGGCCCACTATTTGACGACTAATTCGCGTCAGGATTCCGGCTCTTCCTCAATCCATGCAGAAATGATCCCAGCCAGCGAACCGATCAGCCCGAGTGAGACAATGACCAACCAGAGAGAAATTAGCCTTCCACCCATTGTGACCGGATAGTGATCGCCAAAATAAACGGGCTCAGCGCCGAATAGGGTTGCGACAGCCCAAAGCAAGGCATTTTCAGCGGTGCGGATGTTTGCTTCAGGATGGGAGCCCTCCGCACCAAGAATCAAAAAGCTACTCATAACCAATGAAACAACAATTAACGAGAAGACAGTTGCTACCACAGCTCTGGTTCGGCCTAAATTAAAATAAGTTGCGATGCTATGAACACTTTGTGTCGTGCTGCGCATGACTCGGATGATCAATAACAGGCGAAGCAACCGTAAAGCTCGAAGAGCTTCGACTTCGGGTACCGAAGCCGCAAAATCAGCCCAGCCCCACTTCAACCAACGGCGTTTGTCGGGAGCCCGCCAGAGGTCCCATACCGCCTTTGTTGCAAACAGGATGCAAACGAAATAATCCAGTAACAATGCGAGTTTCTGAAACTCGGAACCGAACACCGATGCGTAGCGCAGACCAAACAGAATGATCGAACCAAGCGCCAACACCGCGAACAGAGTTTCAACAATGATCTGGGCGCCGGTCACGGTGTAATTCGAAGTCGTACCGTTCACACTCGAAACCTCTCCGGAGACATTGATTACTAAACTATGAAGATTGACTTAACTAGATCAAAGATAGTTTTCCGTGCCGTCGTATCTGTCAACGAAATCACTTAAGGATATGATCGGGATAGCCCACTTTCTGGCGTTTCTGGCCTTGCTCGAAGAGGTCGCAATATCGGCGGCGATGAGAAAATCGCAACCCTTTTTCGAGACATTACGAACTGCTTCGAAACCAGCGTTACAAGCAAGACTTTCTAGATGGGACTTGTTCGCTGCTCCAGTAAAACAAACACGGCTACCAACCGGAATACTGCTAATGGGCGGTATGTGGGTAATTTCGGGAATGGCCACATGGTGGAGACCCAACTGGCCAGCAATCCGAGCAATCAGTTCATTATCTGCTGCGCTGATAACTTGATCGCGCCTGGCCGCAGAAATAATGCAATTCAAGTAGTCGCGGTGTGCACTCATGCGCTGCTCCTCTGAGATGCCGAGTTCACGAGCGAGCCGTTCAATCTCAGAGTGTTCTACGTCGTCGATCACACCATCATCCAGCACCCAGTCAAGCATGTCTAAGTATTGCTGGATGGCAGAGTCACAACTCGGGTAGCTTGCACAGGAAACAACTCGATACATTGGGCTTGTGCCAGCGTCCACAAGCCCACGGCGTAGTGTATGGTGGCTCAATTTCTGCGGCACATCGCCGATGTCAACGACCTTTACGCTATCCGTTCGGTTGACAAAACGTAACTTGCGTGCAAGTTCGGCGGTAGCCCGTGCGTCGGCTAGCGCACGGTGTTGTTGACATAATGGAATCTTGTGTTCTTTGCAGGCTAAAACGAGTTTTTTTCGTGTAGCTAGATACGTGCAGAGCCCAGCACCCGGATCGATGGCGACGCCTCTGCGTTCAAACTCGTATTGGAGCATCCTCGTATCGAAGGCCAAATTGTGCGCAATGAGCACTGTATTGCGTAGTCGCCTTGATATCGAAGCGATGATTTCAGTAAATGTAGGAGCTGCTTCGACCATTGAAGCAGAGATGCCATGCACTCCCGACGGCCCAACATCTCGCTCTGGATTTATTAACGTATCGTATTCGTCGATGGTCTCCCATGTCACGGGATTCAAAGTAATTGCAGCAATTTCAACAATCCTGTCATTGCGACCGAATCCGGTTGTCTCGACATCGACGACTACGGGAGTGGGCATTCCAGAATTTATCGACAACTCAATTTACCAGTTTCGAAAAGGAACGGAATTAAATACGACATGAACTATGTGGTCAAGGGAATGGCCGAGCTTGATCTTCGTAGAGGGATACTCTGTTCACATATCGGGTAAAGGGGTCAAAGCCCTTTAAGCCCTTCAGTACGCATAAGTCGCATAGTCCTGAGCTTCAAAAAATACCGGATCGCGTGAGTGGCCTCGCTGGACAATATGCACCGGCACACTGGGCAAAGAAAACCGTGGCTTCCTTGGCATGACTCCTTCCTTGAAATCAATTTATTCGTATCTCAACTCCAGCGTAACTTCTAAAAGGGCTTTGACCCCTTTAATTCTTGACCCCTTTAATTCCAAATGGGCATTCCAATGCCAGCAGAAAGAGCATAGCCGGAGCTAGGGACAATCGCCAGTGAATGACCGAATCGGTGGGAAAATAAGGTGGGTTCCCCGATTAACATTTTACTTCCTTTTACCCTTTATAAACCATTATATTCCAGTTCATACTCTATTTTTTCCACTCTATAAGATGTGTCCAAATGTATTCGAATCAGTAAATTAGACTCAAATATAATCCTAGACCAACCTACTTTTCGTACGATTGCATAGTATTTTTTTTCACTGTCAACGTAACTGTGCTCAAGATTAAGTTCGGATAAATAGCTTTCAACTTTTTCTTTTGAGATACCAGAAATCAATTCTCTACTAAACTCTGCCTTGAAGTTCTCAACATTTTTCATAGTTACCCCATTATCGTTAGCTATCGCACAAGTAACGGTAGACAGCAATATAAAAAATATAAAGCCAGACTTTTTCGGCAAATTCATAACTAACCCATTCTCAAAGCCGTTTGAGCACCAGGTACCCACACTTGTGTAGGTGGTCGAGCACCTGTTAAAACTTGTACAGCCTGATATGCAAAAGAATTGCTATTTCGTACAAGCGGATGATAAGAAATTTGTGCATTGTTCACCGCACTGGTGAAACCAGATAACTGACCAACAATCGCTTGAGGTGACGCATCTGTAGTCAACACGGTAATACTGTGGTTAATCTGGGCATCATAATCACCCGTACTACCAGCAACATTTCTAGTGGTTACACCCTTTACAGACCCAAAAACAGGATTGCCACCTTTTCCTCCAAACCCTCCACGAGTAATCCATTCCTCTCCAGTAACGCTATCTCGGACAATCACAAAAGCATGCTGAGGGTATCCATTCGGATTATTATTACTTCCACTTCCAAGGATATTTTTTATGCTGCAATACGACCGTAGTACGTGTCTGTTGTTCGCGCATACGCGCCAAGGTAGGTTCATCATTGTATATCTGCGAGAACGCGGCGGTTATTGCCCCATTCGCGAATTTCCCGCCAGTTGCATCGCTGATTGTACCACCAATAATCGCCCGAGCAACAACCCGTGCTGGCGCACCACCAGCACTGGTGCCAATCACTCGATGAATTCCCGGTTTCGCATAGGTACTGAGCCCGGCCGCGGCAAATCCATGACCGAATTTACCGCCACCGAGTACATTCGTAATTCCACCAACGGCCCCATTTGCCAGTGCATTGATCGTAAGTTGTTCAAAACCAGCATTGGGTGAATAACCAAATGTCTCACTCTGACCAATTGCACTAAACGCGTAGGCGGATACACCCGCAATGACACCATTTTGAAAGGCATCGCTAATACTTCCTCCGGCTCCAGGTAAAGGGGTCAAAGCCCTTTAAGCCCTTGACAATATGCACCGGCACACTGGGCAAATAAAACCGTGGCTTCCTTGGCATGACTCCTTCCTTGAAATCAATTTATTCGTATCTCAACTCTAGCATAACTTCTAAAAGGGCTTTGACCCCTTTATGATTGTTTCTCGGAATTTACGTCTGAAACGGCAAGGGTTGGGGTCAGCACGACAATGATTCATGAAGGGCCAGTATTCAACCGCGGCAAAGCTCAGGGTGGAAAGTGAGAATATCCTCCTCCCGTGACCTGCTCCTCACCCGCCACCACTTCGCCGATACACGTGCATTGCCCGGGTACTCGATGGGCATCGGCGGCGGCAACCGTGAACAGCAGCTCATAGTCGTCTCCACCGCTGAGCGCCCAGGTCCTTACCAGATCCCGGTCCGTCACCGAGCGTAGCGCCGGTGACAGCGGTACGCGATTTTCATCAATAATCAGACGCACTCCACTGGCCTGGCCAACACGCCCGGCATCCGCCAGCAAGCCATCGGAAATGTCGATAGCCGCGCTGGCGAGACCGAGCAGTTTCCGCCCCAACTCGAGACGTGGCGTGGGCCTGTAAAAGCGGTCGAGCAGGTATTGCCGGTGTTTCCGTGCTCCCGGCCAGCGGCCCTGCATCACGCAGAGCGCCGCCGCCGCATCCCCCATCGGGCCGCTGACATGAATTTGGTCACCAACCCTGGCGCCCCGGCGCTGCAGCATTTGTTGCTCGGGCACGGCCCCGAATACCGCGGCGGTGATGGTCAAAGGCCCCTGTGTGGTATCGCCACCAATCAGTTCAACATTGAAGGTGTCCAGGGCTTCCCGCAAACCCCCGGTGAATGGTTCCAGCCAGGCCGCGTCGCCATCCGGCATGGTCAGCGCCAGGGTGAAGGCCAGCGGTTGGGCGCCCGCCGCGGCCAGGTCGCTCAGCGCCGTCACCACGGCCCGATAGCCCAGTTCCCGGGGGGGCGCCTCGGGGGGGAAATGCGTGTTTTCCACCAGGCTGTCAATGGAGGTAACCAGCCGCATTCCCGGGGGGACCTCCAGCGCGGCGCAATCGTCGCCCAGCTTCTCGGAAAAGGGGTAAAAATATTGTTGTATGAGGGCGAATTCGCCGGTCATGGGCAACTGCGGGCGCCGGCGGCCCCGGTGAGCTTGATTTCCCCTTGCCGCACAGACCGGGCGACCGGGTCCAGCACCCCGTTGATGAACTTGTGGCTGTCCTGGGCGCCGAATTTTTTTGCCAGAAGTACCGCTTCGCTAATTACCACCTTGTAGGGTATCTCGGTACGTTCCTGCAATTCGAAGGTGCCGATCGCCAGTAATGCCCGTTCTACCGGGCCGAGTTCCTGCACTGCACGTGCGACCATGAAGGGAGTATAAATCGATTCAATGGCAGGCAGCCGTGCGGGCACCTGGTGTACCAGGATATGAAAATATTCCCCGTCCACCTTGTTGAAATCGTATTCTTCGCGGAATTCCGCCTCAATGTCGGCCGGGGGACTGTCCGCCAGCAACCACTGATACAGCGCCTGTACGGCATAGTGGCGGGCCTGGCGCCGCTTGGCAGCAAATTGCCGGTCAGCCGGGCGGGACACTAGAGTTGACTCAGCAGCGAGACCATTTCCAGCGCAGTCAGGGCAGCTTCTTCGCCCTTGTTGTCCCCCTTGCCGCCGCAACGCTCCACCGCCTGCTCCAGGGTGTCGGTGGTGAGAACACCAAAAGCCACCGGCAGGCCATATTCGCTCATGACCTGGCGCAGACCGGTGACACAGGGCCCGGCCACATATTCGAAATGCGCCGTTTCGCCGCGAATCACCGCGCCGAGGGCGATAATCGCATGGTAGTCACCGGAGGCGGCGGCCTTTCTGCACGCCAGCGGAATTTCGAAAGCCCCAGGTACCTGGATAATGGTCATGTCCCGGTCACTGACTCCGTGGCGGCGCAGGGTTTCGATCGCCCCCTGCTGGAGCTGTTCCACAACGAAACTGTTCCAGCGGCTCACCACCAGGGCGAAACGGCCATTGCCGGCCTCGACGCTGCCTGTGATGGTCCTGATCGTCATTTCATATTCTCTTGCTCAATGCGGGCTTTGGTAGACCGCCCGAGTGGGCTGAGGTACTCAACCACTTCCAGGTCGAACCCGGAAATTGCATTGTACTTGATCGGCGCCCCCATCAGACGAATTTTCCCTACGCCCAGGTCGCGCAGTATCTGTGAACCCAGGCCCACATTCATGTACGTGTTTCCCTCATCCAGCGGCTCAGCCTCGGCCTTGCCCAGGGCGATGTCGATGCTGTGCAGCAGTTGCGCGCCGGTTTCCTGCCCGGCCAGGAGTACGACTACCCCACAACCCGCTTCGGATACCGCTTGCAGACAACTGCCCAGGTCCCAGCTCGGCCGGCCGGGCGCCTCCGCACAGAGCATGTCCCGCACCGCCGCCGGCGAGTGTACCCGCACCAGGGTAGGTTCGGCGGCCCTGATTCTGCCTTGATACAAGGCCAGGTGCACATGCCCTGTGGTCTGGTCCCGATACGCGGCCAGTTGAAACTCACCGTAACGGGTCTGCACCGGACCTTTGCGGGATTTGTGTATGGTGCGCTCGCCCAACAGCCGAAAATGAATCAGGTCGGCGATGGAGCCGATCTTGAGTTGATGCTGCCGGGCGAATTCCAACAATTCACCGCCACTGGCCAGACTGCCTTCCGGGTTGAGGATGTCTGCAATCATCGCCGCCGGCTGCAGGCCCGCGAGGCGGGCGATATCCGTGGCCGCTTCGGTGTGTCCCGCCCTGATCAATACGCCCCCGTCCACCGCCGCCAGCGGAAAAACATGTCCTGGCTGGACAATATCATCAGCCACTGCGGTGGGGCTGATAGCGGCTTGAATGGTGCGCGCACGGTCGGCGGCGGAGATGCCGGTAGAGATTCCCTCACGGGCTTCGATGGATACCGTGAAATTGGATTTCTCGCCCAGGGGGTTGACGGCCATCGGCGGCAAACCCAACAAGCGGCAGCGCTGTTCGGTGAGCGTGAGGCAAACCAGGCCCCTGGCCTTGCGCGCCATGAAATTTACCTGATCCGCCCGTACATGCTCGGCGGCCATGATTAGCACACCCTCGTTATGGCCTTTGTTCTGGTCGTCATCCAGCACAACCACCATGCGTCCCTTGCGCACATCGGCGATGATTTCCTCGATGCCGTGCAGCTCCATCATTTCCCCCTGGCCGGGGATTCGATGCAGCTTTCCGGCGCATCCGGGTTGGCCGCCGCCCCGCCCAGCAGCAGGCGTTCCAGGTAGCGAGCGACCTGGTCCACCTCCAGGTTGAATCTGCTGCCCACCCGGTAGCTGTAAAAAATGGTCTCGGCCATGGTTTGCGGGATAATGTTGAGTTCGAATTCACTGCCGTTTACTGCATTGATGGTAAGGCTGACACCATCGACGCAAACCGAACCCTTTTGCGCCAGATACCTGGCCAGATGCTCGGGCGCACGCATCAGCCAGCGGCTACTGCGGCCGTCTTCACGATACGACACCACTGTACCGACCCCGTCCACATGGCCGGACACCAGGTGGCCGCCAAGGGCGGACAGGGGAGTGAGGGGTGGTTCCAGGTTTACCGGGGAGCCGCTCACGAGTTCACCCAGGGTTGAGAGGGCCAGCGTTTCCCTGGACACATCGCAATGGAAATTGCCGCCGCCGCTTTCGGTCACGGTCAGGCAGACACCGTTGGTGCAAAGGGAATCACCCGGACGAATTGCCGTCAGGTCGAGTTCTCCGGCCTTGATACAAAGGCGCAGATCCCCCCCGAGGGCTTGACTGCTCACCACCTCGCCAATTGCCTGTACGATTCCTGTAAACATCTGCTTATTTCAATATTTCCAGAATGTAGCGGAAGTCATCACCTATGCGGCGCGAATCCATTACCCGCAGTTGGCGTTTGTCCGCCATACTCTGCAGTGGCAATTCCACCAGCGGACGGGCTTCGCTGCCCAGCAGAACAGCCGCCTGGTACAGCAGAATTTCGTCGGCCAGGCCCGATTGCACAAAGGCTCCTGCCAAACGGGAGCCGCATTCTACCAGAATGTCATTGCACTGCCGCCCGGCCAATAGCTGCACCAGGGCCGCCAGGTCTACCCGCTGTTCCGCGCCGGGCAAGCGCAACAGCTCCGCCCCCGCGGCTTGCAAAGCCGGCCCCTGGGCAACGTCTCTGGCATGGGCGATCAGGGTCTCGCCATCCTGCCGCAGTACTCTTGATTCGGGCGGGGTGCGCAGGGAAGAATCGACAATGACCCGCAGCGCCTGCCGGGGAATATACAGGCCGGGTTGGCGTACGGTCAGCGCCGGGTCGTCGTGAATGACCGTATCGGCGCCGGTAATGATCGCATCGCTGCGGGCACGCCATTCCTGCACATCGGCACGGGCGGCGGGTCCGGTGATCCACTGGCTCTCGCCGCTTGCCATTGCGGTGCGGCCATCCAGGCTGCTCGCCAGCTTAAGCCGGATTCTCGGTTTACCGGTCTGCATGCGTTGGAAAAAACCAGCGTTGAGCTGATACGCTTCCTGTTCCAGCAGACCTTCCACCACTTTCACCCCGGCCCCCTGAAGTCTTTCCACCCCCGACCCCGATACCAGGGGATTGGGGTCGCGCATGGCGATAAAAACGGCGCTGATACCCGCCTCGATCAAGGCCTCGGCACAGGGCCCCGTGCGGCCGTGGTGACTACAGGGTTCCAGGGTCACGTAGGCGCTGGCGCCTCGTGGATTACGGCAGTTGATGAGCGCTTCGATTTCGGCGTGGTTGCCGCCGCAGCGCCGGGTGAAACCCTCGCCGACAATTTTCCCGGCGCGCACCAGCAGACAGCCCACGGTGGGATTGGGGCGGCTGCTGTATACCCCGCGCCGGGCCAGCTCCAGCGCCCGGGACATCATTTGCCGATCGAAGGAAGTGGTCATGGGAAGCGGAGCCGGTCAGCGCTGTCCGTTGCGGTTTCGCGGCGGCTCAGGCGGTGTTGACCGGTTTCCCGATGGCGCCCGCCGCGGTCCCCTCCCGCTGCCGGGCCGGTGGGCCGGCCTCCAGCCGCTCGATTTCGTCGCGGAATTCACTCAGGTGCTGGAAGCTGCGGTACACCGAGGCAAAACGCACATAGGCTACTTCATCCAGTTCCTGCAGCGCCTGCATCACCAGTTCGCCTACCACCCGTGAGTCCAGTTCACGCTCGCCAGTGGCTTGCAGGGCATGCTTGATATGAGTGATGGCGGCCTCGACCCGGTCGGTGCTGACCGGGCGCTTTTCCAGTGCCCGCTGCATCCCGGCACGCATTTTTTGTTCATCGAAGGGTTCACGTTCGCCGTTTTGCTTGATCAGCCTGGGCATCATCAATTCAGCGGTTTCGTAGGTGGTGAAGCGTTCGGAACATTGCACACAAGCCCGCCGCCTGCGCACCTGGTCGCCATTGGTGACCAGGCGTGAGTCTACTACCTTGGTGTCATTGGCTTTGCAAAATGGGCAGTGCACGCTCCACCTGTCCGAAGTTTCGGCTTTCCAGAGCGGGGGAGTCTACCATATTGCCCGGCTAGCCCTGCGCAGGCGCTCCGCCTCAAGGGGTTTGCGCGTACACCGGGAAGCGGGCGCAGATTTCCAGCACAGCGGCCTTCACCCTGGCGATGGTTGGTGCGGAATCGCCGTTTTCCAGGGATTCCAGCACATCGCACATCCACCCGGCGACCTCGACGGTTTCCGCTTCCCCGAAACCGCGCGTGGTAATGGCAGGTGTCCCCACGCGAAGCCCGGAAGTGATGAATGGCGAGCGGGGATCATTGGGCACAGCATTCTTGTTCACGGTAATGTGGGCGGCCCCCAGCGCTGCCTCGGCTTCCCTGCCGGTATATTCTTTGCCGATCAAGTCCACCAGCATCAGGTGGTTGTCGGTGCCGCCGGACACGATGTTGATGCCGCGCTCGATGAAAGTACCCGCCATGGCCCTGGCATTGTCCAATACCTGTTGCTGATAGACCCTGAACTCCGGCTGCAATGCTTCCCGGAAGCAAACGGCCTTGGCGGCGATAACGTGCATGAGCGGCCCACCCTGTCCACCGGGGAATACCGCCGAGTTGAATTTTTTCTCCAGTTCCGCATTGGCCCTGGCCAGGATAATACCGCCACGCGGCCCGCGCAGCGTTTTATGGGTGGTGGAGGTGACGACATCGGCTATCGGCACCGGGTTGGGGTACAGCCCGGTAGCCACCTGCCCGGCGACATGGGCCATGTCCACCATCAGCCAGGCGCCCACCTCATCGGCGATGTCGCGAAAACGTTGCCAGTCCATGATTCGGGAGTAGGCGGAGAAACCGGCCACGATCAATCTGGGCCGGTGCTCCCTGGCCAGCGCCGCAACCTGCCGGTAATCCACTTCCCCGGTGTTCGGGTCCAATCCGTATTGAACGGCGTTGTACAGCTTGCCGGAAAAGTTGGGGGCGGCCCCGTGGGTGAGGTGGCCGCCGTCGGCGAGACTCATGCCGAGCACGGTATCACCGGCCTGGCACAGGGCTTGATAGACCGCGGCATTGGCCTGCGAACCGGAATGTGGTTGAACATTGGCGTAGTCGGCGCCGAAGAGTTCCCTGACCCTGGCCAGCGCCAGGTCCTCGGCCTGATCTACATACTCGCATCCACCATAGTAGCGCTTGCCGGGGTAACCCTCCGCATACTTGTTGGTCATGGAACTGCCCTGGGCGGCCATCACCAGTGGGCTGGCGTAGTTTTCCGAGGCGATGAGTTCGAGATGTTGTTCCTGGCGCTGGTTCTCGCTCTGCAGCGCGGCCCAGACTTGCGGATCAAAATCGGCAATGCTTCGAGAGTTGTCGAACATGGTCAATCCCTGCCCTGAGCCGAAAAAAAGGAAGCTGCGGATTCTACCGATATGGGTTGAAACTATCCACTTCGGCGGGTTAATCACGGCACGGGCGCATAGCCCACGACAGGGAAATTGAGTACACTGGCCGCCCGTTGTCGACAGCCCACCCCGCCCCGGTCTTTTCACCCGCGCCTGCTTCCATGTCCCAGTACGTTTACACGATGATTCGCGTCGGCAAGATCGTGCCGCCCAAACGGCAAATTCTCGAAGATATATCCCTGTCCTTTTTCCCCGGCGCGAAGATCGGGGTACTCGGTCTCAATGGCGCCGGCAAGTCCACCCTGTTGCGTATCATGGCGGGGCTCGATACCGAAATTATCGGTGAGGGGCGGCCCCAGCCGGATATCCGTATCGGCTATTTACCCCAGGAGCCGCAACTCAATCCCGGCAAGGATGTGCGCGGCAATGTGGAAGAGGGCGTAGAGGAGATCATCGGGGCGCTGGCGGAACTGGACCGGGTCTACGCCGCCTATGCCGAGGCGGATGCGGACTTCGAGGCGCTGGCCCGCCGCCAGGCGCAACTGGAAGGCCTGGTGCAGGCTACCGACGCCCACCACCTCGACCATCGCCTGGAAGTGGCGGCGGAAGCCTTGCGGCTACCCCCCTGGGATGCCGATGTGAGCACACTCTCCGGTGGTGAACGGCGCCGGGTCGCCCTGTGCCGCCTGTTGGTAAGCAATCCGGACCTGTTGTTGCTGGATGAGCCCACCAATCACCTGGATGCCGAGAGCGTGGCCTGGTTGGAGCGCTTTCTGCTCGATTTTCCGGGCACGGTGGTAGCTGTCACTCACGACCGCTATTTCCTCGACAATGCGGCCGGCTGGATTCTGGAACTGGACCGGGGCCGCGGCATACCTTACCAGGGGAATTATTCCGCCTGGCTGGAAACCCGGCAAAAGCGCCTGGAGCAGGAGCAGCGGCAACAGGCTTCCCACCAACAGGCCATCCGCGCGGAACTGGAATGGGTGCGGGCCAATCCCCGGGGGCGTCAGGCCAAGAGCAAGGCCCGCCTGCAACGATTTGAAGAATTGCAATCCAGGCAATTTCAGACGCGCAATGAAACCAATGAAATTTACATCCCGCCGGGCCCGCGCCTGGGTGATGTGGTGATTGAGGCCGATGGCCTCGGCAAGAGCCATGGCGGCCGCCGTTTGTTTGAAGAGCTGAGCTTCACCGTGCCCAAGGGATCCCTGGTGGGCGTAATCGGCGCCAACGGCATGGGTAAAACCACCCTGTTCAGGATTCTCACTGGCGCCGAGCAGGCAGATAGCGGCACGGTGCGCCTGGGCGACACCGTACAGTTGGCCTACGTTGACCAGAGCCGGGAGCAACTGGATGGCTCGCACACGGTATGGGCCGAGATTTCCGAGGGTCAGGATGTCATCCGGGTCGGCAATTACGAGTTGAATTCCCGCGCCTATGTGAGCCGCTTCAACTTCAAGGGCGCCGACCAGCAGAAATATGTGAAGGACCTGTCCGGTGGTGAACGCAACCGCCTGCACCTGGCCAAGTTGCTCAAGCAGGGCGCCAATGTGCTGTTGCTTGACGAGCCCACCAATGACCTGGATGTGGAAACCCTGCGGGCGCTGGAGGAGGCCTTGTTGGCCTTTCCCGGCTGTGCGTTGGTGATTTCTCACGACCGCTGGTTTCTGGATCGAATCGCCACCCACATTCTGGCCTATGAAGACGACGGCGCCGTGGTATTCCGCGAGGGCAACTATTCGGCCTACCTGGAGGATCGCCGCGGGCGGCTGGGAGCCGGGGCGGACCAGCCGCAACGGGTGAAATACCGGAAATTGAAGCAGTAGGGTTCGCACAGGTGCGACCCGCAAACCCCGGCGCCCGAACTACCGCCTGGAGTTGCGTTCAGGCGTAGGGGTCGCGCATGCGCCTAGAAATCGAGAGCTTCACGCAGGCAGGTAACGCCGGTGACCTGCATCCCCGCAACCGACTTTTTGGGCAGGTTGGCCCTGGGCACGATAGCGCGGGTAAAGCCGTGTTTGGCCGCTTCCTGCAGGCGTTCCTGGCCGCTGGGCACCGGGCGAATTTCTCCGGACAACCCCACTTCCCCAAAGATCACCAGGTCCGACGGTAATGCCCGGTCGCGAAAACTGGAGACGATGGCCAGTAACAGCGCCAGATCGGCGCCGGTCTCCAGTACTTTCACACCCCCTACCACGTTGGCGAAGACATCCTGGTCGCCAACCTGCAAGCCGCCGTGGCGGTGCAGCACCGCCAGCAGCATATTCAGGCGATTGGCTTCCACCCCTACGGCCACCCGGCGCGGATTGTGGAGTTGGCTTTCATCCACCAGCGCCTGAATTTCCACCAACAACGGCCGTGTTCCCTCCCACACCGCCATCACCGCACTACCGGAGGCGGGTTCACCGGCTCGATTGAGAAAAATGGCGGATGGATTCTTTACTTCCTTCAACCCCTGCCCGGTCATGGCGAAAACTCCCAGCTCGTTGACCGCACCATAGCGGTTTTTCTGGCCACGCAGAGTTCGGAACCGGGAGTCCGCGGTATCCTCCAGCAAAATGGAACAGTCGATCATGTGCTCCAGTACCTTTGGCCCGGCCAGCGAGCCGTCCTTGGTCACATGACCTACCAGAAACAGTACCGAGCCGGTCTGCTTGGCAAAGTCAAGCAGCACCGCCGCGCATTCCCGTACCTGGGAAACAGAGCCCGGTGCGGCGCTCAGTTCTTCACTGCGCACCACTTGTATGGAATCCACCACCAGTACTTGCGGCGCCAGGTTTTGCGCCGAGGCAACGATGGTTTGCAGATGGGTTTCCGCCATCAGCCGCAGTTTATCCGTGGGCAGACCCAGCCGCTGGGCGCGCATTGCCACCTGTTGCAAGGATTCCTCGCCGGTAACGTAAAGCGCACTCCTGGTCTTGGCCAAGTGACACAGGGTTTGCAATAACAGGGTACTTTTACCCGCACCGGGATTCCCACCAATCAATATCGCGGACCCCGGCACCAGCCCACCGCCCAGAACCCGGTCGAATTCCCTGGTTCCGGCGCTGAAACGGGGCACGCTGAGCAGGTCGATATCTCCCAATACCTGGGCATCAGCCAGCTTGCCGACGGGCTGCGGACCGGCGCCGGCCGGGCCGAGGCGGAATTCCACTATGGAATTCCAGGCGCCGCAATCCGCGCACCGGCCCTGCCATTTGGCATACTCGGAGCCGCAGTCGTTACAAACAAAAGCGGTCTTGTTTTTGGTTTTTGCCATTCCTCTCACTACATCCCGCCGCGCCCCCTATTATCCCCGGATGACGGCTGAAAGCCATGGCGTCTATTTTCCGAGAAAGTGTTTGGCCCAGGCCGCCGTTGAGCATAGAATAAATTCACCATTTCAATGGGTGTCTCATGTCCAGGTCCATTTCGGAATCGCAACCAAATTCTTCGTTCGCGACGGTCGACACCCAGGTCCTTGCGGAGGCAATTTTGTTGCGGAACCTCAAGGAGTCCTGTTCCCATCGTGAGGGGGCCTGGTGGTTGGCCGAGCGCCGGCGGATACAGGAAAAACTGCCATTCTGGGACTTGGCGGAGTTGCAGGGCATGCTGCGGAGCCTGGTGGAAAAAGGCGTGATTCATCTCGATTCGCCGCTGCTGGATGAAACGAAGTGCCTGGTGTTTTCCATCAACGAATCCCTGCTGCCGCCGGTAACAGTGCCACCTCGCCCGGAAATTCTGGCCAACCAAATCATCCCGGCTGGCTGGCTGCCCAGTGAAGACCAGTTGCGCTGGCTTTGGATGAGCCCAGGTATCCCATTCAACTTCGCCCTGGGACAGGTGCGGGGATTTCTCGAGCACTGGCGAAAAACCGGAATCAGCAGCCGCGACTGGGAATTAAAATTCCGCAATTGGGTGAGGAGTGAATGGCGGCGCGCCCACCCTGGTGCGGACGACCCGCCTTTTCTGCCCTCACCCGCGGCTTCAGTTTCCTCTGTCCAGAGTGGCCGGGACCAGGACTCTGACTTCGCACCGGCCCACCGCGCTCCACCAGCAGTGGCCGGAGCCGGCAGACGCGGTGGGCAACAGTCTGCAGAGGAAACGCCGGCTCAACCCGCTCCATCATTTCCCTTTGATAAAAACTGGCGACCCGACCAGGATGCCGTGGAGATTATGTTGAAAGTGGGGGTCGACCGGAAATTTATCGATGACGCCATTCCCGGGTTCGTCCTCTACTGGCGTGAGCGGGGCGGCCCCCCCGCAGCCCTGAATTCCAAATTCATACAGCATGTCGAGTACCGCTGGCAGCATGATCGTTTCCTGCTGGCCCACGATACCGAGCCACACTGTATTCCCGATAACTGGCGGCCCTCCGAGGACTTGTACGACATTCTGCGGATGGAGGATATCGATGCGGAATTCGCCGAGCGCCTGCTGCCGGAATTCATCATGTACTGGAAGGATAGAAACCAGCCCCTGCGCACCTGGAACAACAAATTCCTGTGGTGGGTAAAGAAACAGTGGGCCTACAGCAACTCATTCACAGCGGACAGCGGCCATGCAACACAGCAAGGAACTCATACAACGCGCAGTACACGATCTCGAAGCCTCGCCGAAGACCTCAACGACCGCAGTTGGGCGCGATAAGTCCGGGACGGAAGCCGGAGCAGACCTGATCGACACCATTAACCAGGTGTTTACACTGTTCCGGCTCAACTACCACAACCAGTTCTATGCCGCCTACTCGGAACAGGAGCAGTTAATCCAGGTGAAACGGCTTTGGCAGGAGGCCCTGGCGCCCTATCCGCTGGAGCATATTCTGCGCGGCGCCAGGCAGGCCATGAGAACCAGTGAATATCTGCCAACGCTGAACAGGATGCTGGAATGTTGCCAGGACAGCCTGGGCGAACTCGGCCTGCCGGATGCCCGTAGCGCCTACCTGGAAGCCTGCCGGGCGGGGAGCCCGAAATCCGCCCAGGCCTGGAGCCACCCTGCGGTCTACCTGGCAGGGCGTGACAGCGGCTGGTTCCTGCTCGCCAACAACGCCGAAAAAATTACCTGGCCGTTGTTTCGCAGCCGCTACCGGGACTACTGCGAAAAAGTGCTGGCCGGGCAATCCCTGCAGGTCCCCGCAGCGGCGGCCCTGCCGGATGCTGTCAGCAAGCCCAGTTCAAAAAAGGAGGCGCTGGCGGAGATCGCGAAACTCAAACAAACTCTTTCCCGGGTCTCCAGCGCCGGCCAATCAGGCTGACGCCACAGTAACCCCTGGAAGTTAATGCCGCCGTGAATATTTTCCTCATCGGTGTTGCTGTGAGTAGTGCCGGGCGATAATCTCCGCTACGCAGCAGGTGAGTTTTTTTGCTGTGGAGAGGTGCAGAAACTCGTTGGGGCCGTGTGCGTTGGCCTGGGGGCCGAGCACGCCGGTTACCAAAAACTGTGCGGCGGGAAATTTCTCTCCCAGCATACCCATGAACGGGATCGTGCCCCCTTCGCCCATGTGCATTGCCGGTCTGCCAAAGTGGATGTTGGAGGCCTCGTCAATCGCATGTTCCAGCCAGGGCGCCAATTCCGGCGCCTCCCAACCTCCGCAGTCCCAGTCGCTTTCGAAGCTGACTCTGGCGCCATAAGGAGTATCCTCGGTCAATAGCTGCCGGATGCGCTGCGTCGCGGCTGCGGCGCTGCAAGTGGGTGGCAGGCGCATGGAGAGTTTTAACGCGGTGCCGGGGCGCATCACATTGCCCGCGCTATCCACCGGCGGGAGTCCGTCGGCGCCGGTCACCGAAAGGGCCGGACGCCAGGTTCGATTCAGTATGAGTTCCGCGCCATCGTCACTGAGCAGCCGTGTGCCGCCAGCCAGGGGAAAGCGCCGGTGCAGCATTTCTCCCAGTACGCCGGCCGCGGTTTCCGCCTGTTGCCGGCGGTGTTCGGCAATGGGCGCATGGCACTCCGGCAGCAGTACTTCGGCATTGTGCTCGAGGCGATCCAGCAACTGACGCAACACCAGGAAGCTCGATGGCACCACACCCCCGGCGTCGCCGGAGTGCACACCCTCTTCCATCACTTCCACCCGCACCACGCCGCCCACCAGTCCGCGCAGGGAAGTGGTATTCCAAAGTTGTTCATAGTTGCCGCAACCGGAATCCAGGCAGACCACCAGTTCTGGCTCGCCGATGCGGTCAGCCAGGACGTCGATGTAAAAGGGCAGATCGGGGCTGCCGCTTTCCTCGCAAGCCTCAATAAGCACAATGCAGCGGGCGTGGGGCTGGCGCTGGCGTTTCAGTCCCTGAATTGCGGTCAGCGCCGCGAACATGGCGTAGCCGTCGTCCGCAGCGCCACGGCCGTAGAGCCGGCCGTTCTCAAGCACCGGCGTCCACGGGCCCTTGCCTTCGCGCCAGCCGGTCATTTCCGGTTGTTTGTCCAGGTGTCCGTACAACAAGATGGTGTTTTCACTCGCGCCGGGGAACTCGAAAAACAGCAGGGGCGTGCGCCCCGGCAGGCGCACGGTCTCCATGGTCATGCCGGGTATTTCGCGGCCTCTGGCCCAGGTCTCGAACTGTGTTACGGCCTGTTCCAGGTAGCCGTGCTCGCGCCAATCGGGATCGAAATCCGGGGATTTGGCGGGAATGCGGATATAGTCAATCAGTTCCGGAATGATGCTTGTTTCCCAAACCTGGTCGGAAAAACGGGTGAGCGCATTACTGTCCATGGTTAAGCTCCTGGCGGTTGTTGGTGAAATGACGGGGGCGGAAGAGCAGGCTGCTGGATGACATCAGCGCATTATAGCGTCCTGCCTTGTTGTACGAAGTGTTATCCAAAGCGGAAATGAGCGTGGCGGGCGCACCGTTCAGGATAGTCACCAGCCCCCGGAAAGGCTGACGCCATAGGTACGGGGCGCATTATCGAAGGCGGTGTTATTGTTGAAATCGATGCCGCCCTGGATGTTTTCCTCATCGGTGAGATTGCGCGCAAATACCGCGGCCTCCCAATCGAGACCACCCGCCGAAAGGCGGTAGCCGAGCCGGAGTCCGCCCTCGTACTGACCCTCGCTACGGTATTCCACGGACTCGTAGAGAAAGATATTGGTTTCGCCTTGCCAGGCCCAATCGGTGTAGGCAAAGAGTTCCCCCCGGGCCAGGGGATAGCGCAAGCCGGCCGAGAAGTTCAGCGTTGACGCCGGGGCGTTGGGGAATGGGTTGCCATCCACCTGGGCATAAGCGCCAGCGCCGTCGGCTACCCCGCGTAACGGGTCCTTGACTGTGCATTGACCGGAACCGCAGGGGGCGACCAACAGGTGTTCGTCACGGATCTCGGTGTCGACCCAGGCGTAGCCCAAGCTCAGTTCCACATGCTCGCTGACCACCAACTCCAGGTCGAATTCAAAGCCCCTGGCCTTACCTTCCCCGGCATTGACCAACTGGATCAGGTTGCCGGAACCGCCGACCGCGGAGAACTGCATATCCTCGACGATGTAGTGGAAAGCCGCCAGATTCAAGCGGGCGCGATCATTCAGGAACTGTGACTTGTAACCGAGTTCCCAGGAGCGGATGGTTTCCGAGCCGGCCACGGAGGGCGCGCCGAAGAAGGCGACATCGCGGCCCTGAATGGTCGGCCCACGGAAGGCGGTAGCCAGCCTCGACCAAACAGTCGCCTTGTCATGCACGGCCCAGGCCAGGCTGAGGTTGCCTGACACCGCCCCGTCATCAACCTCGGCAACGGAGCCATCGGAGGCTGATAGGGATTTGTCGTCAACCGAATAACGCAGGCCGGCGGTGACTGTCCATGCCTCGGCAAAATCAAGATCGAGCTGACCGAACAGCGCCCAGGCATCGTTCCGGTGATTCACCGTGGCCCTGTTGAACCCGGCGTCCGTGGTAATGGTCAGATCGGAGTCGAAGTAAAAGGCGCCCACCTGCCAGAACAGACGCTGGGCGCCATTGCTGGACAGGCGCAGTTCCTGGGTGATCTGTTTCAGATCATCAATCCCGTCAGTGGTGTCGGAAGCGAAGGGGATGAATCCCGGCCCGGTTTCCAGGTTGCCGCCGTCGATGTCGCCGCGGCTGTAACCATCGGCTTGTTCCCCGGCGGTTATTGAAGTCAGGGTAGCGGAGCCGAGTGAGTAGTGCAGTTTCAGGTTGATGCCGGCATTGCTGTATTTCTGTGGGTTGCCGCCGCCGCCATCGAGATGGACCCGCTCGCGGTGGTAGTTTTCATTGAAGCTGTTGCCACCGCGGTCCAGGACATTGGCCCGAAACGGGCCCGAGGTGCCTTCGTGGTCGCGGGAATGCGCACCGAGCAGGATTTCGAAGTCGTCAGTGGCTTGCCAGGCGAGGGCCAGCTTGAAGGCCTGCTCGGAGATGGCGCCGAGTGCGTCCCGCTGTCCTAGGTAGACATTATCAATGTAATCGTCGCGTTGTAGCAGAAATACGGCAATACGTCCGGACAGGGTGTCGCTCAGGGCGCCGCCGGCCGCGCCATCGAAATTGACACGACCGTTCGTGCCAAGGGCAAGCGCTACCCGGCCGGCAGGTTCCCTGGAGGGTTTGAAGGAATCGAATTTTACAATGCCGGCCGTGGTATTGCGCCCGAACAACGAACCCTGTGGCCCGCGCAGAATCTCAACTTGCTGAATATCGAACAGGGGAAAACTCTTCAGCACCGCGTTTTCCTTGACGACATCATCCATGATTACCGATACCGGCTGCGAGGCCGCCAGATCAAAATCGATATTGCCGAGGCCGCGAATGTAAAAGCGGGGCGCTATTCGTCCGTTCGAGGATTCAATGTAGAGGCCGGGCACCCGGGTGGAAAGGCCCCGCACATCCGCACCGCCCTCAAACAGGGCATTGAAACTGCGCCCCGCCAGGGTGGCGATGGAAATCGGCACATCGAGCAGATCCTGCTCCCGCTTCTGGGCGGTGACGATCACTTCCTCGATCCGGCCCTGTACAGCCGGCGCGGCCAGCAGTAGTAGCGTCGGGACAAGTGCCGCCCAAACCCTGTTTGTCACGGGGCGGGAATACATCGGTTTTCTCCTCCACTCCTCCACTTCGATATTTTGCTATATTGCCCGGAGTTTTTTGAGACAGGAATAATTCATGGACTATTTAAGCATAGAAGAAGCCCGTAGGACCGATGGTTTGCGACTGGTTCTGGTTCCGGGCACACCGGGCGCCTGGGCTGAGTGTGTAAAAGGTATCTACCACGTAAAAGGCCTCAGCTATAAACCGGTTGCTCACCTGGTGGACGGTCCCCACGACGAGCTGCGGGAATGGACCGGCCAGACCAGCGCCCCGGTGGCCGCCTACAATGATGAACGCATCCGCATCACCTGGGAAAATATGCTCTGGCAGGCGGAACAACTGGCTCCAGAGCCCAAACTGATTCCAGAAAACGCCAAAGACCGGGTCGCCATGTTTGGTTTACTCAGAGAATTCGCCGGTGAATGTGGTTTTGCCTGGGACCGCCGTCTGCAGACCATCGCCCGCAGTGGCGGGCCGGAAGCCGCGCCAGTGCTCGCTTACCTGGCCAGAAAATATGGCTATAGTGAAGTGGAAGTGGAAGCCTCGTATATCCGCGTTTCGCAGTTACTCGAACTCTGCTCTGATACACTTGAGGAGCAAAAAGCCAAGGGCTCACCCTATTACATCGGCGACAGTCTCACCGCCCTGGATATCTATTCAGCCGTGCTCATCGCAATCATGATGAAGCCCCTGCCTCCCGAAAAAATCCCCATGCCCGATGCTATGCGTTATGGCTTTTCAGACAATCACCCCAGCCTGGACAGCGCCAGGAATATTGTGTTTGAGCACAGGGATTATATTTTCGAGAAGTATCTCGAATTACCCATGGACTTTTAGCCCGCAGCTACACGGAGTTTTCCTGAATATGATCACAGAAGCCCGAAATTTCTTTATCGAGAGCGAGGCGCTCTACCAGTTGATCAGGGAGCGCACGGATTCATCGCTGCGGCAGCTTACAGCGTTCAAGGACTGGTCCTTCGAGGATATCATCCGGCACCTGCATGTCTGGAATCGGATAGCCCACTTGTCTCTATCCGACAAAAACGGCTTTGAGACAGCAGTCGGGCAGTTGCGGGCCGGCTTGACCGGGCCAGGCGGCATTAGCCCGACTTCCGCAACTCGACCCGATTTTCAACTAATTTTGTTGGATTTCGACCGGTTGTGGTCGTGTAAGCGATTGTTTTCATTGACGAGGGCGTCGGGAGAACGGCTGTAGTGCCGACCTTGCCCCTTGATTTTGCGGGC
>JAPOQD010000147.1 GCA_026710905.1 Halieaceae bacterium
CGACCATGCTCCCTCAACCATAGTCACCACTATGCTTTCGGTTGCGAGTTCGCGTCTCGACGTAAAATCCTGCGCGATCATCGCATCCACTGATGCAATATGCGGGCTAGAAACAGCTTGCCATTTTCGGCCCCGCTTGGTTAAATTTTGCGCCTTTTCGCGAGCCGGAAACCCGGCAGAGGACAATCATGAATCAGACTTTTGTAGCGATTTTGATGGGGTCCGATTCGGACCTGCCGGTAATGGAGGAATCCTTCGCCATTCTGAAGAAATTAGGTGTACCCTTTGAGGCCAGAATTCTCTCCGCTCACCGCACTCCCGAGCTGACCCAGGCCTACGTCCAGGAGGCGGACCAACGCGGTTGCGGTGCTTTTATCTGCGCCGCCGGTATGGCGGCTCACCTGGCTGGTGCGGTTTCCGCTCACACCATAACTCCGGTAATCGGGGTGCCCCTGGCGGCTTCGTTACAGGGCCTTGACGCCCTCTTGGCAACGGTGCAGATGCCCGCCGGGGTTCCGGTTGCTACTGTAGCCATAGGCAAGGCCGGCGCCAGGAACGGAGCCTGGCTGGCAGCCCAGATTCTCGCGACCGCGGACACGGAACTGGCCGGACGTCTTCGCGAGGAACGCGCCGCCAATGTTCGGGCCGTGCAGGACAAGGACGCTGCACTGCAGGAACAGCTCGGCGGTTGAGTACCCGCCCTTGAACTTCCGGCTGCGCCGCGCCGCCGCCGCCGTGCGGGCAGGCGGAGTGATCGCCTATCCTACCGAGGCTGTGTGGGGCTTGGGATGTGACCCGTTCAACAATGCCGCCGTTCAGCGGCTGTTACAACTGAAGGCGCGTCCAGTCTCCAAGGGTTTGATCCTGGTCGCCGCCCACTGGCGGCAACTGGGCTGGTTACTGGACAACTTGAGCCGCTCTCAGCAAGACACCTTGCGCCGGTCCTGGCCCGGACCAAACACCTGGCTGGTGCCTCACCACGGCCGGATTCCACGGAATTTGTGCGGTGCATTTGACAGTATCGCAGTGAGGGTAAGCGCCCACCCGCAGGTAGTGGCCTTGTGCGAGGCGCTGGGCTCGCCCCTGGTATCCACCTCGGCCAATGTCAGCGGGGCTCGTCCGGCGCTGCATCAATTCCAGGTACACCGCTATTTTGGTCCGGCCCTGGACGATTTGCTACCCGGCCGCCTGGGGGATGGCCTGGCGCCGACCGTTATTCGTGATTTGCCAAGTGGGCGAGTGGTGCGCAACGGATGAAAATTACGCCAGTAAATGAACCGTGGGCGCCGGAGACCGGCCGTGGCCGATAATTACGTTGCTCGGGGTAAAGAGTATTTTCTCGATTTGCAGGAGCGCTTGTGCGGCGCCCTGGAACGTCTGGATGGCGGGGGCAGGTTTGCGACCGATGAATGGGAGAGCCCCTCCGGGGGCGGCTGTTCCAGGGTGTTGGCCGGGGGCAAGGTGCTGGAGAAAGCCGGGGTGAATTTTTCCCATGTGTCCGGAGACCACTTGCCTGCTTCCGCGACCGCGGCGCATCCGCAACTGGCGGAGTGCAGATTTGAAGCCCTGGGTGTTTCCCTTGTGGTGCATCCCCACAATCCCTATGTCCCCACCAGTCACGCCAATGTCCGCATGTTTGTCGCTGAACAGGCCGGGCAGGAGCTGCATTGGTGGTTCGGCGGTGGTTACGACCTCACTCCCTGCTATGGTTTCACAGAGGATTGTCGACACTGGCACCGCACCGCGGCTGCTGCATGCACCCCCTTTGGAGAAACCCTTTACCCCCGCTTCAAGCAGTGGTGTGACGATTATTTCTACCTGCCACACCGGGGCGAACCGCGCGGCGTTGGAGGGTTGTTTTTTGACGACCTGAAAGTATGGGGTTTCGACACCACCCTGGGGTTTGTCAAGTCCGTGGGTGATTCCTTCATGCCCGCCTATCTGCCCATCGCCGAACGGCGTATGGGCATGGACTACGGGGAGCGTGAGCGACAATTCCAGCTCTACCGGCGTGGCCGATACGCCGAGTTCAACCTGGTCCATGACCGGGGCACCCTGTTTGGTTTACAGTCCGGTGGGCGTATCGAGTCGATACTCATGTCATTGCCGCCACTGGTGCGCTGGGAATATGACTATCGGCCGGAGCCGGGTAGCGCCGAGGCGCGCTTGACTGAGTACTTCCTGCAGGCACGCGACTGGTTGGGAGAAGAGGGCTGAGACCGGTGGATAAATATGCAGTTTTCGGCAACCCGGTGCGGCACAGCAAATCGCCCGGAATACACAAGGCCTTTGCCCAGCAGTTCCGACAGGAAATCCAGTATCGGGCAATTCTGGTGGCTCATGGAGGTTTCACCAAGGCCGCTGACCGCTTTTTTTCCTCCGGAGGCCACGGCCTCAATGTAACGGTGCCCTTCAAGCCGGATGCCTGCAGGTACGCCAATCGGCTCAGCGCCAGGGCGCGGCGGGCCGGCGCCGCCAACACCCTGAAAAAGTCCGAGTCGGGCCAGATTTTGGCGTATAACACCGATGGTCCCGGACTGGTCCGGGACCTGGTGGGTAATCTGGGTTGGGAAATCAGCGGCCGTCAGGTGTTGGTGTTGGGCGCGGGCGGGGCGGTTCGCGGGGTACTGGAAACGCTGCTCGGGGAAAACCCCGCGCAGCTGACAGTGGCGAATCGAACCGTGGCCAAAGCCCGCGATCTGGCCTCCTGTTTCACCGAGTTCGGGCCGGTGCGTGGCGGTGGTTTCGAAGAACTTGCCGGGCAACAGTTCGACCTGGTGATTAATGGCACTGCCGCCAGCCTGGTGGGCGAACTTCCACCTCTGTCCACGGGGCTGCTCACCGAACGCAGTTGCTGCTATGACATGATGTACGCTGGTGAGCCCACCATATTCATGCGTTGGGCGGCGCGCAACGCCGCCTGGGCTGTCGCCGATGGTCTGGGGATGCTGGTCGAGCAAGCAGCGGAGAGTTTTTATCTGTGGGGCGGAAGGCGGCCACAAACCGGGCCTGTGATCGCTGCCGTGCGCCGCGAGATGCAGGGCTGAATGGCGCGCCGATTCATAGCCGGGGCAGTGTGTCCGCGCTGCGGAAAGCAGGACAAATTGGTGCTGGATACAGTAGCGGAGCGGCTCGAATGCGTGAACTGTGATTTCCAGGAGCAGCGCCCGCAAGCAGTCGGCGATGTGGTGAAAATCGTGGCCCCGGACAAGGATTCGCCGCCAAGGCCGCGCTAGCCACCGCAAGATTTCGGTAACCAGCCAGTGCAATATGAAAGCTGTATCCTCACGCAAGACTTGCTCTATTTACGCGTCTAATGGACAATCACACGCCTGCGGGGAGTCGATAGTATGTCAGTAGCGGAAACCTTTACACCCATCGAATTGCTTTTGTCCAGCCGGGCAGTGGATAAGGTGCGCGCCCTGGTGGCCGAAGAGGGTAATGATGAACTGAAGCTGCGGGTGTTCGTCACCGGTGGCGGTTGTTCCGGTTTCCAGTATGGTTTCACTTTCGACGAACTGGTGGCAGAAGACGATACCCTGGTAGAAAAAGAAGGCGTGGCCGTGCTGATTGACCCCATGAGCTTTCAGTATCTGGCCGGCTCCGAGGTCGATTACACCGAAGGGCTGGAAGGTTCCCGGTTCGTGGTCAAAAACCCCAACGCCACCACCACCTGTGGCTGTGGTTCTTCCTTCTCCGTTTGAGAACTCGCTGGGCCACGATCACCGCCCGGCGCCATCATCCAGTTAACCCGCATTTTGCACCAGTGGATGCGATGATCGCGCAGGATTTTACGTCGAGACGCGGTCTCGCGACCGAAAGCATAGTGGTGACTATGGTTGAGGGAGCATGGCCGCGTCTCGACGTAAAAGACCAGCGATGGCGCATCCAGCGCACTTTGTAACCGTGACAAAGCTGATAAAACAGGAATAACTCATTGATATACATGAACTATTTTAACAACCTCAAGCGATCTGGTGCAATATGCGGGTTAAATGCCTGATCCGGGCTGGCCCGCATATCTCACCAACCTTCTGCTCCGGCCGCCCCGTCAGTCGCCCTGGGGCGGCGTGCATCCTAAATCCTTCAAGCCGCTCTCACTGCGCGCTTTCAACCATCCTTCTCGTTACTTGGGCGTCACTATGCGCCTCGAACGATAGGCGAAAGCGCCTGTGATATCGGCTTTTCGCTATCGTGATATTCTACGGTGCAGGTTCCCGGCCTGCCGGGTAAATCCCGCCGAGGATACATTCGCGGCTTGCCCCGGTGACCGAGCTGACATTGCCCGCGAGATGATTCAGGGTTTTTGAGGCAAGCCAGGCAAAGGCTGCCGCTTCCACCCAACCGGGGCCGATTCCCAAAACACCCGTGTCCTCAACAGGCCGTCCCGGCAGGTGCGCGCGCAGACGGGAGACCAGGTGTGAATTGCTGGCGCCCCCGCCACACAGGTAGACCTCTTCAATGTCACCCGGAATGGCCATGGCGATACTGGCCGCGGTGAACTCGGCCAAAGTGGCTTGTATGTCCTGTGGCTCGACTTCATCGGCCGGGTAATTCTGCAGCAGCGAGAGGTTGAACTGTTCACGGCCGGTGCTCTTTGGTGCGGGTTTGAGCAGAAATTCATGTAGCAGCAACTGCTCCAGTAATCCCTCCAGTATCCGCCCTCCGGCAGCCCATGCGCCGTCTTCGTCAAAGTCCCGGTGCAGGTGCAGTGCAATCCAGGCATCCATCAGGGTATTGCCCGGACCGGTGTCGAAACCGGTGAGCGGACCCCTGTTGAGCAGGGTGACATTGGCTATGCCGCCAATGTTGACTATGGCTCGGGACACCCGAGGGTCACCGAAGGCCGCGGCGTGAAAGGCCGGAGCCAGTGGGGCTCCTTCGCCACCGGCGGCAATATCGCGGCGGCGGAAATCGGCGATAGTGGTTATCCCGGTCAGTTCGGCAATGGTGTTGGGGTCGGCAATTTGCAGAGTGTAGGCCAATTCGCCGGCAGCGGGGGGATGGTGGCGTATAGTCTGGCCGTGGCTGCCGATCGCGCTGACTGCCGCCGCCGACTTGCCCGCAGCCCTCAGCAGGTTCTGTGCAGCCCCGGCGAAAATTTCTCCCAAACGCCGGTCCATCCTGGCCAAACGTTGGATCTCATTGTTACCGGGCCGGCAAAGTTGGTCTATAGCAGAGCGTATTTCAGCGGATAACGGTTCGCTGTGCGTTGCCAGCAATTGGCAGTTCTTCTCACCGATTCCAAGCAGGGCGGCATCCACTGCGTCCATGCTGGTTCCAGACATCAGGCCGATAAAGATGGGTTCGCCCATGTCCTAGCTGCAATGTTGCACCAGTTGGCGCTGGGAAGGCTTTGCGGCCGCCAGAACACGCCAAACGTGGTGGTTACAAACTGTATCCAAGCCAAAATCATGCTTGATGCCTACATACAAGTGTGAAACGGGAATCTGTGAGGGTGCTGGCGCCATGTGCCTGAAGGGTACCATGTGCCCGAAGAGTGCAAAATGCTGGCTATAAAAGTGTTCCGGTTTCGTCAGTGGTCTGTCTGCGAGCGGTTTGGGTTTGCCGAATAGCCGCCAATTGCAAGCGCAAATGGCGAGTTTTCTGACGGAAGTGGTCCATTTCCCAGGCATCCAGGCTTCGCGGACTGGGCAACTTCATGTGCACAGTACGGGGGTTATGATGCACACCGCTGATCAGAAATTCGTAGTGTAAATGGGGCCCGGTGGCGGCGCCAGTTGCCCCCACGGTGCCGATCACCTGCTTTTGGCTCACCCGCTGGCCCTGTTTTACTTTATGCCTGTGCAAGTGCAGGTATTTGGTAGTGACCTGCTCGCCATGCTGGATCACCACGTAGTTACCGTTGGCGCGGGTGTAGCCGACCTTGGTCACACGGCCATCGCCGGCAGCAAATACCGGTGTTCCCCTGGGCGCCGCATAGTCGGTGCCCCGGTGGGGGCGCCTGGTTTTGTAAATAGGATGTAATCGGCGCGGATTGAAATGGGAACTGATGCGGGTAAAGTCCAGGGGCGCCAACATGAAATCCCTGCGCATACTCACCCCGTCCTCGGAAAAATAGCCTCTGTCGCCATTTTGATCGGTATAGAGATAGGCGGTATGAGACCGGCCCCGGTTGATGAACTCAGCCGCCAAAATATCGCCGTCGGCGAATTTCTCACCATCCAGGTAAAGGTCTTCATACAGCACATGAAAAGTATCACCCCTGCGCGGGTCAAGTACGAAGTCGATTACTCCCGCAAAGATGTAGGCCAATTCCATGGTCGTATTGGCGGACAGGCCCGCTTCCTGGCTGGCCAGGAACAGAGAGTGGTTGATGGTTGCCGAGGCCAGGGTGTAGTGCCGTTCGGGTTCCCGCCTTTGTTCTTCAACGCTGTAGCTGTCTCCCTGGCGGCGGTAAATCATGGTGACCAGTTTCGAAGGTTGGTAGCGTAGAGCTTTGAGATCTCCCGTATTCGAAATCTGAAAACCCAGGCTCTGGCCGGGATACAGCCTGGTCAGGGCACGGCCTCCCTCTGACTTGCTGGTCAGGTGATGTAGGTCTGCATCATTCAGGCCGGCGCGGCTGAACAACAGCGACAGGTTGTCTCCAGCTTGAACGGTATATTCTCTCCAGGCCTCTGCCGGCCCGGCGCCAGGCTCCGGCTCAGGCTGTGGCGCCAGGGCCAGTTCGACAGGGATGGTGACACTGTCTGGCTTCTGCCCCTTGAAGGCGGCGACAAGCAAAAGCATCGCCGTGGTGAGCACGGCCGTCAAAAATAAATGCCGACTTGGAAAGCTGGGTTTATGCGCCGTAATCCTGCTGGCTCCGGTAACGCGCGATGCCCCTGACATAGACCTCAAGACGCAATGGAAAATGGCTGGCCGGGAGTGTAACAAAATCTGCGTGCACAGTAGAATAAAAAATCAGCCTGTAATTTACTGAATCAGGAAAATTTTCCGGAATCTGACGGGTAACAGTGAAAATGAACGGTCATTCCATCATCGCAGACCTCAATGCCAGGGAACTGATTTTTCAGCTGGCGGGAGGGGCGGCGCTGGAACAACATTTGGCAACAGCTTCCCGCACCCTGTATTGCGGCTTTGACCCTACCGCGGACAGTTTACATATTGGCTCGCTGGTGCCGTTGCTGATGCTACGCCGTTTTCAACTCGCAGGGCATAAACCGATCGCTTTGGTGGGGGGCGCAACTGGCTTGGTGGGTGACCCCAGCTTCCGTGTCCAGGAACGACAACTCAACTCCCCGGACCTTGTTGCCGATTGGGTAGGCAAGATTCGCAACCAGGTTTCCACGTTCATAGATTTCGATTGTGGTCAGAATTCCGCACTGGTAATCGACAACCTGGACTGGACCCGGGATCTCAGCGTGCTGTCCTTTCTGCGCGATGTCGGCAAGCACTTTTCTGTCAACGCCATGGTCCGGAAAGAGGCGATCAAGCAACGGATTGACCGCGACGGAGAGGGTATCAGCTTTACCGAGTTTACCTACATGATCCTGCAGTCACTTGATTTTGCCGAATTGAACAAGCGCCATAACTGTACTTTGCAGATCGGCGGTTCCGACCAGTGGGGCAATATCACGGCCGGTATCGACCTGACACGCCGGCTCAATGGCAAACAGACGTTTGGCCTGACCTTGCCTCTGGTGACCAAAACCGATGGCGCCAAATTCGGTAAAACCGAAACCGGCGCCGTATGGCTGAATGCCGCGCGCACTTCCCCCTACGCGTTTTACCAGTTCTGGTTAAACACGGCTGATTCGGATGTGTACAAGTTTTTGCACTACTTTACCTTTCTTGATGTGACAGAAATTGTAGAGCTTGAAAGAACAGATCAGGAGCGTCACGGACGGCCTGAAGCCCAGAGCATCCTGGCTGGCGAGGTGACGCGGCTGGTGCATGGCAAGGCTGGGCTTGCCGCGGCCCAACGTATTACGGCATCTCTGTTTGATGGCAGCCTGGATGGCTTGACCGAGAGTGATTTCCTGCAACTGCGGCAAGATGGGTTGCCCTCCACCCTGTTGGTGCGCTCAGAGCTGGAGGGCTCCAGCATCTCTCGTATCTTCACTGCCGCCGGGATAGTCAACTCCGGCAAGCAAGTAAAGGATGCACTGAGCCGTGGCTCCCTGGTGATCAACCGTCTGGTTCCGGGACCAGATGACAATATGCGGCCAGGAGCCTGCTTTGCCGCGGACAGGGCGTTTCATGGCCGCTTCTACCTGACCCGGCTGGGCAAAAAGAAATATCACCTGTTCGAACTGAAGTAAGCTGAATATCCCGGTGGGTCTTTATACTTGCAAGGCATGCGGCTCGTCCCGGCATCGCGGCTGTGGAAAACTCGCCTCGGATCAAATCTTTCCGATAGGGTTGCCATAGAATGTTTGACAGGTATAATGCGCGTCCTTGCTTCGGGGCCACCTGCGGCAAAGCTGCCGGTCGAAGCACTTGGCAGCGCTATTTAACAGTAAGATAAAGACAGATGTGTGGGCACTTGTTGAGTGTATTTCATGTTGAAATATTCAGACACAAGTGACTCATGAGATTCATGATTTTCGAATGTCTGAGCTGGGATTTGCTGGTGGGCGCGAGTTATTGTGTAAACCAGCCCTCTTGGTCTTTGACCAGAGGTTAAAGATTAAACTGAAGAGTTTGATCATGGCTCAGATTGAACGCTGGCGGCAGGCCTAACACATGCAAGTCGAGCGAGAAAAACCTTCGGGTTGAGTAGAGCGGCGGACGGGTGAGTAACGCGTAGGAATCTACCTGGTAGTGGGGGACAACTTGGGGAAACTCAAGCTAATACCGCATACGCCCCATGGGGGAAAGCGGGGGACCTTCGGGCCTCGCGCTATCAGATGAGCCCGCGGCCGATTAGCTTGTTGGGGAGGTAATGGCTCACCAAGGCGACGATCGGTAGCTGGTCTGAGAGGATGATCAGCCACACTGGGACTGAGACACGGCCCAGA
>JAPOQD010000169.1 GCA_026710905.1 Halieaceae bacterium
CGAGGCTCCCCCGGCGGGCCTCACCCCTGGCCGGTCGTCCGGGGCCGGAGGCCGGGCCGCACCCGCGACGCGGGACGGGCGCGCTATGGAGCGGGTGAAGGGAATCGAACCCTCGTCGTAAGCTTGGGAAGCTTCTGCTCTGCCATTGAGCTACACCCGCGCCTTGCTTGTTGTCCGCAACGCCACACGACATAAGTGTCAGGAGTTACGGGAGCCCTACCCGGAACGCGCCGCCCTGGCCTCCGTTCCCGACAGTTGCCGCCAGGAGCGTTTGGCCAATTCCGCGACATCCCGCCCGATGAGCATGTTGACCGGCGCCAGAATCAAGGTGATGGCGGTGGCGAACAGAATGCCAAAACCCAGGGAAATGGCCATCGGAATCAGAAACTGAGCGGTGGTGGATTTCTCCAGCAGCAGCGGCGTCAGGCCGAAGAAGGTAGTCAGGGAAGTCAGTAGTATGGGGCGGAAGCGGATCACCCCGGCATTCAGAACCGCCTCATGCAGGTCGCGGCCCTGGCGGCGCTGCGTGTTCACCGCATGCACCAGCACCAGGCTGTCGTTGACCACCACGCCCGACAGGGCCAACAACCCCATGACGCTGAGCATGGAAAAGTCATAGTCCATCAGCCAATGTCCGGTTACGGCGCCGATCAAACCGAAGGGAATCACCGACATCACCAGCAGTGGTTGTGCATAGGATTTCAGCGGCAGTGCGAGCATACAGTAGATGGCGAACAGCACCACCAACAGGCTGCTCTGCAAACTGCTGAAGGACTCCCTCCGTTCCCTGGCTTCGCCCTCCAGCGTGTAGGAAATGCCAGGATAGCGTCGCAATATTTTCTCTGTTTCCGTCTGAATAGCAGCCTGCAACACCGTCATGTTGGTGTTGGCCTTGTCCACTTCGGCGGTGATGTTGACGGTGCGCTGGCGGTCGATACGCTTGATTTCCTGAGGCCCCTTGCCGGGAATGAGTTTGGCCACATGGGACAGCGGCGCCTGGACTCCGGCCGGTGTGCGAATGAGCATTTCATTCAGCGTGGCGAAATCGGCCCGCTCCGCTGCCGGCAGCCGCACCAGTACCCGGATGTCATCCCGGCCGCGTTGAATGCGCTGCGCCTGGAAGCCCTTGAAGGCCTGGCTCACCTGGCTCACCACCGCGTTGCGGGTCAGGCCCAGCACATGACCCTGGGGGGTGAGTTCGATACGCAATTCCTCCTTGCCGTCGGAGAGGCTGTCGGCTATTTCGTAGACCGTGGGATACTTGGCGAGATGCGCTTTCACCTGTTCCGCGGCCTCCCCCAGGGTTGGCAGGGTTGAGCCGCTCAACTGAATGTCAATGGGATTCCCAATCCAGAAGATTTCGCCCCGAAAAGTCAGGGATTCGGCCCCCGGCGCCGGGCCGGACAGTTCTCTCCACTGCGCCATAATCTCAGCGGAGTCAATGTTCAGGCCGCGGCTCTCCGGCGGCTCCATCTCGATTTCCACACGCCCGTAGTGGGAGCCGGTCATGCCACGCCGCGAACCTGTGCTGGCCAGCACATGGCGGATCACGCTGACGCCGGTTTGCGGATCAACGTACCGTTCTTGCAGGTCCAGGGCGGTCTCGAAGAGGCGCGTCACATAACGGTCCGTTACCGCGAACTGGGTGCCCACCGGCATGGTGAGGGTGGCCCTGGCGGACTCGCTGGCAATGCTTGGAACCAGCGTGAAACGAATCCAGCCACTGGAGATCATCATCAACAGGACAAACAGTATCCCGGTAAAACCGGCCGCGGTGGCGTAGCGGTGGATGGTGAAGAACTCCAGCGCCGGGCGGTAATAGCGCCTGATCCAGTCTTCAAAGCCATCGGCGAAAGCCTGCTGGCGGAGGGCGAATCGGCTGCTGTTCTGACTCTCCCTGGACCCGCGCAAGCCTTTCAGGTGTGCAGGAAGCACCAGTTTTGATTCCACCAGGGAGAAAAACAGTACGCTGATGACCACCGCGGCCATTGGCCCCATCAATTTGCCGTAGTGGCCTTCCGTCAGGGGAATCGGAAAAAAGGCGACCATGGTGGTCAAGACCCCGAAGGTGACCGGCACGGCTACGTCAAGGGTGCCTCCCACCGAGGCTTCGATGCCCTCATCACCAAGTTTCAGCCGCTGATAGATGCTCTCGCCGGTGACGATGGCGTCATCGACCACGATACCCAACACCACGATGAAGCCAAAGGCGCTCATCAGGTTCAGGCTTATGCCGAGCAGGCCCATGATGGAGAACGCCCCGACAAAGCTGATGGGAATGCCGATAAACACCCAGAAGGCGATCTTCGGCCGCAGAAACAGGGCCAGCAGGCCAATTACCAGAACGGCGCCCTGCAGAGCGCTTCTGCCGAGAACGCTGAGCCGGTTCTTCAATTGCTGGGCGTCATCGTCCCAAAAGGCCAGCATCATTCCACTGGGCAACTGGTCCTGCTGGCTGGCGATGTAGTCCTTCACTTTTGCGGCAATATCCAGGGCGCTTTCGCTGCCCACCCGCTGCACGTCGATCATGGCGGCGGGTTGGCCGTTGAACAGGGTCTTTACGCTGTCTTCCTGAAAACCATCCTTGACCACCGCCACGTCGGCAACCCGCACGATGGAGCCATCGACATTGGTTTTCACCACGATCGAATCGAAGTCTGAGCGCCGATAAGCCTGACCCTTGGAGCGGATCAGCACATCCCCGCCCAGGGTGCGCACATTACCGGCGGACAAATCCACGGAACTGGAGCGGATGGCCCTGGCAATCTCTTCCAGGCTGAGGTCGAATTCCCGCAGCCGGTCCTGGGAGGCTTCAATGGCGATTTCGTAGCGGCGCACCCCGTCCAGGGATACCTGGGAGATGCCCTCAATGCGCAACAAGGCATCGCGCACCCGCTCAGCATACAAACGAATCTCCGCTTCCGGGTGGCTGCCGTAGACGGCCACATTGATGGTAGCGAAGGTCCGCTGACGCAGGCCGATCACCGGCTTTTCGGCCTCCCCGGGAAAGGTGTTGATGGCGTCCACGCGGCTCTTTACTTCGTCGAGAAGTTGCCTCGGGTCGTAATCCTCCTCAACTTCGAGGCTGACCCTGGCGCTGCCCTCCCGGGAGAGGCTGGTCATTCTCTTAACCCCTTCCAGACCCTCGATGGCCTCCTCGATGCGCACCGCCAGGCCGAGTTCCGCATCCTCCGGCGTCGCCCCCCGCAAGGGTACAGTGACGCTAATTATGTCGGGGTCGGTTGTGGGAAAGACCTCCACGGCGACCTCGTTGAGCAGCGAATAGACTCCCAGCAACAGCACACTCACCATCAACAGGTTGGCGGCCACGTCGTTGCGGGCGAACCAGGCGATCATTCGGCGCCTCCCGCGACATCGGCCGCTACACGCGAATCGGGGTTGACCACCTGAACCGGTGTTCCCGAGGAAATCTGCCCCAACGGAGTGGTCACCAGGGCGTCCCCGGCGTCCAGACCGGCGTACAGCAGGGTCTCCACCCCATTTTGCCAGGCGATTTCCAGGTCGCGACGCTGCAGTTCGCCGTTCTCGACGATATAGACGTAGCTGTTCTGGTAAATGGTTTCGCTGGGAATCACCAGGGCATCCGCAAGCAGTTTTCCGGAGATTTGCGCGGTCACGTATTCGCCGATTTTCAGTGGCCGCTGGACGGCGTTGGCGGACCTGGATTGGGACTTGCCGAAGGGGTCATCTATCTGCGCCACCACGTGCAACTGTCGGGCCGTCCTGTCGATAGCCCCCTCGGTGCGTACAATCCGGCCCTGCCAGATTTCCGCCCCGCCGAGGTCGGACCGGAGCCTTACCGGCACCGGCACCGGCGCCGCCAAGCCGTCCTCGGGCAGTTCGATGAAAGCCAGGTCGGTATTACGCAGCGGCAGACGTACTTCAAAGTAATCGGTGGCGTAGACCTCCGCCAGGGTTGTGCCGGCGTTCACCACTTGCCCGAAATCCACCAGTTGAGCCAGCACCCGGCCTGAAAATGGCGCCCGTATGCGGGTTCTCTCCAGGTCCAGTTGCGCCTTGGTGAGCGCCGCCCGGGCCGATAACACCCGGGCTCGGGCGGCTTCCAACTGCGGTTTGCGCAGTACCAGTTCAGAAGCCGCCTCGCCGGCCTCGC
>JAPOQD010000189.1 GCA_026710905.1 Halieaceae bacterium
CGGGCCCGCGAGGCCGGGCGCGGCGGCGCAAAAACCGGCACTCCGGGGCGCGGTATCGGCCCGGCCTATGAAGACAAGGTAGCGCGGCGCGGGGTGCGCCTGGGAGACCTGATGGACGAGCCGCGCTTCACGCAGCGGCTGGCCGAGTTGATGGAGTACCACAACTTCGTGCTGACCCGCTACTTCGAGGTGGCGGCGTTGGACTATGAACGAACCCTCTCCGAATGTCTGGGCATGGCGGAGTTTGTACGCCCACTGCTGGCTGACGTGACCGGCCTGTTACACCAACAACGCGCCGCAGGGGCGAATATTCTGTTTGAAGGCGCCCAGGGTTCCCTGCTGGACATCGACCACGGCACCTATCCTTTTGTGACTTCTTCCAATACCACCGCCGGCAGCGCGGCGGCGGGAAGCGGCTTCGGGCCACTCTATCTCGATTACGTGCTGGGCATCACCAAGGCCTATGCCACCAGGGTCGGCTCCGGCCCGTTTCCCACCGAATTGTTTGACGGCAACGGCCAGCACCTGGCGGTACGCGGCGACGAGTTCGGCGCCACCACCGGCCATCCGCGCCGCTGCGGCTGGTTCGATGCGGCGGCCCTGCGCAATGCAGTGCAACTCAACAGTGTTTCAGGCCTCTGCTTGACCAAACTGGATGTACTGGATGGCCTGGAGACGGTGCAGGTGCGCACGGCTTCCCTCGACAGCGCCGGCCAGCCGGTGGCCAATCCTCTCGACAGCGAAGACTACCGCGGTCTGCAGCCGGTTTACGAATCGCTGCCGGGATGGAAAGAATCCACCCTCGGCGCCAGAACCCTGACGGAGTTGCCGGCCAATGCCCGCAGCTATATCAACTATATTGAGCAACAGGTGGGCGTGACCATCGACCTGGTTTCGACCGGCCCCGACCGGCTGGAGAATATCGTGCTGCGCCATCCGTTTGACGGCTGAAAGAAGTGACACAACAGGGTGCTATTTTGCGCGATCAGGAGTTGGCAGCCGTATCGCATCTGCAATCAGAGCCGGGGGTCCAGGCTGGCGTCGCAGTCGCAATAGTGAAGCGGTGAGCAAGGGTCGCGGCAGGCGCCTGGACGGTCGCCGGGAATCGCTACTACAGGCGAGCGCCCCGCCACACGAGTGCATTACGGGCGGCAGTTGAAAGCCGGACCTGCCCATGGGGACCAATCATATGCGCAAACTGGCTATCAATCTGCTTTCGCTGCTGCGGCGTATTTCCTTGTTGTTCCGGAAACTGCGCGGAAAGACGGAAGATGACGCCGCCGCCCAACGGGTAGTTAACGGTCAGACCTGGGATGAGTTTTGCGACGCCCTGAAAGCCGCGGGCGCCGCCATGCAGTTCCCCGGCGCGCCGCGTGACGCCTTCAGCCAGACGGAAGGCTATCGTTATCTTAGCCGGATCATCCGCGCCGGTCTGATGGCGTTTGTCGAACACGCTGACCCAAACGCGCCCGTGCTGCACCGTGTAGTGAACGAAACCACCAAGCTGGGCAATGACAACCCGGACAACTACTATCAGACCGCCTGCCTGAATGGCAATTGGGATTACCGTATTCGTGGCCGGCGCAACACGATCACTTATCTCAGTTTCGGCACCCAGACCGGAAATTACGGTCAGGGCGGCGGCCTGCCGCCCACGGGACATATCGAAGCCGAACAATTGGAAATGGATGCAGACGGCAATTTTGAACTGATCCTGAGCAGTAACGAGCAGCCCGGAAACTGGCTGCCCATGAAGCCGGATACCGGCACGTTGGTAGTGCGGCAGACATTTCTTGACCGGCAGAACGAAATTCCCGCTGACTTGCATATCGAGCGCATCAATTGCACCGCGGATGAGCGCAGGCCAGGGCCGTTAACGCCAAAACAACTGGATGACGGGCTCGGAACCGTTTCCGCTCTGGTGGCCGGCGCTCCCCTGCTCTTCGCCAAATGGGCCAGGGACTTCCAGCAGCACAGCAACGAGTTACCCCTGTTCGATCCGGAGGTTTCCCTCAAGGCCGGTGGCGACCCGAACATCACCTATTACCATAGCTACTGGGCTTTGGCCGCTGATGAAGCGCTGCTGATCGAAGTCACCCCGCCGGAATGCGAGTACTGGAATTTTCAATTGAGTAATTACTGGATGGAGTCGCTGGATTATCGTCATCATCGGGTCCACAGCAACAAGCATCTCGCCGAGTATGCCGATGGCGGTTCGGTCAGGCTGATCGTGGCGCATGAAGACCCCGGCCTGCCCAATTGGCTTGAAACCGCAGGGCATTCTTTCGGTGTCATGTGCTTCCGCTGGGTGCGGGCCAATGAGCATCCGCAGCCACAAACCCGGCTTGTGAAGCTGAACAGCCTGAAGAACCAACAAGAACTGGAAACGTCAACAATGTGAACAAGAGGGATTTTGTCACTTCCACCAACTACCGGAATCCGTATCGGCCATTGCCGGTGCGGGCATTGAATTCCGCTGCGCGCCTGGGCGCGAATCCTGGATTGTCCCGCAAATTGCGGGCGGACCGGCTGATTGAAGGAGCCAGGCGGAAAACCGGCCTTGGAGACTTCGGTGGTGACGGCTGGCGCGAGGCGCTTGAAGTTCTCGTGGAATCGATTAATCGCGAGGCCAGCCTTTCCTTTACCGGCCGACTGATTCAACGAGGCCGCCTTGGCGGCGCCCTGGTCCATCGTCTGCGCGCCCAGGCGCTGCTCAGCAGGCATCCGGAAATCCTCGACACCGATCTCGGCCGCATAATCATGATTACCGGCTTGCAGCGTACGGGAACCACCGTGTTGCACCGCCTGCTGCACACGCATCCGGACATAAAGGGAATTACCGGCGCGGAAGCGCTTGGGCCGGTGCCAAAATCCGCGACCGCGAATAGCGGGAAACGTGGAGAAATGCACGCCAGGGCCGCGCAGCGGCTAATTTCCTGGCTATCACCGGACTTCCAGGCGATTCACCCGATAGAGCACGCCGCCCCGGAAGAGGACGTCATCCTGCTCGATCTTGGTTTCATGAGCCAAACGCCGGAGGCGATCATGCATGTGCCCACTTACTCGCTATGGCTCGAGCAGCAGGACCACACCGAATCCTATCGTTATTTCCGCAAGTTGCTGCAAATTCTCAGCTGGCAATGGCCAACCCGCAACTGGGTGCTGAAGACCCCACATCATCTTGAATACCTGGACGTATTTCACAAGGTTTTCCCCGAGGCCACTGTTGTGCAGACCCATCGCGACCCACGCAAGACCCTGCCTTCGTTCTGTAGCATGGTCGCTCATGGCCGCGCAATGTTCAGCGACCATGTCGACCCGCATGAAATTGGCCGGCACTGGCGCGCCAAGACCTGCAGAATGGTTGATCGGGCAATCGAACATCGCAGCCAGATGGACCCCGATACCATCATGGACGTATCCTTCTACGATCTGATGGACAATCCCTTGAAGCAATTCCAGCGAATTTGTCGGCAGGCGGGGATAGAATGCGACAATGAAGCTGTGGCCGAGGGCGAAAATTATCTGCGTTTGAATCCGCGTGACTGCTTTGGCCGGCACGCCTATGACATGGCCGATTTCGGCTTGAGCGAAGCCTTGATTGAGGATAGTTTCTCCGGTTACCGGCAGCTATACGAAATTCCCATCGAATAGCTGCCGGGACGCGGCCGTGACGGGTCCTGCCCACATGGAAAGAAAAACAAGGAATATCGGAGACGGCAACTTTATCAGTGCGGTCACCACTGCGATTCGTGATCTGCGAGCGGGAGGCGGTGCTGAACTGAATCCGGTAAGCAAGGATTTCCGCCTTGATGGCAAGACCTGCCTGGTAACCGGCGCCAACAGCGGTCTCGGCAAGGCCGTAGCTGCTGATCTCGCGCGCCGCGGCGGCAAGCTGATTGTTGCCTGCCGCCCAGGACACGCAAGTATTCGCGATGAAATCAGGCGCATGTCAGGCTCTGACGCGGTGGAAATGATGGCGGTGGACCTGGCGGACCTCGCTTCGGTGCATCGATTTTGCGACCGCCTGGCCGAGCGTGGCATCCGTATCGACATTGCCGTGATGAACGCCGGCCTAATGACTCGCCATGCCAAAAAATCCGCCCAGGGATTCGAAATGATGTTCGCGGTGCATTTCCTGGCGAACCGTGTAATGGTGGACCGCTGGCTTGGCGATGGCATTATCCAGCTTGGCAACCAAACGGGCGCGGTTCCGAGAATCGTGTTCATTTCCTCCGAGTCACATCGCTCCTCCGATGGAATCGATTTTGAAACCCCCGGGGCTTTTACCGAATTCGGCATCAGGGAGTGCATGCGATACTACGGCCTGAGTAAACTGGCCCTGTGTACTTACGCTACCGAGTTGTCGCGCCGTCTGAACCCGGATGTGCGCGTTGATTGCGCAGTGCACTCCATGTGTCCAGGAGGAGTCGCCACCAATATTGCCAGAGATGCGCCGAAATGGTTGAGACCTTTGGTAGTTCCGGTATTGCGCCGCTTTTTCCAGTCACCGGCAGAGGCGGCCAAGCCGGTCATTTATCTTTGTTGCACCGAGGAGGCCGGCGGCAGTACCGGCCTGTATCTGCACATGATGCGGCGCAAGTCCGTTTCGCCCCAGGCCGCCGATCCCGAAAACGGGGCCAGGCTGTGGCGGGCCAGCGAACCCATGCTGGTCCGCCCCGGCGAGTAGTTACAAATGCGAGTTAATTAACGGTGGCGGCTTGCAGGTCGTTGACCAGGGAAGCCCGTATCTGCCCTGGCACGGTGATGGCGGCGATGAAGTAGGCCGAGTGTTCAATGCCCGCCGACAGGCCTGCCCCGGATTGCAGCGCGGCAATCATCACGGGCGTTAGTTCAAAACGTAAAAAGTGCACCGAGGAAGTTTTTTCCTGGTTGTCCCGGTCCATATCTTCATCGGCGAACGGATAGATCTTGCCATAGCCGTCCACCCGCAGCCAAACCTGGTCTTCAATGCCTACCAACTGCGCCAGACGTTCGGCGCGTTGCTCCGGGTCTTCAAACTCGAGCATGAAGGTGGCCTTCCAGTTGTGACCATCGGGAATTAGAGGGTTGTATGCCTCAAGTTCTTCGTTGATGCCGTCCGCCTCGAACACCTTTTCAATGCGCAGCATCTCCTGAACCTGGTATTTGATGGTCAGCACGTCTTCAAAATACAGGCGCGCATTGTCGCCCAGACCCAACTGACGAGTTTGCTTGTGTTCCATCACCCGCGCGCGGAATCCGGGACGCTGTTCCGCGTACTCCTCCAACGACCACAGGTCGGCTCGGGTCAGGTGTTTCATTCTTTCACTCCCATTACAGGCCGTAGGCCATGCGCAACAGCGTCATGGGATGCTCGGGCCGCTCGACATGTTGCGACAGGGCGGCAATCTGGTTCCCCGCCATGGGGCAGTCGCTGGTGAAATGGTCAGGCTGCTGCTGGTCCACCTTGCGCACCACGGGACGGGCGATCTTGACCGATTTGTCATGGGTCTCGCTTTTTACCGCGTAGGTGCCATCGTGACCCGAGCAGCGCTCCTGTACGTTGACCTCGGCGCCGGGTATCAACTTGAGTATATCGCTGGTCTTCGGGCCGATATTCTGGACCCGCTGGTGACAGGCGGCCTGGTAGGCAATGGCGCCCATGCTCCTGGAAAAATCTGTTTTCAGCGCCCCGCCCTTGTGCCGCAGCCAAAGGTACTCGAAAGGGTCGTAGAAGGCATCTTTGACCTTGGCGACATCCGGCTCATCCGGGAACAGCAGGGGCAGTTCCTGCTTGTACATCAGGACACAGGAGGGAATGGGCGCGGTCAGGTCATAGCCTTCATCCACCAGCCTGGCCAGAATCGGAATATTGGCGTTCTTGAGTTTTTCAACGGTATTCAGATCGCCCAATTCAAGCTTCGGCATGCCGCAGCACTTCTCCTTGCGCACGATATGCATGGGGACACCGTTATGCTGAAACACCCTTGCAAAGTCCTCACCGAGTTGTGGACTGTTGTAATTGCCGTAACAAGTGGCATACAGCGCCAGTTTGCCTGTGGTGGCGCCAACCACCCTGGGTTCCGGCGCCCCCGAGCCCACCTCTTTGGCCAGCTTTTTCAGCCGTTTGCGCATGGTCTTGCTGTGAAACTTCGGCACCGGCGCCTGCTGGTGCACACCCATTGTTGCTTCAAATACCCGGCGGAAACTGCGGTTACCAGTAAGCGCATTCACCGTTATATCCACCAGGGGAATGGCGCCGGCGGCGAACACCTTGTCGGTGCTGGTCAGGACTTTATCCCGCAATTTCGCCCCATGCTCACGATACTGCACCGCCTTGGCCCGCAGCATCAGGTGGGGGAAATCCACGTTCCACTCATGGGGCGGTACATAGGGGCATTTGGTCATGTAGCAGAGATCGCACAGGTAGCACTGGTCCACCACCTTTTGATAATCCGCAGTATCCACGCCATCGACTTCCATGGTGTCGGATTCGTCCACCAGATCGAACAGGCTGGGGAAAGCGTCGCACAGGTTGACGCAGCGGCGGCAACCGTGGCAGATGTCGAAGACCCGCCCCATTTCCCGGTGCAGATCACCCCTGTCCCAGAACTCCTCACTGCGCCAGGCAACGGGGTGTCGGGTGGGCGCTTCGAGACTGCCTTCTCCAGCCCGCATTACAGCCGCCGCGGCTTGATTTTCCAGGGCGCCGGCTAGTCGTCCAGATTGTCCAGGGCCTTCTGGAAACGGTTGGCATGGCTGCGTTCCGCCTTGGCCAGAGTTTCCAGCCAGTCGGCAATCTCGTCGAAGCTTTCATCGCGGGCGGTTTTGGCCATGCCGGGATACATGTCGGTGTACTCGTAAGTCTCACCGGCAATCGCAGCCTTCAGGTTTTCAGCCGTGGGGCCGATGGGCAGGCCGGTGGCCGGATCGCCGATTTCTTCCAGATACTCGAGGTGGCCGTGTGCATGGCCGGTCTCACCTTCCGCGGTGGAGCGGAATACCGCGGCCACATCGTTGTAACCTTCCACATCCGCCTTGGCGGCGAAGTACAGGTAACGGCGGTTTGCCTGGGATTCACCGGCAAAAGCCGCTTTCAGATTTTCTTCCGTTTGGCTGCCTTTCAGACTCATGGTCTCTCTCCTCATTTAATGATGCATTCCTGTGGTAGGCAGACGTTCCGATCGGGCGCTGCGCTACTTGTGCAAGCATACCCCCAGCCGTAAAATCTGTATATTCAAATATTTTCTCAAAGGTAATCGATTTTTTCGATGGTTAGCCCGCATATCTCACCA
>JAPOQD010000191.1 GCA_026710905.1 Halieaceae bacterium
ACATTGCCCTGGTCGCCATGTGCTGCGGCGCCTCCAATGGCACCGGCACCATCATCGAAAGACTCTAGCCGTCATGGGTGATCTACAAGGAAAAGTCGCCATCATTACCGGCGCCGGACGCGGCCTGGGCCGCGAGGAAGCACTGCAACTCGCCAGCCAGGGCGCCCGTGTGGTGATCAGCGAAATCGACCTGCCCGCCGCCCGGCTGGCCGCCGAAGCCACCGTTGACGAGATCCGCGGCCGCGCCGGTGAGGCCACCCTGGTGCTGGGTGACTGCGCCGATAGCGGTGACGCCCAGCGGCTGTTCGAAACCGCTCTGGACACCTATGGCGATGTCAACATCATGATCAACAACGCCGGTTTCTGCCGTGATCAGACCATTTTCGGCATGGATGATGAACAGTTTGATTCGGTAGTACGGGTGCATCTGCGCGGGCACTTCGTGAACATGCGCAACGCCACCAGGTACTGGCGTGAACGCGCCAAGGCCGGTGAGGATGTTTACGGACGCCTGATCAGCACCTCATCGGAAGCCGCAATTTTCGGTTCCGCCGGTCAGGCCAACTACGGCCCGGCCAAAGCGGGAATTGTGGCCATGGCCATGGGCGCCGCCCAAGTGATGATCAAGTACGGCGTAACCTGCAATGTGATCATGCCGCGGGCGCGCACCGACATGACCAGCAGCGGCCAGGCCGCGGACTTGTTCGCCGCGCCGGAGCAGGGTTTCGACGCCTTCCACCCACAGAACGTGGCCCCCCTGGTGGGCTATCTGAGTTCGCCCGAGGCTGGGCATATCTCCGGTGAGGTGATGGTGGTCTGGGGTAACCAGGTGGATGTGCTCCAGCGGCCCAGTTTTGGGCCCCGCTTCGTCAACCCCCAGGGCCAACAGAAGTGGCAGGTCGACAACCTGCACAGCTCACTTGCCAGTTATTTTGATGCCGGGCACAAGCCGGTGCTGGATGGGTTCTCGGTACCGCCACAATAGCTGGTGAGTGATTCTCGCACCAAGGTCCGGCTGGCGCCGGGGTACTGAATAAACAAACGCCCTCAGGTTTTTCTGTCCCGGCGCTCCTGCCGATGAATCAGCCAGGCCATCACCAGAACCCAGGTGAAGATGATTCCCCCGACGATCAGTACTGCCGTATTCATGGTTGATACCTCAGGTTACCCACTACAAGCGAGAGTAATCCAGTCAGGGCCAGACCAGACGCTGCCAGCAGGTTACCGTCCTCGAGAAGGACACTCAACAGACCGGCAGAAGTGAGGATAACCCCCAGCCGGCGCATGTCTTCCTGCACTGTGATCGGATCCAAACTCATACTTCAACAGTGTAGTATATTTTTTGCCAAAGGCGGTTTTTTCAGGACTACTGGCCGGTGAGTTGCTAGTCCATCTCCTCGATCCAGGCGGCTTGTATGGCTTCCAGGATTTTCTCACCACAGCGGTCCGCGTCATCGTCGAAGTTTTCAAGCTCGAGCACCATCTGGCGCAGGTCCACGAAATTGAGCCGATAGGGATCCTGATCAGGATATTTCTCCAGCAACTCAATGGCGATATCCAGGCTGTCTGTCCAACGCAAATTCATCTTGTCCTCCCCCTCCTCGCTCAATGCCGCTCGGAAACCATATTGATGGTGTAGCGCGGAATTTCAATCACCAGGTCTTCATCCGCCACGATGGCCTGGCAACTGAGCCGGGAATCCGGTTCCAGACCCCAGGCCTTGTCCAGGAAATCGTCCTCCAGTTCGTCCGCCTCCTCCAGGGAGTCGTAACCTTCCCGCACGATGACGTGGCAGGTGGTGCAGGCGCAGGACATCTCGCAAGC
>JAPOQD010000193.1 GCA_026710905.1 Halieaceae bacterium
GGGGCGTACTCCTCCAAGCCGCTTCGACATAGTGTCAACTATGCCTTCAGCGTCTTTCCGTCCGTGCGCCCCGCCACAGCGGCGCTGCAACGCCCTCGCGACGAACGTTGGTGAGATATGCGGGTTAGAGCAACCCGCTTTCCAGCAATTCGAAGTCTTCCTTACCCACGCCGCAATCGGGACACATCCAATCTTTGGGGACATCCTCCCAACGGGTACCCGGAGGGATGTCGTCGTCGGGCCAACCTTCTCCCTCATCGTAAATAAAGCCGCAGACGATACACTCCCAACGGTTCATGATTGATTCTCTCCTGGAGGAGACCGGTAAAGGGCAGCACTATATATTTGTGCACGAAATGTGCAAGAAGCAAGTCCCGATTTCCTCGACGCCACCGGGAAATATCCCGGCTTGCACCACTTGTGGCATACTGTTTCGCCCACTGTATTTCGGAGTTTTGATGTGAGCGTAGCCACCGACATCACCCAACTGATTGGCAACACACCACTGCTGCTGTTGCGCGAGGCATCTGCCAGCACCGGCTGCACAATCTACGGCAAGGCGGAATTTCTTAACCCCGGCAGCTCTGTCAAGGATCGCACTGCGCTGGGCATCATCCTCGATGCCCAGAACCGGGGGCTTATCGAACCCGGTGGCACCATTGTGGAGGGAACGGCGGGTAATACCGGTATCGGCTTGACCTTGATCGCCAACGCCATGGGGTACCGGAGTGTGGTGGTAATGCCGATGACCCAGAGCAAGGAGAAGATCGACACGCTGGAACTGCTGGGTGCGGATCTGCGCCTGGTGCAAGCCACCTCCTACAGCGACGAGAACCATTACATACACACTGCCAAAAGGCTGGCAGAGAAACTCAAGCAGACAGAAGCGCACGGCGCCATGTGGGCGCGCCAGTTCGACAACCTCGCCAACATGGAAATACACGCTCGAACCACCGGCGAAGAAATTTGGCAGCAGACCGGCGGCAAAGTGGATGGTTTTATTTGCGCTGTCGGCACCGGCGGCACCCTGGCCGGTGTCTCCAACCGGCTCAAGGAACTCAAGCCGGATATAGCCATTGGCATCGCCGATCCGGAAGGCGCCTCACTCTACAGTTATTTCCACGACGGTGAACTCAAGGCCTCGGGGACTTCCATAATGGAGGGCATCGGCATCAATCACATTACCGACAATGTGGCCGAGGCAAAGGTAGATCATGCCTTTCAAATCAGTGATGCAGAGGCTCTGCCCTACATCTTTGACTTGCTGCAACAGGAGGGCCTGTGTGTGGGTGGGTCCAGCGGCATCAATATTGCCGGGGCGGTGCGGCTGGCCAGGGAGTTGGGCCCGGGACACACCATCGTCACAATTCTTTGTGATTACGGAAATCGCTACCAGAGCAAGCTGTTCAACCCGGTATTTCTTGCCAACCACGACCTGCCGGCGCCGGAGTGGCTCGGCTTATAGCGTTTGGCCGGACAATCGGAGGCGGCGTTCCTTCTCGACCAGAAAATCAGCAACTTTCAGCATTTCCTCCTGGCTCCCCGCCATGCCGGCGCTGATGCGATACTTGCCCGCCACCATCAGTTCCGGGGTACCGCTGATGCCTGCTCCCCGCGCCCGGGAGTCGGCTTGCCGCAGTTGGCTGTTGACCCCAAAAGAGTGGAAAGTCCTGCTGAAAGCGGTGGTGTCCACACCGTAGGCGCCAAACAACTGGCTTAGTTCCTGCTCGCTGGTCAGACGTTTACCGTCTACATTGATGGCCGCAAACAAGGCGTCATGCATCACCTCGAGTACACCCAGCGCCAGGGCCGTGTAATAGGCTTGGGCATGAACCCCCATGGCGGCATTCCAGATGGCCGGCGAGGGCACAAAGTCCACGTCAGCGGCACGGGTTTTGGCCCACTGCTTGACCAGAGGTTCAAAGTGGTAGCAGTGGCTGCAGCCATACCAGAAAAACTCCATCACTTCGATTTTCGAAGGGTCCCTGGTGCGCTGAGCGGGTGTTATCACCTGGTAATGGACACCCTCGGAATATACCTTTGTAGTCTGGGCATTCAGTGGCAACGGCTGGGAGGCCATCAGCAGCAACGGAACCAACAAGGTAAAAATCTGCACCACACCAACCCGCATATCAGTGCAACCCGGCCAGATAGCTGGCCACCGCATTGATTTCCCGATCGCTCAGCCGCGCCGCCACATCGCGCATCATGCGTCCGTCACCGTCATTGGTGCGCGCTTCGGGATTGTCTTCCAGCGTGTATTCCGACCCGGTGCGAAAGCGGCGCAACTGGCTGACAAGGTATTCTGCGTGTTGTCCGGCCAGGGCGGGAAAGCCCGCCGGAGCGTTGCCGTTTCCGCGCGGACCGTGGCAACTGGAGCAAGCCGCCACTCCGATTTCGTTGATACCGGCACGATAGATGGCCTGGCCAAGGGCAAGCTTGGCGGGGTCGGTCTGGCCGCCACTGGCGGTCTGACTGGCATAATAGGCAGCGATATCGGCAAGATCCCCGTCATCCATGTTGTCCAGTTGCCCGGCCATGGTCGGGACCGGCCGGAGGCCACTTTGAATGTCCTTGAGCTGCTTGTGCAGGTACTTCTCATTTTGACCGGCCAGTTTGGGAAACGCCGTCGCGGCGATGTTGCCATCGACGCCATGGCAGGCAACACAAATTTCGGTTTTACCCCTGCCGGACGCCGCGTCGCCAGCCGTTGCGGCGTGGACCAGACCCAGCGACAAGCCGAGGGCAATAATGACATATTTCATAACAATTCCAGACTCGTGATATACAGCGCCACCGGTTCTCGTCTCTCCTCGATTCCTACCTGGCCGCAGCCATGTACTCAATCAGGGCCTGGTATTCGGCGGCGCTGCAGTCGTAACACATTCCCTTGGGAGGCATGGCGTTGAGGCCCTGTTTGATCGACTGCAACAGGGCGTCCATGCCTTTGGCGAGGGGGGCCACCCATTCCTCTGGCGACCCGGTCCTCGGCGCGTTGGCGATACCGGATTCGTGACATACCGCACAGGTCCTCAGGTAGCGCTCGGCCACGGCATCCGTCTGGCCGTGGCCAGCAAAACCGAGCCCAAGGAATACCCCCAATAACCACTTGTTCATAGTGCCTTCATGTGGGTAAAACCCTTGGAAAAAGATCACTGCGCCAAAAGCCGCGGCATTATATACAACATGCCTGACAACAAAAAGCGTTTATGGAGGTCCACCGCCATTGAGACCGGATGGGCTGCTAGTCTACTTGCCGCGTGCTTCGTCCAGACTACGACTCTCCCGCAGCTCGCGCTCGATCTCCAATTTTTCCTCGGCGCTGATGTCGGCGAAGTTTTTGTCCCTGATCCCGGCTACCCGGGCGCTCGCCTTTTGCCGCCTGTCCTGTTGCAGCAGCAGGCGTAGGGTGGCGGAAAATTGGTTTTCCATTTCTTCGGCGGAAATCAGCGGTTCCCTGCCCGCCAGTTGATTCAGCAGTTCCCCTTCCCGAGTGCCATACCAGCGGCCCAGGAGCATGGACGTGGAGGACTCGGGATTGGCGCGCACCACCTGCAGCAGTTGCACCAGCAACTGGACGTGTTCATCCTCAATCGCCTGCAAGGCAGCCAGGCCGTCTACTTTCAGGGCAAGCCGTGGCTGATGCAACAGTAATGTCAGCGCAGATTCAGGAGGCGTAGGCAACGTTGCCCCGGTCCTGCGCAGGGGTTTGTACTGACGGGGGCCCGGCTTGGCCACGGCGGGGGCGCGACCATCCGGCGCGCCGAGGGCCGGAGCCAGGTCCTTCAGATCGGGCAGTTCCGCGACGCTCAAGCCTGTACGCTTGGCCAGTTCATCCATCAGCAAACGCCGGTATACCCCTTCCGGTATCCTGCTCAGCAGGGGCAGCGCCAGTTTGCTGAGCCGGGCGCGGTCAGCCATGCTCTCAAGGTCCAGTTCCCGCGCCAGATGATCAAACAAATACTGCTCAAGCGGTGTGGAATTTTCCACCAGTGACTGAAACTGCTCCGCGCCCTGTTTGCGCACCAGTGTATCCGGGTCCTCGCCCTCGGGCAGCAGCAGAAAACGGATCTGGCGGCCATCTTCCATGACCGGCAGAGCCGCTTCCAGCGCCCGCCCCGCGGCCTTGCGGCCGGCATCGTCGCCATCGAAACAGAACACCGCCTGCGCGCACAGACGGAATATTTTTTTAAGATGCTCGGTGTTGGTGGCTGTGCCCAGCGTGGCCGTGGCATTGGTAATACCGAACTGGGCCAGCGCAATCACATCCATGTAACCCTCCACCACAATCACGCGCTGCAATTGCCGGTTGTCCTGTTGCGCCCGATGCAGGCCGTAGAGTTCCCGGTTCTTGTGAAAAATCTCCGTTTCCGGTGAATTGAGATACTTGGGCAGTTCATCTCCCAGAACCCGTCCGCCAAAGGCGATGACCCGGCCGCGCAGGTCGTGAATGGGGAAGATCAGGCGCTGACGGAAACGGTCGTAGCTGCCTCTCGATTCACTTTCCACAAGCAGGCCGGCCCGCTGCAGCAGCTTGCGGGTGGCTTCATCGGCACCCAGCGCCTTGCGCAAGTGGTCCCAACCGGGGGGGGCATAGCCCAGGCCAAAGCGTGCCGCTATTTGTCCGGTCAGGCCCCGTCCCTTGAGATAGTTCACGGCTTCGGCGCGGCGCGGGTGGTCGCGCAGTTGTTGCTGGTAGAAACGGGCGGCCCGCTCCATCAACTCATACAGTTTGCGCTGGTCGCGCAACTGCGGGCCGGAGCGCTGCTCCCTTGGCACCTCCATTCCGGCCATTTGGGCCAGGCTTTCCACAGCCTGCGGAAACCCCAGGTTTTCGTAATCCATAATGAAACCCAGGGCATTGCCGCCTGCGCCGCAACCAAAACAGTAGTAAAACTGCTTCTCGGGATTGACGCTGAAGGAAGGGGTTTTTTCCTCGTGGAAGGGGCAGAGGGCGGAGTAGTTTTTACCGGTTTTTTTGAGTGTGACCCGGCGGTCCACCACTTCCACGATATCGATTCTGTCGAGCAGGGAGTCGACGAAGTTTTGTGGAATCAGTCCGGCCATAATCCATCCATTCCGGCCCGCCTACCCCACCAGGCCGCTACCCGCCTGAAGAAATCCATTGAATTACAATAGATTCATTCCCAATTTGTTCATTATGACATGTCCTGGCTAGCCAAGGCGTTGTTTTACCAATTGGCTGACCTTGCCCAGGTCGGCGCGGCCTTGCAGCCTGGGTTTGAGTTGCCCCATCACCAGACCCATGGAGCGCATACTGCTGGCGCCGGTAGCCTTCAGAACTTCATCAACCATGGCGCTGATTTCGACCTCGCCAAGAGGCGCCGGCAAAAATTCCTGTATCACACGGATTTCGTTCTCTTCCTGCGTGACCAGATCGGTGCGGCCCGCGTCGGCGAACTGGCGGGCGGATTCGCGGCGTTGTTTCACCATTTTGTCGAGCACGGCCAGGGCTCGTGCGTCATCGATTTCAATACGCTCATCGACTTCAATACGTTTGAATTCGGCCCGAATCAGGCGGATGGTGTTGAGGCGGGGCTTGTCCTTGGCCTTCATGGCCGCCTTCATGGCTGCCTGAATAGAGTCGCCCAGGGGTGAATTGCTCATCCTTCAGTACAGACGAACCCGTTTCTTGTTTTCCCGGGAAACCTTCTTTGCATGGCGTTTGACTGCTGCCGCGGCTGCGCGTTTGCGCACGGACGTGGGTTTTTCATAGTGCTCGCGCTTGCGTACTTCAGCCAAAACGCCGGCCTTTTCGCAAGAGCGCTTGAATCGCCGCAGGGCGACATCGAAAGGCTCGTTTTCCTTGATCTTGATATAGGGCATTCAAGCAGTTCCTGTATCCGATGGTTGCGTTCGAGGCCGCCACATTGCGGCACGTGTTTGCAAGGGGCGCGAATTCTATACTTGCCGGCAAAATATTGCAAAATACGGGATTGCCTTATACTGGTGTTCTGACCCACAAATACGCATGATTTCAGCGTGCCATACCAGGACATTAGCCATGTTGGTGCTCGGCATCGAAACCTCCTGTGATGAAACGGGCCTGGCCCTGTATGACAGTGAGCGAGGCTTGCTGGCGGACGAATTGTACAGTCAGCAGGAAATTCACCGGGAATATGGCGGCGTGGTCCCGGAGTTGGCCTCCCGCGACCATGTACGCAAGGCCCTGCCGCTGTTGCAGCAACTCCTGGCCTCGGCCGGCTGCCGGCAAGCGGACATTGACGCCGTGGCCTATACCGCGGGACCCGGTTTGCTGGGCGCACTGATGGCGGGCGCCACCCTGGCGCGGGCGCTGGCTTTTGGCTGGGGTGTACCGGCACTGGGAGTGCATCATATGGAGGGACATCTGCTGGCGCCCATGTTGGAGAAAGACCCTCCCGAATTCCCCTTCGTCGCCTTGCTGGTCTCCGGCGGTCACACCCAATTGGTTCGGGTTGATGGACTGGGGGCATACCGCTTGCTGGGCGAATCGCTGGATGACGCGGCCGGAGAGGCTTTCGACAAGGCCGCCAGGATGCTGGGCCTGCCCTACCCCGGCGGCCCCCCGATAGCTCGCCTGGCGGAACAGGGCGACGGCTCCCGATTTGCGTTTCCCCGGCCCATGGTCAACCGCCCCGGCCTGGATTTCAGTTTCAGCGGCCTCAAGACCCACACCTTGTCTACCGTGCAGGCCGCCGGTGGGGCCGAGAATCTGTCTGCCCAGGACCGTGCCGATATCGCCGAGGCCTTTCAATCCGCGGTGGTGGACACCCTGGTTATCAAGTGCCGACGGGCGCTGCGACAGGAACTGTTGACTCGCCTGGTAATTGCCGGCGGCGTCAGCGCCAACGCCTGCCTGCGCCAACGCCTCCAAGCGGCCCTGGCCGAGACCGGTGACCGGGTCTACTACGCCGAGCCACGCTACTGCACCGACAATGGCGCCATGATCGCCTACGCGGGTTGCCGGCGTCTGCTGGCCGGGCAGCGTGACCAGGCCGAAACACCCTTGCGGCCGCGCTGGCCGTTGCAGGAGTTGGCGCCGGTATGAGCGGCGATACCCTGTACATCCGCGGTCTGCGTATCGATACCTTCATAGGGATTGAGGGCTGGGAGCAACAACTGCGCCAGACCATCAGCATGGATCTGGAGTTGGCGGTCGACGTTGCCACGGCGGCAGCGGCTGATGATCTCGGTGCGACGCTCAACTACTGCGCCATCGCCTCAAGGCTCATCGAATTCATTGAAAACCGGCATTTTCAATTGCTGGAAACCCTGGCGGAGCAATGCGCCCAGTTGTTGCTCTCCGAGTTCGCCGTCAATTGGCTGCGATTGCGGCTGGCCAAACCGGATGCGGTAGCGGCAGCGGCTGAAGTGGGTGTAGTCATAGAACGCGGCGCCCGCTGATCCCCTCTGCCAATCCCGGCGCACTCAGTAGACGCCTGTTGGAAGCTTCGCGTGGTCCCAGGAGTAGATCTTGTGGGGGGTGACAGTGTAGAACTTTCGCTTGGGCTTGAAGGTTTTTTCCGAGGGGACGTTTCGCTCGTTCGCGGCGTCTTTCGGCGCCGTCCCCTCCGGGGTCGGGTAGCGCCGGAAGATTTCGGCCCCAAATGCGCGGATCACGTCCGGGTCGTCCAGCACCTCGACACGCCCCTGTACAACGAGCCCTTTGAGCTGAGTGTATTCGGCGCCGGACTCGATCATGCAAGTGACGCGTGCATCTCGCTCCATGTTCAGGCCCTTCTGGCTGCTCCCGTAGGTGTTGAAGCAAATCTTGCCGTCGAGGATCGCGTACCACATAGCGGAGAGGTGCGGGTAGCCATCGCGACCGATGGTCGCAAGCTGCAAGGTGCGGCCCGACTCCATATAGGCTGCCTGCTCATCGGGTGACATCGCTATCTGGTTGCGGCGCTTGGGCACGGGCTCCTCCTTATCGGTCTCTGGGGTGCTCCGCCAGCATATCAAAATAAGAATAAAGGGGTCAGAGTCTTTGACTCTGACCCCTTTATTCGGGGGGTGGATCACAGGGGTCAGAGTCATTGACTCTGACCCCATACCAGGCGTCCAGTTTCTCGCGCCGCGCCTGCCGCACTCGTTCGCCCATGGCGGGGCCGTCCAGGCGCTGGGCGCGCCAGGCCTTGGTATTGATGCGGGCCGTGGCTCGCGCCGCCTGTTGCAACCGATCCTGCTCGTCGGCGTCGAGGTCAAAGGCTGCCCGGCAAACCAGCAGAAAGTCTGCAAACCGCCGGCTGCGTCGCCAGGCGTCAGCGCCCTCCAACAGGGCCAGGGCCTGATCGCCGGTCTTGCAGTGGCAGTCCGCGCCGTGCCGGGAACTGATCATGGCGAGTTCCCGGTGCCTTGCCGGCGCCTTGAAGCATTCATTGACCTGTTCAATAACAGCAACTGGTTGCCGCGCCAACAGGGCGGCATAGCGAACGCTGCTGCGCTCACTGAGCACGGCGCTGTCGCTCAAATGACGCAAGTCTTCGGGGCCGGGATGCCAGGCCGGGCACAGGGCCGCCAGGGCGCCGCAGTCTTCAAGAACCTGGAAAAAAGTGGCCGGCGCCGGGCTTGGCAGGGCTTTTTCCATTTCTTTCCACAGGCGTTCCGCGGCTAGAAACCCCAGTTCCCCACTGGCGGAAATTTGCGCCATCAAGGACGCGGTCTCGGTGGCAATGGTAAAACCCAGCGGCTGCAAGCGCGCCGCAAAACGCGCCGCACGCAGCACCCGCAACGGGTCTTCCACGAAGCGGCCGGAAACATGACGCAGTTGCCGTCTTTGCAAATCTTTTTGTCCGCCGAAAGGATCGATCAGTCGCCCATCCCGGTCTCTGGCCATGGCGTTGATGGTCAGGTCACGACGCAACAGGTCCTCCTCAAGGGTGACCTCCGGGGTGGCGTGCACGCTGAAGCCGGAGTAGCCGCGCCCAGTCTTGCGTTCGGTGCGAGCCAGGGCGTATTCCTCTCCCGTCTGCGGGTGCAGAAACACCGGAAAATCCCGACCTACCTGTTTAAACCCCAGTTCCAGCATCTGTTCGCGGGTGGCGCCGACCACTACCCAATCCCGTTCTTCACAGGGGAGTTCCAGCAGGCCATCACGTACCGCGCCCCCGACCAGGTAGAGTTCGAGTTCCTTAACAGTCACAACGGCGCCAGTCCCCGGTATCCAGGCAAAACATACTCAGCTTGCCGCCCCAGACACAGCCGGTGTCCACCGCAAACAGGTTTTTTCCCTTGGTGACGCCTTCCAACGCAGCCCAGTGGCCGAAAATCAGCCGGTTCTTTCTGGCCTGCTTGTCCAACAGCGTGAACCAGGGTACTACCTTGCGGCCGGGGGAGGGAGCGGGACCCTTGCTCTGCAGGTCGAGTGCGCCATTTTTGTATACATAGCGCATGCGGGTCAGATAATTGGTGATTGTCCGCAGGCGATCATGGCCGCTGAGGCTGTCATTCCACAGGCGGGGTTTATCGCCGTAAATTTGCGCCAGGAACTTGCGATACTCGGTTCCACGCAAGGCAGCTTCCACTTCAGCAGCGTAGACATGGGCCTGCTCCAGGCTCCATAGGTGCGGAATCCCCGCGTGCACCATGGTATAGCCATGGTCAGTGTGGATCAGGGGCTGGTGACGCAACCAATTGAGCAATTCGTCGCGGTCACTCGCCAGCAGAATTTTGCCCAGAGTATCGCTCCTGGATTGATTCCTCAGGCCGTTGGCGACGGCCAGCAGGTGCAAGTCATGGTTGCCCAGGACACAGGTGACGTGCTTCCGCCGTTTGTACAAATAACGTAGTACTTTCAACGAATCGGGACCGCGATTGACCAGATCTCCCACTGTCCACAACTCGTCTTTCTTCCAATCGAAAGCGGCTTGTTTCAGCAGGCATTTCAGCGGCTTGATACATCCCTGTATGTCGCCAACCACGTAAGTCGCCATGAACTGTTCTCTCTTATTGGTGCGCTTCCAGCAGATCGCTCAACGCCAGAAATTGTTGCAGGTCCAAAGTTTCCGCACGGGCCGAGGGGGAGATTCCCAAGCCTTGCAATTGTTGCACGGAAACCAGATCACGCAAGCTGTTACGCAAGGTTTTACGCCGTTGGGAAAATGCCGCCCGCACCACAGTCTGCAATCTGTCGCGGCGCTGAGTATTGGTGCCGGAGCCGGTGTGTGGGCGTAGACGGACCACCCCCGACCGCACCTTGGGAGGCGGTGAAAAAGCGTCCGGCGCCACTGCGAACAGGCTCTCCACCTGGCAGTGGTATTGCGCCATAATTCCCAGTCTGCCCCAGTTCCTGTTGCCGGGCCTGGCCGCGAGACGGTTGACCACCTCCAACTGCAACATGAAGTGCATGTCCTGAATTCCCTCGGCGAAGCCAAGCAGATGGAAGATCAGCGGGGTGGAGATGTTGTAGGGCAGGTTGCCGACAATGCGCAATGGTTTTCCGGGTTGCGCCAGGCTCGAATAATCAAGATTCAGGGCGTCTCCACCAAGCACACGAAAATTTCCGCACTCACGGAAACGTTTCTGTAGCAAGGGCAGCAGGTCCCGGTCCAGTTCAATCGCCACCAACTCGGCTGCACTGTCCAGCAGGGCCTCGGTCAAGGCGCCCCTGCCCGGGCCGATCTCCACCAACTGCTCACCGCTGCGTGGATGAATAGCGCTGACCATCCGGCTGATGACGCTTTCATCCGCAAGGAAGTGCTGGCCGAAGCGCTTGCGGGCGCGTCCCGGGCGCGTCATTGGCTGCCGGCCGCGGCCATGCGCGCTGCCACTCGAATGGCATAGAGCAGGCTGCCGTTATCCGCCTGGCCCGTGCCGGCCAGTTCCAGGGCGGTGCCGTGGTCCACCGAAGTGCGGATTATGGGCAGCCCCAGGGTGATATTCGCTGCCGCCCCAAAGCCGGAGTATTTCAACACCGGCAAACCCTGGTCGTGATACATGGCCAAAACTGCGTCGCAATGGGCCAGGACCTTTTCCTGGAAGGCTGTATCGGCGGGCAGCGGGCCGCGCAAGTCCAGACCCTCTGCGCGCAGCGCCTCCAGCGTGGGAATAATAATGTCGATCTCCTCGGTACCGAGATGTCCCGCCTCCCCCGCGTGGGGGTTGAGGCCGAGGACGGCAACGCGGGGCTGGGGAATACCAAAGCGCAAGCGCAAACCGTCGCACAAGACCCTGCAAATAGCGGCCAGACCCTGCGCGGTTATCGCGCCCGGCACAGCCGCCAGGGGCAGGTGGGTTGTCGCCAGCGCCACCCGCAACCGCTCGGTGGCCAACATCATTACCGCCCGCTCGGTACCCGTCGCCCGCGCCAGAAATTCAGTATGTCCAGGGAATACAATGCCGGCATCGTTGATCACCGATTTTTGCACCGGCGCCGTTACCATGGCGTCAAACGCCCCGCTCCGGCAACCGCTTAGCGCTTGCTCCAGGGTATCCAGGACGTAGCGGGCATTGGCGGGATTGAGCACGCCGGCGACACAGGGCTCGGCCAGGCGCACCGCCTGAACCTGCAGTTGACCGAGCCGGGCCGGGCCTTCAACCAGGCCAACTTTCAGGCCCAGTTGACGGGCGCGGCGACTGAGCAGGTCCGGGTCGGCCAACACCACCAGGTCCAGTTCATCGGCCGGGCGATGGGCCAGTGACAAGGCCAGATCGGGACCGATACCGGCGGGCTCGCCGGCGGTGACCGCTATTTGTAACCGCGCCATGGCGCTATTTGATATCGACGAAGGCTTCGTCGCGAATTTTACGTAACCAGGCCTGTAATTCGTCCTGGTACTTGCGCTGGTGCAAAATATCCCTGGCGCGGTTCAAGGCTACGGTCTGGGTGACGTCCTGCCGCCTCCGCTCCAGAACTTCCAGAATATGCCAGCCGAACTGGCTCTGCACCGGTTGGCTGATCTCGCCGGGCTCAGCCCCATTCATTGCCTCCTCAAATGCCGGCACCATCTGGCCGGGATTGGTCCAGCCCAGATCCCCGCCTTCCTGTGCAGAACCGATATCCTCGGAATGGGTGCGCGCCATTTCGGCAAAGTCGGCGCCATCAATGATTTGCTGTCGCAGTTCCTCAATGAATTGCCGGGTTGCCTCCTCATCCCGAATGGCGGAAGGTTTAATCAGGATATGGCGCACCCAGGTTTGCGTTACCACAGCCGGCCCGCCGCGCTTTTCCGCCAGGTAGATCAAATGAAAACCGCTGGGGCTCAGGATGGGCTCGCTGGTTTCCTGCAGGCCCAGACCCGGCGCCACCTCGGCAAACAGGCTGGGCAGGTCCCCGCGGCTGCGCCAGCCGAGGTCTCCGCCGGTAATCGCATAGGGTCCCTCACTGCCGGTAAGCACCTCGGGGTAGGATTCCCCACCCAGGATTCGCTCATAAAGTTCTTGAATGTAAGTGCGAGCCGCGGCTATTTCAGCGGCATCGGCACCTTCGGGTAGCGGCAGCAGAGCGTGTAACAGGCGGTATTGCTCTTCTGTCAGGCTCTTGCCCTGCTCTGACTCGAGGTAGTTCTGCGCTTCCTGCTCGGTGATCTGGATGCGTTGATTGACATTACCCATCTGCACACGCTGCAACAACAATTCACGCCGTATATCCTCGCGCAATTGCAGGTAGGATTTACCATCAGCCTCCAGTTGCTGGATGAACTGTTCCAGGCTCGTGCGGTTTTGCGCCGCCAGATTACTGAGAGCCTGGCCGAGTTGCGCATCACCAATGCGAACCCCGGCCCGCTGCCCCAATTGCAGTTGAATGCTTTCCAGAATCAGGCGATCCAGGGTGTCCCTGACCAGGGCTTCTCGCTCAGGCGGTTCCTGACCCTGGGCACGCAAGTTTTGCTCAACCAGGTCAAGGCGAGCCCGCAACTCGCTGGACATGACCACGTCGTCTTCGACGATCGCGACTACCGAATCCAGGATGCGGGTTTCCGCCCGTACCCAGGGCGCCGCCGTCAGGCAGGCGAAGAGTGCGGCCAAGGCGCAGTTGGTCAGATGTTGTCTATTCATTGCCGCCTTCATAACCTCTGATAAATTCTTCCAGAATGCTGTCCATGCGGGCGCCGATTCCGCCCAGTCCCTTGAACTGGAACTCCAGATGGAAGGCGCGCCTGGTTTTGACCCGGCTGACCCGCGCCAGTTCACCCGGATATCCTGTCTCCAGGGCCTGATTCAGGCTGCGCTGGTGCACCAGGCGGACTCGCCAGCAACAATCGTCGTATTCAATGCCAAGCAGACCATTGATACCATCTTTCTCTTCCAGGTCATACAGGGTCTGGAAAAATAACACCCAGTTCCCGGCAATCGGCGCAACCGCGGACAGGTCAAACTGGTTGATATCACCAAAGCGGGGGTCCGCGCCCCGGTGGCGGCGCCAATTATATCCCAGGTTGAAGATCCGCCCCCCACCATTCAACCAGGAGATACGCAGGTGGGTTTCATCCAGCCGCCCGGCGCCGGCGTCCCACAGCCAGGAAGATTTGAAATCGAAATTTCTCCAGGCTTGAATTGCCAGTTCCGCTGCGATGGCGGAATTGTCCCGGCCGCTATCCCAGTTGGCCCCATCGAGCACGACGCGGCGATCATCAAAGTAGTAGATCTGACCGATACTGGCCAGCAGCTTCTGTTCGCCGCTGCCCGGGTCGATGATCCGGGTGGTCAGGCCCAGGGCAAGCTGGTTGGTATCATTGAGGCGGCCATGGCCCGAAAAGCGGTTTTCTCGGAATATCTGGTTGTAGGTAAAGGTCAGTTGGCTGGTATCGAAATCAGGCAGACCCTGCTGCTCTTCATAATCCGCCCATAGATAGTACAGGCGTGGTTCCAGGGACTGTATCAGCCTGCCTTCACCCCAGTTCAGCTCTCGTTCCAAGAACAGTCCGCCATCGAGGCTGGCCAGTGGCGCGCCCACCTGTTGAGAATCATCGCTGCTCCCGCCCACGGTAACCGCTTGGTCGAGACGGTAATCAATCTGCCGATATTTGGCTGTGCCCTTGAGGAATCCGAAAATCCAGGACATGGGATAACTCACACCCACCTCGTTGTAGAGGCGCTGCCCGCTAATCCGCGTATCGTGATCAAAGTCCGTGTACTCACCCTGATAGAGCAAATTGAACCGGTTGTCGCGCTCTGCCGTGAACCGGTTCAGACTGAGGCTGGGAACTTTTCTGTAGGGCTCGCGGATGAGATCCCGGTCCAGGGTCTGGAAACGCTCAACCCGCAACTGTGCCAGCCACGCATTGCCCAGATAATCCAGTTGCCCCCGCTGCAGCAGGTGTGAGCTCTGCTGCAAGTTCAGTGCAGCCGTGCCAATTTCATTGAGATAGTCCTGGTCGCTTAGCTCGGTATAGTCCAGCGTGGTGCGCCAGCGCCTGGCCACCAGCCCCTGATGCCGGACCCTGGCGAGCCAGCGGCTGCCTGCATCGTTCGGTACATCCCGCCGGTACTCGTCGTCCCGATTGATATAGGCCCCCCCAACATCCCAACTGCCCAGCAGCGGGCCCAGGTAACGGGCCTGCACTTCCCCCAATACACCGCGGTTTGTGACAACCCGAGGTGTGAGGGTCAAGTCGTAATTCGGCGCCAGGTTGAAATAATACGGGGTTGCAAAATCCAGCCCGCCGCCGGAATCACTGCCCAGTTCCGGCCACAGGAACCCGCTTTTGCGGCGTTCATCAATCGGAAAGTTCAGATAGGGCAGGTACAGGAAAACGGTGTCCCCGAGCGCCAGCTTGAGGTCGTGAGCCGTGCCGATGCCCCGGTCAAGGTCAAGTTCGAGTTGATCGGCGCGCAGGCTCCACACATCATCGGTGGGAGGACAATAGGTGTAGCGGGCCTGCTCCATTTCGATTACTGCGTCCGCCCGGCGCCGAAGCTGTTTGGCGCTGCCGCGAACATGCCGCTTGTGGAACAGGAAGACGGCGTTATCCATGTCCGCCTCACCGCTGTTGGAATTCATACGGGAGCTTTGCCCGCGCAGATAGATGCCCGGTTCCCGAAACTCGACATTGCCTTCCACCGTGGCGCCGCCGCTGGCCGAGTCGTACTCCGCACGGTCTCCGCTCAATTGCCGGTAGCCCTGTTGCATGTGGACGGAGCCGGTCCATTTTGAGTGGCTGCCCTGCACTTCATAGAACTCCCCTGTGGTGTGAACGGGTTGGTCAGCCGGGTCGTCTGTAGTAGCAATGGCAGCCAGCGGGTCCACATAGGCGCCCTGGCAGTTTCTGGCGCGCCTGCTTTGCCGTTCCGGCGGCAACTCGGAATAGGGTACCCAATCCAGTGATTGCCGGCGGGTACAACTCGCATCCGTAGAGTTGACACGGCACTCTTGTCGATGTTCAGGTAGCGCCGCAAGCGGGCTTACGGCAAGGCAGCCGCTTATCAACAAACCGAATGACAAACGCCTGCTAAGCGAAACACCGGGATGGGCAGGTATGCCCCGGACAGGCCAAAGACACCGGGAGCCGGCCGGTCCCCGGCGCACCTGAAAAGGAGAATTGCTTTTGGCTAGGGTGTGAAAAATGCTGGCTCCAGGTAGGGAAAAAATGGTGCGAACAGGAGCCAGCCGGGCGTTCCCGCAGTAAAATCACGCTGCACTCGACGGGCCATCAAGGGGGATAATAGTGTATTTTTTCCAACAGCGCCTTCCAGCGGCAATGTTGCACCCTTCGGGCACACGGCACCCTTCGGGCACACGGCACCCTTCGGGCACACGGCACCCTTCGGGCACACGGCACCCTTCGGGTACACGGCGCGCAA
>JAPOQD010000195.1 GCA_026710905.1 Halieaceae bacterium
CTCCTACAGCGAGAATGAGATCCTCCTGGCAGCCAGCGCAAATAGGCCGGGCTATCTGGTTTTGAGCGAAGTCTGGTATCCAGGCTGGCGGGCAACGGTCAACGGTGAGGCCGCGCCTGTCTTACGCGCCAACTATACGCTGCGGGCGCTCCCCGTACCCCCGGGGGATCTGGAAGTACGACTCTGGTACGCGCCCGCAAGCTGGCGCCGCGGGCTCGCACTCTTTGGCGTCGGTTTCCTGCTGCTTGCCGGTCTGGGTCTGTGGCGGCTCCTGGCCTCCAGAGAGCGAAAAGTCCAAGCGAAACTAAAGCCATAGGGCAATAGGTAGTAGTGCCCTCAATTGGTGACCTCCCACAGCAACTAAGAACTTGCCCGAATCCAGTACGAAATTCCCTTCCTCTCCGCCGCCCGCCTCGCTAAAATAAGATGTTCTGATCGGCGGGCAAGCTACCCACATAGAATACGCTGACCGAGCGGATCAACGGCCGCGAGCAGCAACTGTTACCAGGGGGTTCTGGCCTTCGGCATCATCGGGGCCGCTCCCGGAAACAATCCTCCGCTGAGCATCGGGCCGGGATCTTGCGCGCCGCCAGATCTGTCTTTCCCCAGCTGCAGGGTAAACGGGAAAGCCACAACTGGACCAACAGAAATTCTAATCTTGTACAGGAGGGAGGGGTTATTTGCCACTGGTAGAGGCCGAATTGGCATAGCTATTCGGCGTTCTGAAGGTTCTATATCGGATCTCTTTCCGAGGTGCCAAAGAAATGGAGACCCACTATGAAGCGTTTTATCACCATCGCAACCGTGCTGGCGGTTCTACTACTTGCCGCCTTCACCAGCGGCGCGCTGGCGCAGGAAGAAGGCATCTCCCTCGAAGCCGTGGGCAAGGCCTTGGCCGAGTTGACTGACCGGATCAACGGCCACGAGGAGCAGATTAGCACCCTGCGGGACCGGATCAAAGCGCTAGAGGAGTTCGTAGCGGCGCTGCCGACACCTGCACCAACGCCACTCCCTACGCCCACCCCCGCGATGCCCGAGTTTGCATCCCTCAACGAGCTGGCCATGTATCTGGTGGATCGCGACGCGGCTTATGAAGGGGGCGGCGAATCGAGAATGCCATTCGGAAGCCGCTCTGATGCGATCGCTCAGACGGCTCATATTCTTCCCATCAAAACCGCATTATGCGAGCACAATTCGGTCAGGGAGACGGCCGAAATGGTCGACAGGTTTGCGATTGCGTTTGAAGAGGCTGGAGTTACCGCCGATGCGTTCGAATGGGCCGACCACAGAAGCCTCTTTCGGTACAGAGGGCTGATTTTCGCCAACCCCAGCGAACAGTACACCTGCAGGCAACTGCTCGAACTGCTGGCAGAGACATGGATCTCTGAATACAAGGCGAGCCCGGAATGATCAGCCGAATATCAGCTGTGCAAACTGCGGATCTGTAATCAGGTCGTAACCGTTGGTCGCATGATCGACCTGGTCGTCATCGCGGCCGGTTGGGAACGCGGCCAGTTTACTGAAGTAGGCGGTATCTCAGCGGGCTTCCGATGCTGGTTTCCAGGCCTGCGGTCTTCTCAGCAAGACACCAGAACTGGCGCCCCCCACCGCAGCCGCAAATCTGCCCGATTTCAGTACAGAAAACGGTTCTATTCGCGCGCGCCTGTCGATACAATGAGGTGTCGCGATTGGCGGACAGCGGAGGCCGCCCTCGCCTGGAGGAGCCATCTCGCATGATCAAAGAAATCGCTCAAATCATCCTGGGAGTCTGGGCCATCTTCTATATGAGCGACCGGATGGAAGCCAGCACACTCAAGAACGCGATTGTTTTCAGCGTAATCGCCGTTATCCTGCGGCTAGCCTGGGCGATTCTAGTGAAGATGTGGGAAGCCGCGCCGCCACTATAACGCACAGGCGTACATTTCCGGCGCAAAGCACGCGCCTGCAGTCAGGCCCTACCCGTTGACCGGGGAATCGACTTGCCTGTCACCGCGACCGGCTTGGAACTCGGCCACCTCACAGACAAAACCGGCAATCCAGTCAACGCGCACCTGGAAGAAGATCACGGCCCCCGCGCACCCGCTTACCGAGCCGGACGAACTGACGAAGTTCCGAATCTGCAGGCCGTGGTGTTTCTCTCTCCTCGCTCCTCTTCACTCACTCCTCGCCTACGGCAGCACCGCCTTCGGCATCTTGCAGACCATCGTATACGCCGGATCATAAATGTTGCCACGGTCGAATTCCACC
>JAPOQD010000029.1 GCA_026710905.1 Halieaceae bacterium
AACAGGCTCTTGCGCCTTGGCATGGGCGCCGGTAACGGTCCAATGCAGGTAACGCCGGGTTCCCCGGCGTCTGCGTAGCCATTGCGCACCTGATCGAGAAAGCCCTGCGCTTGCGGCGCCGTCCCGGCCTCCGCCCGCAACAGCAACAGGTGACCGAAAGGCGGCATACCGACAGCGCGGCGCTGTTGCAGCAAATCTCTGGCGAACTTCCCGTACCCATCCCGCAGCAAGGTTTGCAGCAAGGGGTGATCGGGGTAATGCGTTTGCAGAACTACCCGGCCGGGTTTGTTCTCGCGGCCGGCGCGGCCGGAAACCTGAGTCAGTAATTGCCCGAGGCGTTCGGGGCCACGGAAGTCACCGCTGAACAGGGCCGCATCCACATCGACCAGGCCTACCAGGGTAACCTCGGGAAAGTGATGGCCCTTGGTGAGCATCTGTGTACCCAGCAGAATACAGGGCGCGCCACTGCTGACCGCTTCGAAAACCGCGTCCATTGCCCCGCGCCGCTGCATGGAATCACGGTCTACCCGGTAGGTTGTAACTTCGGGAAACCGCGCCAGCAGGGTCTCTTCCACCTGCTCTGTGCCCAGCCCCGAAATCATCAACTGACGGCTTTGGCACTCGGGACACTCCCGGTACAGGCGGGAGTTCCAACCACAATGGTGGCAGCGCAACTGGGCCGCCTTGCGGTGCAGGGTCAGGCGTGCGTCGCAATGGGCGCAACCGGCCACAAAACCACAGTGGTGGCACTGCAAGGTGGGGGCGTAACCGCGCCGATTGAGGAACAGCAACACCTGTTCGCCAGCCGCCAGATTCTCGGATATGTGGCGCAGCAACGGCTCGGACAAGCCCGCTTGCAGTGGCATGCCGCGGATATCAAGGGGAACGCATTCCGGCAAGCTGGCCGCGGTAGCCCGCTGGGTGAGCCGTAGCTGCCGGTACCTGCCGCGCTCGGCGTTGGCCAGGCTTTCCAGGCTGGGCGTCGCCGACCCCAGCAGTACCGGCGCCTGGTCAATCTGACCACGTTTCACCGCCACATCGCGGGCTGAATATCGAAAACCGTCCTGTTGCTTGTAAGACTGGTCGTGTTCCTCATCCACCACGATCAGGCCGAGGTTGGCGATGTTGGTGAACACCGCGGAACGGGTCCCCAGCACAATATGAGCACGGCCGCAGCGGGCCTCATCCCAGGCCCGCTCGCGGGCCTTGTCGGTCAGGTTGGAGTGCAGCACCACAATGTTGGCGGCAAAGCGGCGCTGGAATCTTTGCAAGGTCTGTGGCGTCAGTCCGATTTCCGGTAGCAATAGCAGCACCTGCTGTCCCGCGGCGAGCACCTGGGCAATCAGTTGCAGATAGACCTCGGTCTTGCCGCTGCCGGTGATGCCCTCCAGAAGAAAACACTGGAAGCTGCCAAGACTGGCGGCCACTTCCCGCACTACTACCTGCTGTTCGGCGTTCAGGACCAGACCGGGGCGCGAGACTGCCGGGGTGTGGGCCGGTTCGAGGTGTACTGCTTCCACCAGGCCTTTTCCGGCAACCTGCCGCAAAACAGCCGGTGAGATGCCCGCCTGTTCCAGGCTCGCCCGATCCATGCTTCCCGCTTCACGCAGTAATTCAAGCAGGTGCGCCTGACGCGGCGCCCGCCGCGGAGCGCCTTCCGGCAAGCCCCTGCCGGCAATGCTCAAGCGCCAGCAGGTCTGTCTGACCGGCTGGTAGGCTTGACCGTTGCGCAGTGAGGGAGGCAGGGTCGAGCGCAACACCTCCCCCGGAGGGTGCTGGTAATAGCCCGCAGCCCAGAGACAAAGCGTTAGCAGGGGCCGGTTGATCAGAGGTTGAGCATCGAGGACTTCGCCGGCTTCTCGCAACTTGTCCTCGGCGACGGCGGTATCCTGCACCTGTTCCACCAGGACCGCACAGCGGCTGCGCCGCCCGAAAGGGACGTTGATACGGGCGCCGGGCTGTATCGTGGCCAATTGCTTCGAATCCAGCCCGGCAGGAGGGTAGTAGTCAAAGAATCTTCGCAGCGGAGAGGCGACGGCAAGGCGAAAAATGGGCATTAGTGTCCTGTCCCGCCATTACGCGGGACTTCAAAGGCTGTAACAAGCGTCGCAAAGCGGAGCGATGTACGGGAAATAACGAGACCTGGCACCGGAATCGACTCAATTGGGAACAACTTTGTCAGTGTAGCAAATGCTGGAAGTATCCCGCTGGGTTTGCTACCATCCGCGCCTGTTTTTTTTCCAACCGTGGGCGCCGGCGCGGCCGCAAGGAGCTTGATCATGCAGGCAGGTATACATCCGGAATACGCTGAGATCACGGCTACCTGTAGTTGTGGCAATGTCGTCAAAACCCGTTCCACCCTGTGCAGGGATATTCATATTGACGTTTGCTCCCAGTGCCACCCATTCTTTACCGGCAAGCAGAAAATTATCGATAGCGGCGGCCGGGTAGACCGCTTCAACAAACGCTTCGGCAAGCGTGGCGCCACCAGTTAGTTTTATATTCAATTCAGTAACCGTACCGAAAAACGCTATCCAGCGCGGTTACCGGTAAGTGTAAACACCGAAGATCTTTCCGCTACAGCTTCAGAACAGTTCCTTGCGCAGGTCTGCATCGGTTGCATCCATGGCATCCGCGGCGCTGCTTCCGGCCGGCTCCAGGCCGGCCTGAAAATATTCGAAAATAGCATCGGTCTGGCCGGGGCTGGCCAGCAAACCGGTTTTCGGGTCAATCCGTACACTAACCATGCCATCGGGAATCCGCCGGGGTTCCTCGGGCTTTCCCGACAACGCCACGCGCATGAAATCCATCCATATGGGAAGCGCCGCCACCCCGCCGAACTCGTTATTGCCCAATGGCAGATTCTGATCAAATCCCACCCATGCAGTGGCCACCAGGCTGGGGTTGTAGCCGGAAAACCAGGCGTCGGTGGGGCCGTTGGTGGTGCCGGTCTTGCCGGCAATGTCACTGCGATTGAGCGCCCGCGCCCGGCGCCCGGTACCACGGGTAATGACATCCTGCAAAATACTGTCGATGATGAAGGCGGTGCTGGCATCCACGATTCGTTTGGCCACGGGCGGCGCCGGGCTTCGCCCCGCCGCAAGAATTTCTTCCATACTGAGTTCGCGCTCCTCTGCGGTTGACGCCGCCGGGTTCTCACAAGCATGGCAGACACTGGCGGGGCTGGCGGTATAAACCTCGTTGCGGTGAAAATCCTCGACTCGCGCCAGCAGCCAGGAATCCACCTGGTAGCCACCGTTCGCCAGGCTGGCGTAGGCCCTGGCCAACTGCAGGGGGGTTACCGACTGGGAGCCCAGGGCGAGGGACAGGTCTGCGGTCGAGGCGTCAAGATCAAAACCGAAACGGTCCAGATACTGGATGGCGGTGCGGATACCCAGTTGCTCCAGCAAGCGAATCGATACCAGGTTGCGGGATTTGGTCAGGGCCCAGCGCAGCCGGGTGGGCCCATAGAACTTGCCGTCATCGTTTTGCGGCCGCCAGATGCCTTCCAGGGCGGCATCCTCAAAGACTACCGGAGCGTCATTGATGATGCTGGCGGCGGTGTAGCCATTGGCCAACGCCGCGGCATAAATAAAGGGTTTGAAGTTGGAGCCCGGCTGACGGGCCGCCTGCACGGCGCGATTGAACTTGCTGGTTTCGAATCCGGACCCGCCAACCATGCTGAGAATGGCGCCATTATTGACATCCAGGGCAATCAGGGCCGCCTGCACGGCGGGCATCTGGGTCAGCCAAAGGCTGCCGTCAAGATCCCGGCGCAGGCGGATCAGGTCGCCCGCCGCCCACAACTCGTGTGGTGTTTTCGGGGCCGGGCCGCGCCGGTTTTCACTGAGGTGGGGGCGGGCCTGGCGCAGACCGTTTTCCCAGGGCAACACCTCTATCCCACCGCCGCGTAATAAAACTTCCAAATGATCGTCCGCCACTGTGGTGACTATGCCGGGCAGCCGTCCGCCAATGCTGGGGGTTTGCTTCAGGGCGGCCAGCCACAGTTCCGTCATCTGCGCCTGCGGTTGTGGTGGGATCTGTTGTTCCGGACCCCGGTAGCCATGGCGTTGGTCATAGGCGTCGATGCCTTCGCGCACCGCCGCATTGGCAGCCTGCTGGAGCCCGGAATCGATGCTGGTAAAAGCGTGGTAGCCATCACTGTAGGCGGCAAGGCCGTAGCGCCGGATCATTTCCCGGCGCACCATTTCTGCGGCATAGGGCGCCGCCAGGGCCAGCCTGGCGCCGTGATGCTCAGCCGTGACCGGGGCGCTGACGGCTTCCTGATAGTCACTTGCCTCGATGTACCCCAACTCCAGCATTCGGCCAAGAATCCAGTTGCGGCGCACCAGCGCACGTTCCGCATCGGAGAGCGGATTGTTGCTGGAAGGGGCCTTGGGCAGCCCGGCGAGCATGGCCGCCTGGGCCAGGTTCAATTCTCCGATGGAAGAGCCGTAGTACACCTGGGCGGCTGCTTCAAACCCGTATGCGCGATGCCCGAGAAAGATCCGGTTGAAGTACAACTCGAATATTTCTTCCTTGTTCAGGCTGCGTTCGATTTTCAGGGAGAGCAGGATCTCCTTGAACTTGCGGGTGAAGCTGCGTTCATGGGTCAAAAAGTAATTTCGCGCCACCTGCATGGTCAAGGTGCTGCCTCCGGTTTTCTTTTCACCGGTCGTGACCAACTGAATTGCAGCCCGCAGGAGACCACGTAGAGAGACGCCGGGATGTGTAAAAAAGCCGTCATCCTCAGCCGCCAGCAGGGCCTGCACGAAGCGGGGCGGAACCTCTTCAAAGGGAAGTGGATTGCGCTTCTGCTCCCCGAATTGTCCGATCAATTGACCGTCCCGGGTGTAAACCTGCATGGGAACTTGCAGTCTTACATCACGCAAGACCTCGACAGATGGCAATTGTGGGCTTAAATAAAGGTATACCCCTGCGCATAACAACAGGGAGGCGAGCAGGCCCGCAAGCAACAGGCGAAGAATCGGGCGGATTGCTTTCATTGCTTCATTTCGGTGTCGTAACCGTCAGCATGGAGCAGCCACTGGAAGGCCAGATTATATGCTCTTTTATCATCGAATATTTTTCTGCATGCATGGCCCGCCCCAGGTCCCCGGGGGTTTAACGAAGGAAACTGAGGTGTTGCATATGTTTGGAAAGAAAAAATCCAGGGCCGTACTGGGTTTGGACATTGGCTCCACCAATGTCAAGTTATTGGAACTGGGCCGCAGCACTGAAGGCTATCGAGTCGAGAGATATGCACTTGGCGCCCTGCCGGCAGATGCGGTGGTCGAAGAGAACGTACAGAACGTGGCCGGGGTGGCTGAGACCATTCGCAGCCTGCTGATCCAGTCCGGGACCCGGCTCGAGACCGCCGCGGCGGCGGTCACCGGTGCTTCCGTTATTACCAGGACCATCGCCATGCCGGCCGGGCTTAGTGAAAACGACCTGGAAATGTCTGTAACCCTGGAAGCTGAACAGCACATCCCCTACTCCCTGGAAGAGGTAGCCATCGACTTCGAAGTCGTCGGGCCGTGGCCGGACAATTCTGATCAGGTGCAGGTACTGCTGGCGGCTTGCCGCCGCGAGACCCTGACCGACCGGGTCCGGGCCATTACCGGCGCGGGGCTGCGAGCGGGAATCATGGACCTGCAGGTCCACGCCATGGAGCGGGCCTTTACCCTGATCCACCAGCAACTGCCCGCCGATAGCCGGAAGATCGTGGCGGTGGTGGATATTGGAGCCACCATGATGACTTTCCGTGTGCTCGGCGGGGGCCAGACCCTGTATACCAGGGAGCAGTCGTTTGGCGGCCGTCAGTTAACCGATGAAATCATGCGCCGCCAGGGTCTGACGGCAAGAGCGGCGGGTCTTGCCAAAAAGCAGGGCAACCTGCCGCCAGACTATGAAACCGAGTTGCTCGAGCCCTTCCGGGCCGTTGCGGTGCAGCAGATTGATCGGGCCTTGCAATTCTTCTTCTCCTCCAGCCAATTCAGGGCCGTGGACCATATTGTGCTGGCCGGTGGGACCGGAGCCATGGCCGGCCTGGGCGAATTGGCGCAGGAGAATCTGGGAACCCCTTGCAAAGTGGCCAATCCTTTTTCCAACATGGTCGTGTCCGCCAATGTCAACCCCAAGGCATTGGGCGCCGACGCCCCCGCCCTGTTGATTGCCTGCGGGCTGGCGCTGCGGAGTTTCGACTGATGGCGCAGATCAACCTGTTGCCCTGGCGGGATGCGCGCCGCACGGAACAGAAGCGGGAATTTCTGCTCGTTCTGGTTAGCCTTGCGGCCCTGGCTGTGCTGCTGATCATCGCGGTGCACCTGCTTTTTACCGACCGGCTCCAGTATCAGCAGGAGCGTAACGACTACCTGGGCGCCGGCATCGCCTCTCTGGATCAGGAGTTGGCGGAGATTCACGGCCTGCAGGACAAACGCGCCCGCCTGCTGCAACGCATGCAGGTGATTCGGGAACTACAGGGCGGCCGTCCGGTGATTGTGCATATCCTGGATCAACTGGCGCGCAGCGTACCGGAAGGCGTTTTCTATACCGAGTTGGCCGCCGCCGGCCAACGCATCAAGATCAGCGGCGTCGCCGATGACCACCAACAGGTTTCCAGCCTGATGCGCCGTCTGGACGCATCGGACTGGTTCGAGGCGCCAGGTCTTGAGGGCATGAAGGCGGAGCCGAAGTATGGCGAACAGGCCACGACCTTCATCATGACTGTGCAGCTACAGCCGCCTCCTGACGCAGTTCTGGCCCGAATATGGCGCCAACCTTCTGCAGCGGCCGCTGGCGCCATATCCGGGCCTGGGGAGTAGACCGTGGCCGACACGTTCCAGAGCCTGCGGGAATTCGACCTCAATGAACTTGATTTCGACAACATCGGCGCCTGGCCGCCGGCCATCAAGATTCTGGTTCTGGCGCTGGCCATGCTCACAGTTCTGGTACCGGGTTACTTCTACCATGTACAGAATTTGCAGCACAACTTGCAAGGCGCCATGGGCCGCGAAATGGAACTGCGGCAGGTTTTTGAACAGAAAGCCTTTCGGGCAGCCAACCTCGACGCACACCGGCAACAGATGGAGGAGATGGAAGATTCTCTCGCGATGTTGGTCAAGCAGTTGCCCGGAGATACGGAAGTACCGAGCCTGCTGGAAGATATTACCAATGCGGGCGTGCGTAACGGCCTGGAGTTCTCCAGCATTGACTTGCAGCCTGAAGTGGCGCGGGAGTACCACGTTGAACTGCCGATCAGGATCGCCGCCTCCGGCGCCTATCACGACTTCGGCGCTTTCATCAGCGGCATCTCCGGTTTGTCACGTATTGTCACCATGCACGATTTCGTTATTCGCCAGGGAGACACCAGGCACGCCCTGTTAAACATGGAAATTACCGCCAGAACCTATCGATACAGGGAGATATAGCCATGCCGCCACGCGCCTTGCTGACAGTTCTGTACCTGATACTGGCCAACTGCGGCAACGACAAGTTCGACGACCTTGACCGGTTCATGGCCGAGAAGCGCGCCCGCCCCGGCGGCGCCATGACGCCGATTCCAGCCTTTCAGACCCAGCAGTCATTCAGCTATGGCGCCAGCGCCCTGCGGACACCGTTCGGGCGTCCCAATGCCATTCGAAGGTACGCCCAATGGCAGTCCGCGAAGGCGGTTCCGCCCGATTTCGACAGGCCCAGGGAGTTGCTCGAACAGCACACCATCGCCTCTCTCTACATGGTGGGCAGTCTGTCGCAAGGGGGAGATGACTGGTCCCTGATCGAAGATCCGCAGGGGAACATACATCGGGTCAAGGTCGGAAGCTACCTCGGCCACAATCACGGCCGCGTGGTGGAAACAGGCAGGGATTATGTGGTTGTCGTGGAGGTCCTCGCGGGAGGAGACGGCGGCTGGACAAACCGGCCCAGAATCATTGAGTTGCGGGATTCCTGAGATGTTGAAACAAAAGACCGCCGGGGTCGGTGGACTGGAGAATCATCGGCGCCGCATGCTCATCCTGCTGCTGGCGCTGGCCAGTCAAGTACAGCAACCTCCTGCCGCGGCCGCCGAATCACTCGCCGTGGCCATCACCGCCATCAATTTTCGTCCCGGCGCGGAAAATATCTTTGAAATCAAACTGGATTTCAGCGGCGCGCCACCACAGCCCCGCGCCTATGTAACGGAGACCCCGCCGCAATTTGTGCTGGATTTTGATCAAGTCGGAAGCACCCTTGAGCAGAACCAATTCCTGCTCTCACGTGGCAATATCCGTGACGTAATCGTGTTGGAAAGCAGCGGCCGTACCCGCCTGGTAGTCAATCAACGCAAATTGGCGCCCCACACGACCCATGTTGAAGGTCATTCGCTGATTATCCAGGTGCGTGACGACGATATCGCCTACCAGATCAGGGAGGTTCCCGCCCCGATGTTGATGAATTCCTCCACTGCAGCGCGGAAAGCAAGCTTGTCAATGATTGAAGCCCTTGAGTTTCAACGCGGCCGTGACGGCGCAGGGCAGGTTGAGCTGACGCTGGCCGACCCGGACGTTGCGGTGAACATCGTGCGTGAGGCCGCCGCGGTTCGGGTCGAATTCCCCGAAACCGGCATCAGCGCCGGATTGCAACGCCACTATGATGTCGGCGACCTGAATACCCCGGTTTCCGGGCTGGAACTGTTGCGGACAGAACGCGGAGTGACAGTTTTGTTGAAAACCAAGGGTGACTATGACTACCTGGCTTACCAGACCGGCCATCGGTATGTCATCAGCCTGCAGCCTCCGCCGGAGCAGGGCGGCGCCGACGCCTACACCGGGGAGCGGCTTTCTCTGAACTTTCAGGATATTGAGGTGCGGGCCGTGCTGCAACTGATTGCCGATTTCACCCAACTCAACCTGGTAGCCAGTGATACCGTAACCGGGCACATTACCTTGCGCCTGCAAAATGTTCCCTGGGACCAGGCGCTGGACATGGTTCTGAAAACCAAGGGTCTGGATCAACGTCATATCGGTAATGTATTGATGGTGGCGCCAGTCGAAGAGATTGCCGAACGAGAGCGTCAGCAAATTGAAGCCAACCGGCAGCTTGCCGAACTGGCCCCCCTGGAAACGGAGTTCCTGCAAATTCGCTACGCCAGCGCGGCGGATGTGGTGGGCTTGATCAGCGCCAATTCCAGAGAAGGCAATCTCTCCGCACTGGTTTCAGCGCGCGGTTCCGTGGTTCTGGACGAACGCACCAATGCGGTGTTGATTACCGATACAGCCGCCCGGCTGGCGCAGGTGCGCGAATTCATCGGGAAGATTGATGTGCCCATTCGCCAGGTCATGATCGAGGCCCGCATCGTGGCGGTGCAATCGGACGTAGCGCAGAGTCTGGGCATCCGTTGGGGCGGGGCGGCCTTCAACCGATCCGACGATGATGTAACATTGGTTTCCGGCAGCTTGGAGAGTGTGGAGAATGTCTATGAAGGTTTTGTTGCCGGGGAGCCTCCGGGCGTGAACTTTCCCGACGCCCTGCTGGTTGACCTGGGCTTGTCGTCCACCACCAGTGGCATTGCCGTGGGTTATACCAGCGCTGACCTGCTGTTGAGCGCGGAATTGTCCGCCCTGGAGAATTCCGGCAGTGGTGAGGTGATCTCCCAGCCCAAGGTGATCACCGGTGACAAGCAACAGGCGACCATCAAGTCGGGCACTGAAATACCGTTTCAGGTTAGCGCCGACAACGGTGAGACCACCACATCGTTCCGGGAGGCGGTGCTGGCCCTTGATGTAACGCCCAATATCACTCCGGATGACCGTATCCTGCTGGACCTGGCGATCAACCAGGACTCGGTGGGCGAACTGGTGCCCAGCGGACAGGGGGGCTTTATCCCTTCCATTGACACTACCCGGTTGACAACCCAGGTACTGGTGGGTAACGGGGAAACCGTGGTTTTGGGCGGCGTATTTCGTACTGAAGATATTGATTCCATTTCAAAGGTGCCGTTGCTGGGCGATATTCCGTACCTGGGCCATTTGTTCAAGAGGACAAGCTCCCGCCAGGCCAAAACGGAAACCTTGATTTTCATCACTCCGCAGATTCTCACCGAGACGCTACAGGACTGACTTATGCGCACACCAAACCGGATCTTTCTGGTCGGACCCATGGGGGCGGGTAAAACCACCACGGGACAGGCGCTGGCAAAGTTGCTGAAACTGAACTTCGTTGATAGCGACAACGAGATAGAAGCCCGGGCCGGGGCCAGTATTTCGTGGATTTTCGATGTGGAAGGAGAAGCGCGGTTTCGTGACAGGGAGGCCAGGGTGATTGACGAGTTGACCCAGCGCACTGGAATTGTGTTGGCCACCGGAGGGGGTGCGGTGCTGCGACAGGGAAATCGCCGGGTATTGGCAACACGGGGATTCGTGGTATACCTGTATCTTCCGGTCGAGGAGCAGTTTGCCCGCACCCGCAATGATCGGCGGCGGCCATTGTTGCAAGGAGATGATCCACTGCGAACCCTGCGCGAATTGATGGCTGTCAGAGATCCGCTGTACCGTGAAGTGGCCGATCATGTCCTGGCAGTCGACGCGAAAAGCAAGCGCAGGGAAGTTGGCTCAGTGGCTGAAGAAATCGCCCGGTTTGTCGGAAAGGATACAAGGTAAGAGAGGTTGCGGCTTTGGCGGTATTGATGCACACACTGTACGTGGAATTGGAGGAGCGCAGCTATCCGATTTATATCGGCCGCGACCTGTTTGCGGGCAGCGATCTGCTTTCCAGGCATATCCACGGGCGCCAGGTGGCCATCGTCAGCAACGAAACCGTGGCCCCCCTCTACGTGCAGCGAATCCGGGATGCACTGGGCGAGGTGGACCTGGTCTCGGAAATTGTTTTGCCGGACGGTGAGCAGTTCAAGACCATGCAAACGCTGCAATTGCTGTTCGACCGGCTGTTGCAGGAGGGCCACAATCGCGGCACCACACTGGTAGCGGCCGGCGGCGGGGTCGTGGGAGATATCGCCGGCTTTGCCGCCGCCAGTTATCAGCGCGGCGTCAATTTCGTACAGGTTCCGACCACCCTGCTGGCCCAGGTAGACTCCTCGGTGGGCGGCAAGACCGGGGTCAATCATCCGCTGGGAAAAAACATGATCGGGGCCTTTCACCAGCCGCGCTGTGTGCTCATCGATACCGATACCCTGCACACGCTTCCCGGCCGGGAACTGGCCGCCGGTCTGGCAGAGGTAATCAAGTATGGCCTGATTGGTGACGAACCCTTCTACCGCTGGCTGCATGAACACATGGCGAAGTTGCTGGCCCGTGACCAGGCGGCGCTGGCGGAGGCCATTGAACGCAGTTGCGCCAACAAGGCCGCGGTCGTCGCCAGCGACGAACGCGAGGGCGGCATCCGCGCCATTCTCAACCTGGGCCATACCTTCGGCCACGCGATCGAGACGGCGCAGGGGTATGGCGAGTGGCTGCACGGCGAGGCCGTTGCCGCGGGTATGTGTCTGGCGCTGCGCTTGTCGGCCGAGCGGGGTTGGGTGCCGGAAGTGGAGGTCACCGCCCTGCGGCAGTTGTTGCAGAGCATGGCCCTGCCCACCGCGCCGCCGCCGGAATTGGCGGCCGGGAAATTTCTGGAACTCATGGCCCGCGACAAGAAAGTGGTGGACGGCCAACTGCGGCTGGTGCTGTTGCGCGGCATTGGTGAGGCGGTGATTGTCTCCGATGTGAGTTCTGCGGAGCTTATGCAATTGTTACAGAACTGAATTCTGATTGACGCTGGCAGCGACGTTTTCCACCAACCTGAATTGACTTAGAGCGTTTTCCAATGAGGGCATGAAGCTGTAGCGGTTAACTTACGAGGCGAGGTATTTGTCCACTTCGGCAGCGCAGCGGCGGCCTTCGTCAATCCCCCACACCACCAGCGACTGGCCCCGGCGGCAATCACCGGCGGCGAAGATACCCTCTACGCTGGTGCGGAAATCACCGTAGGCAGCCTGATAGTTGGAGCGCCCGTCAAGGGCGATTCCAGCAGCCTCGGCGGCGTATTGCTCAGGACCGAGAAACCCCATGGACAGGAGAATCAGGTCCGCCGCCCAGGTTTTTTCGGAGCCGGGCACTTCGTCCATACGGAACTGCCCGTCCACCTTGCTCCATTCGACCTCGACCGTCTTGATGCCGGCAAGATTGCCCTGGCCATCGTCGATAAAACACTTGCTCAGCAAGGAGTAGGTACGGGGATCGTCTCCATACAGCCTGGCAGCTTCCTCGTGACCGTAGTCCACCCGCAAGATCTTCGGCCACTGGGGCCAGGGATTGTCGACGGCGCGGCCCGCGGGTGGTTGCGGGAGCAGTTCAAAGTTCACAAGATCGGCGGCGCCGTGACGGACCGAGGTGCCGATGCAGTCGGTGCCGGTGTCGCCCCCACCGATAACGATGACTTTCTTGCCCTTGGCGGAGATGTAGTTGCCGTCCTCCAGGTTCGAATCCAGCAGGCTTTTGGTATTGGCCTGCAGGAAATCCATGGCCGGATAGATGCCCGTGAGGTGCCGGTTTTCGATCGGCAAATCACGCGGGTTGGTGGCGCCGGTGCACAACAACAGGGCGTCATTTTCCCGGCGCAGCCGGTCCATGGAGACGCCCTGCTCTCCCTCGTGCCCTACATTGGCGTTGGTGACAAAGCGAATGCCCTCAGCATGCAGGATATCGACGCGGCGCTGCACCACATCCTTGCCCAGCTTCATGTTGGGGATACCGTACATGAGCAGGCCGCCCACCCGGTCGGCGCGTTCGTAAACGGTGACGCTATGGCCGGCCTTGTTGAGTTCGGCGGCTGCCGCCAGGCCAGCCGGACCGGAGCCCACCACGGCCACTTTCTTGCCGCTGCGGGTGGCTGGGGGTATGGGGACCACCCAGCCTTCGGCAAAACCACGGTCGGCTATGGCCTGTTCGATATTCTTGATAGTCACCGGGGTTTCGGTCGAACCCAGAACACAGGAGCCTTCACAGGGCGCCGGACACACGCGGCCGGTAAACTCCGGGAAGTTGTTGGTGTGGTGCAGGCGTTCCAGGGCCTCCTCCCAGCGATCGTTGTAGACCAGGTCATTCCACTCGGGAATCAGGTTGGAGACCGGACAGCCGTCGTCCGATTGGCAGAAAGGAATGCCGCAGTCCATGCAACGCGCTGACTGCTGATGCAACCGAGTCTGATCGGCATCGGTGTACAACTCCCGGAAATCCAGCAGCCGCACATTCACGTCCCGGTAAGGTGCGGAATCGCGGGGAATTTCCTTGAAAGCAGTCAGGTCGCCCATCGGCCTGGTTAACTCCTGAATTCCTGGGCTGCCGAACCGAACGGCCGGCCAATGCGTAAACAAGTACTCATGACCGCCTCGGTACGGCGCTGTTTTGATGATCCACTACAAGTGTCGTGTCACACGAGTAGACCCTGGCGCGGACTGCGCTCAGGCGACATTGGCCGCTACGGGCAGAATGGGCGGGACGCTGCGCGCAGCCCGCTCCTGCAATACCCGCCGGTAATCCGTGGGCATGACTTTCACAAACTGCCCGAGGGCCTCGGCCCAGTTTTCCAGCACCCATGCGGCAACTGTCGAGCCGGTGTAGCTGGCGTGGTTTTCAATCATGTCCCGCAGTTCGAGAATATCCTCTTCGACGCTGACACTTTCCAGTTCCACCGTGCCCATGTTGCAGCGCTGGCGAAAGTGGTCATCGCGATCGAGAATGTAAGCAATACCGCCACTCATACCGGCGGCAAAATTACGTCCGGTGCCGCCCAAAACCACCACGCGCCCACCGGTCATGTATTCGCAGCCGTGATCACCAATTCCCTCGATCACTGCTTTCGCGCCACTGTTGCGAACACAGAAGCGTTCGGCGGCGATACCGCGAAAATAGGCTTCGCCGCCGGTGGCGCCATACAGCACGACATTACCAACCAGAATGTTTTCCTCGGCGGCGAAGCTGCTTTGCCGGGGTGGGTAGACCACCAGCTTGCCGCCGCTGAGGCCCTTGCCCACGTAGTCATTGCAGTCGCCTTCCACTTCTATGGAAATACCCGCCGCCAGAAAGGCTCCCAAACTCTGCCCGGCAGTCCCGTTCAGCTTGATCCTGATGGTGTCATCGGGCAGACCTGCAGCACCCCAGCGGCTGACCACCTGGTGTGACAACATGGTGCCGATCACCCGGTTGATATTGACCACCGGCAGTTCCATGCGCACTCTTTCGCCGTGCTCAATGGCGGGCTGAGCGCGCCGGATAACCTCGTTGTCCAGGGCCAACTCCAGGCCGTGGGCCTGTTGCTGATACTGGTAGGTGCCCACCCCGTCGTGGGGCTTTTCGGCAATGGTGAGAATGGATCGCAGGTCAAGTCCGTTGGCCTTCCAGTGAGTTTCCGCGGCGTCGGTTTCCAGCACATCACTGCGCCCCACCATTTCGTTGATATTGCGAAAACCCAGGCTGGCCATGATTTCGCGAATTTCCTCGGCCAGCAGGAAAAAGTAATTGACCACGTGCTCGGGGGCGCCCAGGAATTTCTTGCGCAGTTGTGGGTCCTGGGTGGCGATTCCCACCGGACAGGTATTGAGATGGCACTTGCGCATCATGATGCAACCCAGGGCAATCAGTGGCAGCGAGGAGAAACCGTATTCCTCGGCGCCGAGCAGGGTGGCAATGACCACGTCCTTGCCTGTTTTCAACTGCCCGTCGGTTTGCAACACAACCCGCGAGCGCAAATCGTTCATCACCAGGGTCTGGTGGGTCTCGGCAATGCCGAGCTCCCAGGGCAGGCCGGCGTGCTTGATGGAGGTCAGCGGCGAAGCGCCGGTGCCTCCATCGTGACCGGCAATCACAATGTGATCAGCCTTGGCCTTGGTCACTCCGGCGGCAATCGTGCCGACGCCCATTTCCGATACCAGCTTTACACTGATGCGAGCGTTGCGATTGGCATTCTTCAGATCGTGGATCAGTTGGGCTATGTCCTCGATAGAATAGATGTCGTGGTGTGGCGGTGGGCTGATCAAACCGACGCCGGGGGTGGAATAGCGCAGCTTGGCGATGTATTCATCGACCTTGCCACCCGGCAATTCCCCACCTTCGCCGGGCTTGGCGCCCTGGGCGATCTTGATCTGCAGTTCATCGGCATTGGCCAAATAGTGCGCGGTGACGCCAAAGCGGCCGGATGCGACCTGCTTGATCGCGGAACGCCTGGAGTCGCCATTGGGCAGGGTCTTGAAGCGTTCGGCGTCCTCGCCACCCTCGCCGGTGTTGGATTTACCGCCGATCCTGTTCATGGCCAGGGCCAGGGATTCATGGGCCTCCTGTGAAATCGAGCCAAAGCTCATGGCGCCGGTGCAGAAACGCCTGACGATGCAGCGCGCATCTTCCACTTCCTCAATGTCGATGGGGCCGCCATTGGCTCCCTCCTTGAAAGCCATCAGGCCGCGCAAGGTCGAACCGCGAGTGGCTTCCAGGTCGGAAGCGGCGACAAAGTCGGCATAGGCCTCGCGGCTGTTGCCGCGGGCTGCCTCCTGCAATGCAGAAATGGTCCGCGGGTTCCACATATGGCGTTCGCCGCCATCGCGCCAATGTACTTCGCCCGGGTTTTCCAATACCCGGATGGGTGTGGTATTGACGCTGGGAAAGGCCATTTCGTGGCGGCGCAGGGACTCCTCCGCCAACACGGCAAAACCAACTCCGCTGACCCGGCTGGGGGTGCCCTTGAAACAGCCTTCAATGACCTCGTCGGCAATACCCACCGCCTCGAAGATCTGTGCGCCCTTGTAGGATTGCAGCGTGGAAATACCCATTTTGGCCATGACTTTCAACATGCCCTTGGCCACACCCTTGCGATAAGCTGCGACAATCTTTTCATCACTGTCGAAGCGATCACCGGGCAACAGCCCGTCGCGCCGGGCTTGCCACAGGGATTCATAGGCCAGGTAGGGGTTGATGGCATCAACACCGTAACCCAGCAACATGCAGTGATGGTGAACCTCGCGGGCTTCACCGGTTTCCAGCACAATGCCCATGCGAGGGCGCCCGGGGGGTTTGACCAGGTGCTGGTGTACCGCGCCGGCGGCCAGCAGGGCGCTCACCGGCACCCGTTCTGCACTGGTGGCGCGGTCGGATAACACCAGCAGACTGTAGCCATCGGCTATCGCCTGACTGGCCTGTTCACAGAACTGCTGCAACGCTGCCGGCAGGCCGGCTTCCCGCTCTGATTCATCGTAGGTGATGTCTATCACCTTGCTGCGCCAGCCCCGATGATCCACATGGCGCAGCGCCGCGAGTTCCGAATTGCTCAGAATGGGATGCGGAATACGCAACCGATGGGCGTGTTCCTCTCCGGGCTCCAGCAAGTTTCCCTCCGGTCCGATGTAGCACTCCAGGGACATCACCACTTCTTCGCGGATGGAGTCTATCGCCGGGTTGGTGACCTGGGCGAACATCTGCTTGAAATAGTCATAAATCATTCGCGGCATGTCGGAAAGACAGGCCAGGGCGCTGTCATTCCCCATGGAGCTGACCGGGTCGCGCAGTTCCTGTACCAGCGGCAGCAGCATGAACTGCATGGTTTCACTGGTAAAACCGAACACCCTCATGCGCTCGGTCAGGTTCTCCGGCGTGAAGCCCCGAGGCTCCATGGCGGGCAACTCGGCCAAGTCAATGCGCTGCCTTTCGAGCCATTCCCCAAAGGGCTTTGACTGCGACCACTCCTCTTTCAGTTCGGCGTCGGTAACCAGCCGGCCCTGCTCGAAATCCAGCAGGAACATCTTGCCCGGCTGCAGGCGGCCCTTGTATTTGACGTTGGCGGGGTCCACTTCCACCACACCCACTTCGGAAGCCATGATGACTCTGTCGTCATGGGTAATGTAATAGCGGCTGGGGCGCAGGCCATTGCGGTCAAGCACCGCGCCGATGTAATGGCCATCGGTAAAGGCGATGGAGGCCGGGCCATCCCAGGGTTCCAGCATGGTGGAGTTGTATTCGTAGAAATCCCGCTTGGCCCGGGGCATGTTGTCGTCGTTCTGCCATGCCTCTGGAATCATCAGCATGATGGCCTCTTGCAGGGTGCGGCCATTCATGAGCATGAATTCGAGCACATTATCGAAGCTGCCGGAGTCGGAACAGTCTGGCTCCACAACCGGAAACAGCTTCTCCAACTCATCGCCGAACAACCTGCTCTGCACCACCCCCTGGCGGGCGCGCATGGAATTGATATTGCCCTGGCGGGTATTGATTTCCCCATTGTGGCTCATGAAACGGTTGGGCTGGGCCCGGTCCCAGGAGGGGAAGGTGTTGGTGCTGAAACGGGAGTGCACCATGGCCAGATGGGTCTCGTAGTCCGGATCCTGCAGGTCGGGATAGAACGGCATGAGTTGGTCTGGAGTGAGCATGCCCTTGTATACCAGCACCTTGGAAGACAGGCTGCAGATATAAAAGCTCTTGGCCTCGGCCAAACCCTGGTCCTGGCGCAACTCACGGGTGCTCAGTTTGCGAATGATATATAACTGACGCTCAAAATCGTCGCCGCTGAAACCAGCGGCGGCCGCCACAAACAACTGTTTGATCACCGGCATGGAGGCGAGGGCGGTCGGTCCCACGTCGGCTTTTTCCGGCTCTACCTCCAGGTCTCGCCAGCCGATGCAGTGCTGCCCCTGCATGGCGATAAACTCTTCCACCTTGGTCTGGCAATGAGCGCGCTCCCCTGCGTCCTGGGGCAGGAACACATTGCCAACAGCGTAATGGCCGGGTCGCGGGAGGTCGACGCCAAAGACTTGTGTTGCCGCCTTCCGCAGAAACTTGTTCGGAATGGCCGTCAGGATTCCGCAGCCGTCACCGGTATTTTCTTCACAGCCACAGGCGCCCCGATGGTTCATGCGGCGCAGGGCGTGGTCCGCATCCAGCACGATGGCGCGGCTGGGGCGGCCCTTCATGTCCGCCACGAAGCCGACGCCGCAACTGTCCTTCTCGTAGGCAGGATCGTACAGCCCGCCAGGCCCTGGACGGGACATGGGGGGCGTTGCATGGCTCACGGTTGACTGCACGGCAGTGACTTGTGTCCGAGAAAAAGGGGAAGCAATTCTAAACAAATCGCCCCCGCTATGCTACCGGCGGGTAGTTTTGCTTCAGCCGGCGCCACTCACTGATGATGACCGGTTCGCCGGCCCGGAACCACCTTCAGATGTTGATGAAAACGATGCCGCCTTCGACCTTGACGGGAAAGGTGGCGAGATCAATGCGTACCGGCGCACGCAGCGCCTTGCCTGTGGCAATGTCGAAACGACCCTGGTGCAGCGGGCATTCGATAACTGCGCCGATAACGACTCCGTCCTCAAGATCAGCCTGCTGGTGGGTGCAGTATGCAGCGGTGGCGAAGAATCCCTTTTTTGTGTGGTAGATTGCAAACGACCTGCTATCGTGATCCCAGCGAATGACATCCTCTTCGTCGATGCAGTCAGTCGCGCAGACTTCTATCCACTCGCTCACGGCAGGCCCTCTCGGTCAGGTTTCGCGGGAAAGAAGCGTGTCTTCGAACGGATAGCGCGACAGAGTAATCGGACCCGAATCGGTGATGAGTACCTGATCCTCCAGTTTGACGCCCTCGACGCCACCGACCTCACCGACATAGCTCTCAGTGCAGATCACCATACCGGCTTCGAACTCGCCGTCATAGTGATCTTCATGATCCGCCGAATGGAGGATGACCGGCCACTCGTCAGCCATGCCCACACCGTGGGCCGCACAGGGATAGGGCTGGTCGCCGAAGCCGAGCTCCTGAACATGGCGGCCGGCAATGAACTCGCGGAACGAAGTTCCGGCCTTCAGCAACTGCGTGTTGTGCATCACCTCGTTCCAGGCGAGTGTGTAGAGCTTCTTCTGCTTGTCGCTCGGCCGCCCCGGCCCGCAGTGGAAGGCCCGGCTGACATCTGCCCCATAACTGAACGGTCCGACCATGCCGCAGTCGAATACCACCAGATCTCCTGCCCGAATCGTCCGGCTCGAGGCTTCCTGCTGCCAGGGATTCGTCCGCTCCCCGGATGCAAGCAGGCGGTAGTCGAGCCACTCGCCGCCATGCTCGATGAGAGCCTGCCAGATCAATGCCCACAGCGCCTGCTCGGTGATGCCGTTGCGTAACGCAGTGCGCATGCGAGTCATGCCGTCTTCGGCCACCGCGAGAGCGAGGTTCATGGCCAGTATTTCCTCAGGGCACTTGATCTTGCGGGCATGAGCGAGCACCGGGGCTGCATCGACGAGGGTGAAGCCCCGCTCAGTCAGCGCCTGCTCGGCGTGAATGCCGCTACGATCGACGCCGACTCTGGCGCCGGCCCCGCAGTGCTTCTCAAGCAGATCGCTCATTTGCACGGCCCATTCGCGCGTCTTCTCCTGGTGCCGTTCGCCGGAAAACATGTGTGACAGTGGCACGAGGTCGTCGCGGACCTCGTCAATGGTCTCGAGCTGCCGGGCGGTCTCGCGTCCCGGCTGAGTGTCGAAGTAGATCACCGGGCCATCGGCGGGCATGAAGAGGTAACCCGCCTGGATGTGCATCTGAAACAGCGTGCAGTTGCGTACGCCTACAGCGTAGCGGATCGACAGTGGCTCGACCAGGACGACGGCGTCGAGGCCGTAGGCGGCGATCTGTTCGCGCAGGCGGTTGCGCCGCCAAGCGCGCATGCGTGGTACGTCGATCAAGCTCTCGGTATCAGTCGCCTGGGCGGGCGGCGTGATCCAGGCGGCCTGCTCCAGCGTCAGAGACTGGGGCTTGGCGGCGAAGGGCCTCGCATAGTCGGCTGCGTCGTTCACTGGTGCAGCGGCTGCCACGCATCCATCGCTTCGCGAAGCTTCTCGTGCTCAGCCGCCGTAGGTGTAGATCCGGCGCATCACATGGTCCGGTGTGCCATATGCCGCTTGACGCCGCCGACGGTGGCCATGTGTGGCGCCTGGCGGATGGATACCGCCCTGGCCGCAAGACCCAGGGTCCGCCGCACGACCAGGGTGAACACCTCCCAGTTGGTTTGGACGAACCCGGGGTCGGGAGCTGGAACCTGTGAGGCGACGGCCTCGCGAAGCGCCGGCAGTGCGAAGAACGGCACCTGCGGGTAGAGATGGTGCTCCACATGGTTGTTCATGTGCATGTAGAGGAATCGGCCCAGCCTCCCGTTCCTGAACGAACGCGTGCTCTGCAAAATGGACGGAGCGTTCTCCGCCATCTCGACATGCTGGATCAGCGTGAACAGGAGCATGACCGGCGCCCCCAGAAGACGCGGCAGAACCAGGAACCATGCCAGCCAGTGTACCCCGAGCGCGATCGCCAAGCCGATTGAGGCGTAGACAGCCAGAAAGATCCAAACATTGCGCGACATCTTCCGGAGTTCGTCGTCTGGAGCGACCATCCTCATCATGTCGGAGTGGCGTCCGCTCGCCAGACGCAGCATGACGCTCGCATGAAAGCGCATCAGAGCGAACCCGGAGACTTCCGCCAGCCACCCGCCCAGCGCCATCGGCGTGTCGAACGGCATCTGACTGTCCTTGCCGACATGCCAGGTAAAGGTATGGTGGTTGGTGTGGGTATAGCGCCGGTGCAGCGGCTCCTCCATGTAGAGTAACGAGCCGATCCAGAGCACCGTTTCATTCAGCCAATGACTGCGGAAGGCCGTGCCGTGCGCCGTCTCGTGGCTAATGGCATAGGCCGGAACGCTCAGCAGCACACCATGCACGAACATTGCCGGCCACAGCCACCAACTGCCAAGAGACAGCCATACGAAGGAGCCCGTTACGAGCAGTCCGGCGCCCCACCGGGCCAGATAGACAAGGCCCGGGCGGTCGCTTCGCCTCGCGAGCGTCTTCAGCGTCTTCCTGTCGAGCGTCACGCCACTCGAGGCGGCGTTGGTCGGCGTAAGATCGGATGTAGCATCCTCAGCTCGCATAATTCGAGCCTTCCTCATCAAGGAGGGACTTGATCTCCGCGATATGGCTTTCGGCCTGGCCCGGATACCGTTCCAGGTCGCGGGCAACCTTCTCGGCAATTTCGGCGGACATGCGCCGGAGCGGCTTGCCGGTCTGCAACGCACGAATATAGGTCTGCGCAGCGCGTTCGAAGTAATAAAGACGGTTGAAGGTGTCGGCCACACTGTCGCCGATCGCGAGGACCCCGTGGTTGCCCATGACCATGATCCTGATCCTGGGATCGGTCAGCATGGCTGCGCAGCGTTCGCCTTCCGCCTCGAAGGCGAGGCCGGCAAGCGCCGTATCGACGATCATCCGGTTGAAGAACGTGGCGGTATTCAGATCGATCGGCGGCAGGATGCTGTCTTCGAGGCTCGCCAGCACAGTTGCGAAGGGGGGATGGAGGTGCATGACACAGCGCGCGTGCCGGCAGCGTCGATGGAGCGAACCGTGCAACCCCCAGGCTGTTGCATCCGGCGCTCCGGGCCGACTCAACGTCTCCTTGTCGTGGGCATCCAACTCGAGTAAGTCCGACGCTCGAATCCTGGCGAAATGCATCTGGTTCGGGTTGATCAGGAAGCGGGTTCCCTCCGGGTTCACCGCCAAGCTGAAATGATTGGCAACCGCCTCGTGCATGCCGAGGCGCGCCGTCCAGCGCAGAACGGCGGCCAGGTCGACACGGGCTTCCCAGTGAGCAAGCTCCGGCCGTTCCACAAACTGAGATCGGACAGACATTGCAATCAACCAGCAGTGGGGGCGTACGGGTATGCTGCCTACCCGGCCTGGAATTGACAAGCGATAGATCTTAAGGCATAGCATTAAGAATAGTAATGCATTCGTTGCGCATGGAGTTTTCCCCCATGACAAACCTGCCTCCGCTCACGTGGCTTCGCGCATTCGAGGCCGCCGCACGGCACCTTTCCTTCACTCAGGCAGCGGGCGAGCTGAACCTCACGCAATCGGCGGTGTCGCAGCACGTTCGCAGTCTTGAATCCGCACTTGGCATGACGCTGTTCATCCGCGGGACCCGCGCGCTTCAGTTGACCGAAGGCGGTTTGAACTACCTCCCCGTTGTGCAGGAGGCGTTCGAGACCCTCGCCGCCGGAACCCGCGCACTCACCGGCCACCGGGGACGGCAGTTGAGGGTGAGGGTCAACCTCGCTTTCTCGACCTTCTGGCTCGCCCCACGGCTCGGCGCCCTGCTGCGAGCCCATCCCTGGCTATCTTTCAATCTGACGACACCCATCTGGAATCCACAGAATGTCGAAGGCGTACCGGAAGTGGAAATTCGTTTTGGGCGCCCGGCCCTGATGCCGAAAACAGCAAAGCGGCTCGCAGCCGAAAGGGCCTATCCGGTTTGCGCACCAGATGCGGAGCCGTCTATGCGCGATTGGAGAACCGCACCGCTTTTCGACTGCGCGGGCGTGACGACCAATTGGGAAGCATGGCTCACCAGCCAGGGTCATGCCCTGCCACCGGAACGGAGCGTCAACCTCGCGTCCACATACGTGGTCGGGATGACCGCGGCCATGAACGGCGCCGGCCTCTCGATGGCGCACGACACGCTGGCAAGTCGGTTACTCAGGGATGACCAGTTTGAGCGCGCCTACGACCACAGCGTGGCAATGCCCGAAGGCTACTTCCTGCTGCAGCCGGCCAAACATGAAGAGACACCGGCGTCGCGTACCTTCGTCGACTGGATCGAAGAGCATTTTGCACACCACATGTAGCGCCCCACTTCTCAGGCTCGGTTCTGCGTGCACAGGCCCCCAAAAACAGGTGGGTGTCCCGTCTTGTCCCACCATCTTGTCCCCATCTTGTCTCCGCTTGTCAAGAAAGCGTCACACGGTTGCTCCACCATTCACGCCCAGTGTTTGGGCGGTAATGTAAGCAGCATCATCAGAAGCCAGGAATGCACAGGCCGCGGCTATTTCTTCAGGCTTGCCCAAGCGAGGAATCGGGTAAGCGCCATAGATTGTTTCCGCCGCGACAGGAAATTGTTCTTCCCCAATTGCGCGCCTGGACATGGGTGTGTCAATAAAACCGGGGGAAATCGAATTAACTGTGATGCCCTTGGCTCCCAGTTCAGCCGCCAAGCCGCGGGTCAGCGAAATCACCCCACCCTTGCTGGCAAAATAGTGGCTCATATAGGGTGCGCTCAACTGGGCGCCATAAGAAGAAATATTGATTATGCGCCCCCAACTGATCGCTTCCATGTCTGGCAACACGGCCTGGGTGACGATGTAGACACTCTTCAGATTTACATCCATGAGCCTGTCCCAACTGTCTTCCGTTATTTCATTGAAGGCGCCGAATTCCTCGATTGCCGCATTGTTGACCAGTACGGTAATCGGACCCAGTTCCTCGCGTAAACGGGAGACAGCCGCCGCCACCTGGGCTTTATCCGATACATCCGCACGTAGGTCGATAGCTCTGCCACCTGTCTTTCGGATCACCCCGGCCACCGCGGCGGCAGCCTCGCCGTTGATGTCCAGTACGCCAACCGCCATCCCTTCCCTGGCGAACCTGAGGCTGGTCGCCTCGCCCATGCCCGATCCGCCCCCCGTAACCAGTGCAACCTTCAGCATTTTTCCTGTTTCCATATGCGCCTCCCCGGCAGGTAATTCGAGCAAAGCCTCTTGTCATTGTTGCCAATATCAGCGGCAACAGAAATACCAATAACTTTGTGCTGCCGCATTCGGCGCCATTCATCTGGCCCGAAATATACCTTGACTCATCGCTGGCCTAACCGACTCTGAACCTCGCAGCCGCCACCGGCATGCCCGGCGACTGGGAGCGGCCACGGTACATGATGGAATTTTTCGCGGTGGGAAGATTTCCATCCTTTAAACCATCCGCGCCATCCGCGGGGATAGAATTGATGTAAATGTCTCATATCCGCTCCACCGAAGCGGACCTGGGTAATGGCGCCGGCGGGCGTTTCGACGGGAGATAAAAGAGCGCCATCCTGCCGAACCCTGGTGAGGTAGTTCGAGTGACAACCGGTAATCCAGATATTGCCCTCGGCATCCAATGCCATTCCGTCGACATCTTCCTTCTCTATCAACTTACTTTTATTGACCAGCGTCAGGTCGGCTTGAACATCGAACGCCCAGGTACAGTGAAACGTGTCGTTGCAATAGAACTTCGCACGCTTTTTGTCATACATGATACCGTTGGAAAAGCCAATCCCATCGGCTCGTTTTATCAATTCGCGATCGACCGTGAGTTGATATATTGCCGTGGGGCGGGTGGATTCACCACGTTCGACTCTTTCAATATCGACGGTCCCGAAAAAGATGCCACCCCTGCCGTCAGGCATCATTTCGTTGATGCCGTTAATGACCTCGCCATCCATTTCGTGCAACAGCCAAGCGGATTTACCTGTTTCCGGGTGGTTCCACAAAATACCGCCCGGGCCGGACGAGAGCACTGCCCCATCTTCGTTGAGCATCACCCCCCCTGTCCACAGCCTCCCGGTATTAAATGATTGAACGCTGCCGTCCGGCTTGACTCCATGAATACCGCCACCGATAACATCGCTGTACCAGACTATGTTGCGCCTGGAATCCACCGCCAGGCCTTCCAGATAAATTCCGCTTGCAACTTCCTCGAAATCAATCGGTGGCGCTTCGCTCACTGTCATCTCCCGATTGGAAAAATCCTGGGCTTGGCGTAACAGTTTAGGTGAATTTCACAAAATTGGGCGAAGGATTTCGATGCTGGCCTGTTCCAGAAGACGTGCGCCTGTATGTGTTTCGGCTTCCGGCTTGCACGGCGACAATCAGGATCGATCATCAAGCTTGGGGCGCCCATCACTTCCTTCAAGATAAAACTAACGGGGTCTCAAAACAGGTGGGTGTCCCGTCTTGTCCCGTCTTGTCGCGTGCACGGGTCCCCAAAAAGGTGGGTGTCCCGTCTTGTCTGGTGTCCCGTCTTGTCTCATGTCATGTCCGGTGTCCCGTCATGTCCAGTCTTGTCTGTCACCGATCCCTTTTTTCCAGTCAGCTCGGCCGCTGCCTCAGTAAGAGATAGGACGATACTTGAATATTGTCCGGATTGATGTTCCCGGACTTTGTGTTGAAAGCGCAGGTCAGCAGTTGCAAATCGCCAATCCCGCTCCATGGCCAGGGCCAGGTAGATGCAGTCATAGGCGGGATGATCGAGTTCAACAGCGAGACTGGTTGCAACACCAAGAAGATGCCGGGTCGGAAGAATTTCGATGCCGGCCTGTTCCAGAAGGCGCGCGCCAGTCTGGGCTTCGTCTCTTGAGAGTTCTTTCCGCCGCACTTTTTTCCAGAGGATATTGGCGCATTCCGCAACGAATAAGTCCGGGGCGGATAATTTGGCCTTTTCCAGAATAGTGAGGGCTTCAACTGTGCCCTCTTCTTCTACAAGCCATTTGATAGCCACACTGGCGTCAATGACATATTGGTTCACCGTTCATTGCGCCCTTCGCGCATCAGTTCTTCCGAGGGCGTGTGTTTGCGTCCCATGGTCATTTGGCGAAGCTTCGCCGCCAGTTCCTCGAAGGCAGGCTCGACCTCGGCGGAAAGAGCATGCCGTAAAATTTCCCGATGTTCCGCCTCTGCCGACCGCCCGTGCCGTGCAGCACGCCGTTTCAGGCGAAGAATGAGGTCATTTTCGAGATTTCGTACATGGAGATTTCCAGACATAAGCCTTTCCTTTGATATATTTGATCTCAATAATATCACAATACAGCCGTTCAGGTAAGACGTGATGGATGGCTCTATACCGTTATCTCGACACCTCAAGGGGCTCGCCATGGCGCACCCTTCGGGCACAGGGCACCCTTCGGGCACACGGCCCGCGGGACGCGCGTGCGCGTCCCCTACGGTGGTGGGGTGTCGGGAGGGCTGCTTTCGGGAAAAATCATCAGCATGTCCAATGAGGTGGGTGTCCCGTCTTGTCCTTTGTCCCTCCTGTCCAATGAGGTGGGTGTCCCGTCTTGTCCCTGTCCAATGAGGTGGGTGTCCCGTCTTGTCCATGGTCTTGTCCCTTCCAATGAGGTGGGTGTCCCGTCTTGTCCCCTGTCCAATGAGGTGGGTGTCCCGTCTTGTCTCTTTCCTCCAATGAGGTGGGTGTCCGATCTTGTCTCCCATCTTGTCTTCCGTCTTGTCTTCCCGTCTTGTCGATCTGGGTCAACGCTCTGCGCATCGCGGGACACGCCTTCTGCCAGAGACAGTACAATACTCTCGTCGGAGTACACTTGCCGGAATAGACCGGACCAATTATTCCTGCTCATGCGGGCTGGTAGAAGGAGGCAGCAGAGATGGACTGGAGCCGCATTGTAGACGGCTATTGCGAGCGGGTCGGTACAGACCCGAATTTCTGGGGCGAGCCACTCAACGCCGTCACCAATATCGCCTTTATCCTCGCCGCACTTTGGGCGCTGGCGCTGGCGCGCCGCGAGGGCAGGCTCGACTGGAGCGTAGTTGCCCTGGCCGGGATTGTCCTGGCCGTCGGCATCGGCTCTTTCCTGTTCCATACCTTCGCGACGCCCTGGGCCGGGGCGATGGATGTCATCCCGATCCAGATCTTCATCCTGGTGTATTTCGCTGTCGTACTGATTCGTGCGTACCAGCTTCAGTGGTTCTGGTCAGCTCTCGCTGCGCTTGCGTTTTTACCCTGCGCCGCCGGTTTCGGCTGGCTGGTGCAGGGAACCGTGCTGGGCGGCGCCAACGCCGGCTACTCCGCCGCCCTGCTGCTACTCGTCGGTAATGCCGCGATTCTCGGCGTCCGTGGCCACCGTCTCGCCGGCTGGCTCGCTGCGGGGGCCGGGCTGTTCACGGTCTCGTTGCTGTTCCGGATCATCGACGAACCTGTTTGCGGGGTCTTCCCTTACGGCACACATTTTCTCTGGCACCTGCTGAACGGAACGCTTATGGGTCTGCTGCTGACCGGCATGGTCCGCGAAGGGGCACGAGAACCATAAGGCTGATGCAAAGCCAGGTCAGAGATGGCAGACCCTTGCAACACAACCCTGCGTGAAGCCAAACGAAGTAACGCTTTTAATCGGTGGTGTTGCATGGAAAACTATGGGCGCCAAAGCCCAGCCCTCATCTGACTGAGATTGCTGATGAACATATCACTCCTGCTGCAAATGGCCGACGACACCGGCCCTGATCGCATCGGGCTGGTGTGCGAAGGGCGTTCCTGGTCCTACGGCGCCCTGATGAATGCCGCCAGGGGTACGGCGGCATTCCTGTCGGAATGCGGATGCGACTATATTGCACTGCTCGATGAGAGCAGCGAGGCTGCTCCCATTGCCCTGTTCGGGGCGGCCCTGGCGGGGATTCCCTACGTACCCCTCAATTACCGGTTGGCTGATGACGATTTGGCCGCCCTGCTGCGCCGGATTTCCCCCGCCTGCATCGTTGGCGATACCCGGAGAGTTCAGCGCCTGAACCCGGAGGGCACACCTACCTGCCTGAGCAGAACTGACTTCGTCCAGGTAGCAGAAACGATTGTGCACACCGCCACCGGGGAAGAGGAAGGGGAAGGCATCGCCGCCCAGATATTCACCAGCGGAACTACGGCTGCCCCAAAAGCGGCATTATTGCGCCATTCAAACCTGCTGGGCTACATTCTTGGCACCGTGGAGTTCTGCTGCGCCGCTGAACAGGATGCGCAACTGGTTTGCGTTCCGCCCTACCACATTGCCGGTATATCGGCCCTACTCAGCTCGATTTACGCGATGCGCCGTGTCGTCATCTTGCCTGCTTTTTCTGCCGAGGCCTGGCTGCAACTGGCTACACAGGAATCCGTGACCAATGCCTTCCTGGTGCCAACCATGCTTTCACGTATCGTGGACAAGCTGGACGACAAGACCTCGGCGGGATTGTCTTCCCTTAAAGCCATCGCCTACGGCGGCGGCCACATGCCCCTCGAACTGATCAAACGGGCACTGGATTTGTTCCCGGACACGGAATTCACCAACGCCTATGGCCTCACGGAAACCAGTTCGACCATCGCGCTGCTTGGCCCTGAGGAGCATCGCCTGGCCCAGACATCCGAAGATTGTGCCGTGCGAGACCGGCTGGCATCGGTCGGCCGTCCGCTGCCCACCGTGGAACTGGAAATCCGTGACGCTGCAGGCCGCCCCCTTGCCGCCGGTGAACGCGGCGAAATCCATGTTCGTGGTGATCAAGTATCCGGGGAGTACCGTGAACGCAGCGCTGTCGATGCTGAAGGATGGTTTCCCACACGCGATTGGGGCTGGCTGGATGAGGAGGGTTACCTTTTTCTCGCCGGCCGCGCTGACGACGTGATCGTGCGTGGAGGAGAGAACATTTCCCCTGCGGAAATTGAGGATGTACTCACATCGCACCCGGCCATCGCCGATGCTGCCGCGGTTGGAGTACCCTCACGGGAGTGGGGTGAAGCCGTCGCTATTTCCGTCGTATTCAGGCCTGGCCGACAGCTTGGCGAAGAGGAACTGCGTACACTGATCAGGGAACGGCTCCGCTCTTCGCGAGTACCCGAAAAAATCCGCATAGTCGACGAGCTACCTTACAACGAGATGGGGAAACTGCTGCGGCGAGAGATTCGCGGTATGTTCCAGACCTGACGGAATCGATCACTGATCAACGCTACGCAATACTACCGTCATCGGCTTGTGGAAATGCCTGCGCCGCCGCACTATGGAATCATGCCAGACGCCGCTTACAACTATCGCTCCAGCCAGGATGATCAGAGCATTTCGCAACGCTATGCCGCGCGCATATTGGCTTCGTTAGGAGCAGCGGCTCCCGAACAGGCGGTAACCGCGGCCATTCACCCCGCCAGGCGCTGGGCGGAAAGCGGTTTGATGTCACTGACTTGCGCTGACGCACAAACTCCACGCATGTGTCCGGTTCCCCTGGCCAGTTGCGCGGATGCGGCGCTCGATGCTTTTCGGTGGCTGGTGGGGGAAAACGTTTTCCCCAATAGTACCGGCGCGGACCTCCTGGTAGAGAGAGCTACGATTACAGGTTTTCAAGGAAACGGCTCCGGATCCCTGGCGGGTCATTGTCGGATACTCCAATGCCGGGATGGCATGCTCGCCCTCAGCTTGACCCGGGAAGAAGACTGGGACCTGTTACCCGCATGGTTTGAGGCTGACACCGTCAGCGATTGGCCTTCTGTCGAGGCCCATGTAAAAGTGGTCGGGACGGAAGCCCTGATCTCTCGCGGAAAACTGCTCGGCCTTGCCGTGGCGGATGCCCGAAAAATTCCCGGCAGTAGCGGTGACTGGATGCGCGTTGCTTATTCAAATAATGCCGCCGCCCGCCCACGCTCATTACCCCGGGTGATCGATCTCGCTTCCCTTTGGGCCGGTCCACTGTGTAGCAGTCTTTGGCAGGCAGCCGGCGCCAAGGTAACCAAGGTAGAAAGCTCACAGAGGCCCGATGGGGCGAGACACGGCCCAGCGGAATTCTTTGCACTACTGAACCGGGGCAAACGCTCCGTGGCGCTCGACCTGCACCGGAAACCTGGCCGGCAGGCACTGCTTGAACTCATAAAACAGGCTGATATCGTACTGGAAGGTTCCCGGCCTCGCGCCCTGAGACAGATGGGAATTTTCGCCGAGGAGTTGATCGACGAGAACCCCGGCCTTACCTGGGTCAGTATCACCGGCTATGGCCGCCGCGAACCACAGGCTAACTGGATAGCGTATGGTGACGATGCCGGAATCGCGGCTGGGCTCTCGGCAATTCTGCACCAGGTAACCGGAGACTGGCTCATCTGCGGCGATGCTGTCGCAGACCCCCTGACCGCCTTGCACGCCGCCCTGGCCGGCTGGGCGGGCTGGTCGTCCGGTGGAGGCAAACTCTTCGATCTGTCACTGGAGCAGACCGTTCGCCACTGCATCACCGCAACAGCGCCATCGGATGAGGACTACCTTGGCAGGCAGGTTCGCTGGGGACAATACCTGGAGGACCACCACATTGCCCCGCTGGCTCCCTGCCGTCTTCGGGAGGTGGCGACATCGGAACACTGATCAGAAATGCGCAGTTACTAGGCCGCAAGCAAAAGGTGGACGTCAAGATAACGGGCGGAAGAATCGAGCGGATCGGCGCCTCTCTTTGCCACAGTTCGGGGGATTCACACATCGATGCGGGCGGAGGCGCCCTGCTACCTGGGCTGCACGACCATCACATTCACATGGTGGCTTTGGCGGCATCATTGGTTTCACTGCAATGTGGGCCACCTGCAGTTGCATCCGAATTACAACTGGCATCACTACTGAGCAGGAAAAACAACCGTAGTGGCTCGCGCTGGATTCGGGGAATTGGTTACCACCCCAGTGTTGCCGGAGATATAGACCGGGACTGGCTGGATCAATACATTCCCGATCGGCCGATTCGCATTCAACATCGCGGGGGCCGCTTGTGGGTGCTCAATAGCCAGGCGCTGGCGGAATTACAGGTATCACCAGAAGACTTCCCTTCAGGGCTGGAACAGGTAGACGGGCGTTTTAGCGGCCGCCTCTACGAAGGAGATGTATGGCTTCGAAACCGGCTGAAAAGCCGGCTTCCCAACCTGAAGCGAGCGAGCAGGCTATTGGCGAGCTACGGTATCACTGGCATTACCGACACGACACCGAGTAATGGAAGTGCCGAGTGGAACTATTTTCGCGGCTCCCAGGAGCGGGGTGAGCTACTTCAATCAGTTCGCATGATGGGTTCACCTGATATTGCGCAATGTCGGGATACTGATTCGCTGCAGCGGGGAGAGCTGAAAATTCATCTGCTGGACTCCAACTTGCCCCACCCGGATTCCATGCGCCAGGCCATCGAAGCGGCTCACTCAGAAGGCAGGGCTGTCGCGGTCCACTGTGTCACGCTCACCGAACTCGTATTTTGCCTGAGCGCCTTGCGAGACGCCGGAAGCCTGCCAGGCGATCGCATTGAGCATGCATCGGTCTGCCCTCCAGAGCAGTTGCGGGAAGTTCACGAATTGGGGTTGCGGGTGGTGACTCAGCCGCATTTTATCAACGAACGGGGGGACCAGTACCTGGCTGAGGTCGATGCTCGTGATCTGCCCTGGCTCTATCGCTGCGCCGGAATTCTCGCACAGGGCGTGCCCGTCGCCGCCGGCAGTGACGCGCCTTTTGGCAGCCCGGACCCCTGGCGCGCCATGCGCGCCGCCGTGGAACGGACTACTGCTTCCAGCGCCGTGCTGTCGCCAGGGGAGGCAATATCTCCTGATCAGGCGCTGGGCCTGTTCCTGTCACCGTCCAGAGAGCCGGGGGCCGGCGCTGTTGCGTTGGCCGAAGGTTCCCGTGCTGACTTGTGCCTGTTGCACAAACCCTGGCAGCAGGCGCGCCACAACCTCCGCCAAGAGCTTGTGCGTGCGACCTGGAAAGCCGGCGAATTGATCTACCAATCAGACTGAATCTCGAATTTCATCGATCAACCCCCAGTCCAGGGCCTGCCGGGCATTGATTCTCTTGCCCGAAAGCGCCAGCCAGGCCGTGTGTTGACGGCCGATGCGCCGGGAGATACTGACGCACCCGCCCGCCCCGGGAATAAGGCCCATGCTGAGCTCCGGGAGTTGAAAAAAACTCCCCGAAGAGGCGCTGACATGCCCGGCAAAGGCTGGAAGTTCTATCCCCGATCCCACGCAGGCGCTGTGCACATGACAGCTAACTTTTTCCGCACAGAGGGCCAGAAGTCTGCCGGGGTTGTGAACTGTTCGAATATGATGGGCTGATGCTGAATCCGCTGTGAGCCCAAACTCCCTCAGATCGCCACCGACACTGAAGCAACTGCCCCTGCCACTCAACTCAAGCCGCTCGATACTACTGTCCAACAGCACCAGTTCGAACAGTTCAACCAGTGCGTCACGCATTTCCACTGTCAGAGAATTACGATTTGCCGGCCTGTTCAGTTCTGCCGTTACTACATTTCCATTGCGGCTGATGATGACAGGTTCCCCGTCGCCACCCGCTATCAGCCGCGGTTCATCCTCCCTGCCCTGTAACCAGGAACGATATTCCGTACCCGCCTGCAAAGTCGCATAGGCAAGGGACTCAACCGTCATTGCCGTCTGCAGGGAAAGGTGTTCAACCGTTCTCAGGACTTGAACCAGTGTCATGGCCGCTATGGGGGTGCGTTCAATCTGGGCAATCAACAGGGAAAGTTCCCCGCGATCGGTAACGGCCACATCGGCGTTGTGAGTTTCACCATCCCCCCAAGCCAGAACGGGGAGGGATTGATTGCACAACCAGGACTCCTCTTCAGGGACTTCTTCAACGGGCAAACAAATGTACGCTGAGGGATTCATCTATTTTGCGCTCGGTTATTCTTGACTAGGTCAGTGCTTGAAGTTGGGTGTGAAGACGCCGCGGTAGCGGGTGAGGTGCGCCCGAGACTGCCGGCTCCGGTCAGCGCATCACAAGCTTCTTGCGATTGTTGAACGCATAATTTCGGAGGTGCCTAAAAATATCCGGTGAACCCGTGCGAAAGAATACATTTTGGAAATCGGCATCTCGTCGCTGTACCCCATACCGCCATGCAATTGCAAGCACTCATCCATAACCCTCGCCTCAAGTTCACTGGCCCAGAGCTTGGCTATCGCTGATTCATCAGCACCGAGTTGATTCTTGTTCAGCTTCTTCAAATAACTGTCAATCAGGGCTCTCCCTGCCGCAATATCAGCTCTTACCGATGCCAGTTTGAACTGGGTATTTTGGAACTCAAATACCCTTTGCCCGAAGGCCTTGCGCTCTTTTGTATAGTCTATCGTCAAAGCCATTGCCAACTCGCAGGCGGCGACACAACGTGCCGCTGTTGCTATCCTGGCAGTTGCAATAGAGCCCATGGCACAGTGCAAGCCCCTCCCCTCCACACCACCCACCAGGTTGCGGGCAGGAATACGGACGCCATCAAAAAATATCTCCGACACACCACCACAGCCCTTTGTCATCAGCGGTGTTGGTTTACTCACGGTTATACCTTTTGTTTCCTCAAAGGGAACAATAAACATCGAAATTGCCTCGCTGTTGCCCTCTGTTTCCGTCTTGGCCACAACAAACAACACAGAAATGAGCGGCCCATTCGACATCCACATTTTTGAACCATTAATGACATAATCATCCCCATCTCTGCGGGCAAATGTCTTAATGGCTCGAGCATCACTACCGGCGCCGGGTTCAGAAAGGCCAACTTCAGCGATTCCCTTTCCCGATGCAAAAAAAGGCAGCCATTCTTTCTTTTGCTCTTCGGTTCCTCCATCGAGCAGCACATAACTTGCCAATTCGGTACATAGCCCTGCCTCAAGTGAAGCACCGCTTGCAGAAAAACCGTGCTCTTCGTGAAGTATTACCTGATGCAGTAAATCACCACCGCCACCGCCATATTCTTCAGGTATTCCGGAACAGAGAATTCCGTATTCGGCAGCTGTTTTGAACAGTGCTGCTGGAAAAAAGCCATCCTTCTCCCATCGTCGATAATTCGGCTCAACTTCCTGTTGGAAAAATCGTCGCACTACTTCACGAAAGGCTTCATGCTCAGGCTGAAATACTTCCCGGTTATAACCCAAGGACGCAAGATCACTCATTTTCATTACCTCTTCCAGTGGTTCACCAGGTTACAGGGAGGCCGGATCAACGACGCAACCATTCGATTCAGACAGGCATTCCCCGTACCCTTACTGAATCTCTTCCGCTGCCTGCTTTAATCGTTCTTCATCTCTTGCACCAATCGTTACCGTTGCACCTGCTTCCGACAATATTTTTTTCAGGTCCAACCCAATACCATAACAACCACCAGTGACGAAAGCAGTTTTAGCGGATAGGTTAAATTTTTCCATTAGACTTTTCATAAAATTCCCGTAACTACTCGCCCCCCTGCTCCGCCCGGGGCCGGGAATTGGTGAGTCGGCAGGCGGGTGTAGGGGCTCGCCATAACCCACCCTTCGGGCACACGGCCCGCGCATGCGCGGCCCCGGTGCCGGACGGCCGGGTTTGTGGGCCGCGATTAGTGGGCCGCGATTTGCGGGCCACAGGTGTGCGGCCCGCGGGCTTTGTACAACTCGCACACCGCCGTTGGCAGAGGACCAAACAGGTAGGCAAGTCGGGGACACCCTGTTATCTCTGTAACGTATTGTGATCAATGGTGAAATTTCGAATTTTCAGAGTGTTAACCGGACAGCGCTGATTAAGCAACATCCTTTCTGCAAAAGGTGGTTTGTTCTTGCATGGTCAATTACCTCACTCAGAACGCTTCAGCAAACAATTGGTCAATAGAGGTGAGTTTTACGCGAGGCCGTTGTTGCACCCTGCCAGCCAATCTTTCAGCGTGATCAATCTGTTGCCAGTTGTTCAGATATACTATTTTGGGGTTGCGTTGACAGAGTTGCTCAACCAATGCTGCCGGGGATTTATCTTCACTAGCTGGAGAAGCGTGAGTATCCTCTATCAACTTCTGTACTGTTTGTGCAGCACACTTTTTGTTGGTGCCAATCAAGCCATTTGGCCCACGTTTAATCCAGCCGGTGACATAGACGCCTGGCAAGACATTGCCTTTGTCGCAAACGCGACCGTTTTGGTTTTCAATGACCCCACGGTGTTCATCAAATGGCAGCCCGGGAAAGGGGTTTCCCCGGTAGCCAATAGCACGCAGTACCAGACCTGTGCCCAAAAGCGACTTCTCTTCCGTCGGCCGTGCCTGTAACTTGCCTTTTTCGACGTGTTCCAGATGGTTTCTTACCACCAAGACCTGTTCTACTTTGTCGTCACCGACGAATTCTACAGGCGACGTTAAGAAGCAATAGGTAATTTTTTTATGGGCATCGCTCACCTGGCGCGCTGCAAGACGGGCCAGCGCTTTAACCTTGCGCTCGGTTTCCCAGTTTGCATTATCAAGTACCACCTCGTTTTCTGCAGGTAAATCTTCCACATCGACAACAACATCAACGCCCTCAAGATGTTGCAGTTCTTCCAGTTCGGGGTTGTTAAAAGCACCTTGCAAAGGGCCTCGCCTGCCGAGAATAGTCACCTCTTCGATATGGCTGTTCCGGAGGGCATCCATGGCGTGGTCAGCCATATCGGTTTTTGCCAGCGTTTCAGGAGAGGTGGTGAGTATACGGGCAACATCCAGAGCCACATTGCCGTTACCAACGATCACGGCGTGCTTGCAGGAAAGGTCGAATTTGAGATGACTGAATTCAGGATGGCCGTTATACCAGGCGACAAATTCCCTGGCCGCCCAGCTTCCTTCCAACTCTTCACCTGGAATGCCCAATTGTGCGTCACTGGTGGCGCCAATGGCGTAGATCACTGCATCATAGTGCTGTGCCAGTTCAGCATGTCGAAGATCTTCACCAATCTCCACATTGCCGATAAAACGCACTCTGGGATGGTTCAGGTAGTAATTAAAAAGTCGGTCGACCACTAATTTCTTTTCAGGATGGTCAGGCGCCACCCCGGCTCGCACAAGCCCCCACGGCGTAGGTAGTTTCTCGTACAGGTCTATCTCAACATTCAGATCAGTTTGTTCAAGAAGGTGCTCTATTGCATACATACCGGCAGGGCCGGATCCGACTATTGCGACAGAAGTGTCGACTTGAGTTTTTCCACCCATGATTATTTCCCCTTTGCCTGCTGAAAATACGCTTTGTTCACTTCAATGTAGTGTGTCAGGTGTGGGGACAATGCCGCCGCCAGATCAGCACCAGTTCTCCGCCGTTGTCCCAACAACAGAGATCAAACGAATTTATCAATTCAGCATGGCATTCGCTATACTGAATTGATAAATTCTACAGCTTCTGCAATTTCCCGCTTTAGCCGGCGTGGACAGGATGATTAAGTGAAGCAGGTAGCGGCTGAGGTACTAAAGAGGTTTTGCTATTATGAAAATCGCCGTTATAGGCGCGGGCATGGCGGGTTTGAGCGCAGCCTATGAGTTACAAAAAGCAGGAGCCGATGTGACTGTTTTTGAGTCCGCGGATGCTGTGGGTGGCCGGACGCTAACCCGGCGTCAGAGCGGGTTTCAGATGGACACTGGCGCCATTTACGTTTCTCCTGGCTATACCCAAACAAACCGAATTATCAGCGAACTCGGTCTTGAGCAAGCGCTTGTCAAAGTTCAACCGAAAATGGGTTTTTTGCGTGACGGCGAGTGTCACCCGCTTGACCTGGCGAGCCCTGGCAAAAGCTTTGTAAAAACTCGCCTGCTTTCGTTCACAAGCAAGCTAATGTTGGCAAAGTTATTACCCCGTATTCTCAAATTGTGGCGAAATATCAATTTTGGCAACATGGGTTCACTCGCTATCTATGACCATGAAAGTACTCAGGACTACTGCTCGCGTGTCCTGAACCAGGAGCTTCACGATTATTTTGTCGACCCAATCATAAGAATCAATATGCTGAACAAGACCCACGCCTCCTCTTCAGGCGAACTATTCTGGCTACTTAAGTCATTGGGGGCGCCTTATATTTACGTACTGACCAATGGCACGAGTACCATCGCCGAGGCCCTGGCGGGAGAGATTGAGGTGCTGACCGGGTCGACGGTAGGGGAAATCAGGCATGAGGCTGATTCTGTGAAGCTCACATATACCCGCAACGATGCGTCAATGTCGCAGGTATTCGATGGCTGTATCGTCACCACACCCCCTGATATTGCTCTACAACTGTGTCCATCGATACCAAAGCCTGAACAAACTTTTTTCCGTCAGGTGCAGCCCATAAAACACATGGTAATCAGTCTCGGTCTGAGCAGAATATTACCGCTTCAGGAATCCACGATTCTTGGCTCGGAAAAAGAGTCACCAAACCTGCTCACGATTGTCATTGATCCGAACAGAGCGCCGGGCAGGTCAGCGCAAGGTCATACAGTAGTGACATTGTGGATGACTGAAGATTGGTCCCGGCAACTCTGGGACACACCGGATGATGAAGTTGTTAAACACGCGTTGAGCGAAGTACTCCCCATCATAGGAGATGTTGCAGGAGAGGTAGCGGTAAATCTGGTTACGCGCAGTAATTATTCCTGCTTTAAAGGTTACCCCGGCTATTATCAGAATCTCGATCACTATATGAGGGCTAAAACCCGCGACGGTCGATTGCTGTTTGCCGGGGACTTTGCCGGAATAGGAATAGAAGGGGCCGTGATTAGCGGCCAATCGGCGGCGACTGATATGATCGGAAGCTTCTGAACGACTAGCGAGCCCGCATCGTTGAGGCTGTTGAGGTCAAGGACAATCCGTTTGTTCCTGACCCTGATGTTGGCGCCCTCTCTGCACTTCAGATCGCTCCCCGAGAGGATCATCCTGATTGTCGCGCCACACTGCTGTAAGAGTATGGCCTGTTGCAATGCTGGGGGGAAAAGCCAAGGTCTATCAAAAACGATCCACAGCACAAAGTATCTGCTGACCGAGCAATTCCAACCAATTAGGGAGATTAGTCAATGTCACGGAAAATTCCATTAGATGCTGTACCCACTTTCGTCGGCCGGAAACTCGGTGTTTCCCAGTGGGAGACGATAGATCAGGACCAGATCCAGGCTTTCGCCGACGTCACCGGTGACCACACCTGGATACACGTGGATGTTGAACGAGCCAACCGCGAGTTGGGAGGCACTGTCGGCCATGGATTTTTGACGCTTTCGTTGGTCCCCGCGCACTGGCTCAGCATCGCCGAGATAAGCGAATGGGACTACGGTTACATGTATGGACTGGATAAGACGCGCTGGTTACATCCGGTAACCAGCGGCAACCGTGTCCGGCTGCATGCCACCATGAAGGAGCCGGAAGAAAGAAATGGTGGCACGATTGTCAGCATCCAATGTGAGGTCGAAATCGAGGGGGTAGATAAACCTGCCCTGGTCACGGACTGGCGAGAGATCTTCTTTACCCGCTCCGCTGAAGAAAACGACGACTAAGCCAGGGTCTGATGGATGATTGGAGTTGTGCATTAGCCGGTCTATTATGCAGACTGCATCCAATTGGCAGTGTGTCTTTGTCTGCCCGGATTTCCGCTAGCGGCCCATTGCAGCTTCTGCCGCTTCAATCATGTTGTTCAGCCCCACCATAAATACGCCTTTATACGCGATACCCAGGCGGGACAAGTCGATGTTGGCACTATCGTCAATGTCCAGCATCTTTTCAGCCCGAAGGAAGCAAATCGTGTTGATCACATACTTGGCAACCCGGGAATAATTAATGCGGTATTCACCAATCGCATTGCCCGTTTTAGCTTCATAGCGCGCAATAAAATCTTCGAGGGATATAAACTCGGAAAGTGAGGGGTGGGCACCCAATAAATCTTCAGCCGGATCGCTTAAATGACTCGACTCCCAGTCCAGTACCGCCGATATGCTGTTGCCGATAAAGAGCAAATTGTTCAGCCCAAAATCCAGATGTGCTATCACCGCAGGCGCACCTGATTCCGGCACATTCTCCTGCAGCCACTGCAACGCTCGTTCCAACGTGGGTGGAACGAGGATTTCCGCAGCATCCATATAATTGCGTAAGAACCTGGTCACATAATAACGATTGCACTCGGTGACGGTTTTACAGTGCAGCCACTCGGGTAAATGTGTCTGCATGACCAATGGATCATTTTTTTCAGGGCGAATGCTGTGCATCTTGACCATGACATCGAGCACATCCTCGATCAGCTCATCGGGCAGGGGGGCTGTGCTGCCCAGGTTTGCGCCGCGTCGCTCTCCCATGTCTCTGCGCGTAACCAAAAAGCGGTTGCCAAGTTTTGAAGCATCTTCTTCAAGCCATAGCGGCTCGATGGTTGGAATACCTTCCCGTTCCATAAATCGCATCATGGCGCATTCACAGGCCACATCGGTCCCTCTATAAAGCAGAAGGCTGGGTTTTTTCTCCGCTCTTAACACCATGGACTGGTGCCCGTTCAGCTCATCTTCTGTTTCAAACAGGATGGTAGTTTTGGAAAAGCCACCCGGCAGTGGATGAAAGGCCGTGAGGCGAAGATTTTTCCACTCGGGAAATTTCTCCTGCAAATAGGCAAATAGCGTGTCCCGGTTGAGTGGCTTGCGGTGGAGAACTTCGGTATCCCGTACCATTTGCCGGTGATAGAGGCTTTCCTGCCAATCGCAGACTTTGTTGAGATAGTCTTTATTGGTTTTACTGTCTGTTTTGGCAACGATTTCCGTCAGCGCCTGCTGCACCTGAACCAATGCCGCATTAATAACATCGGGGCGCGACGAAGTAGTGACTTCGGCAAAGCTACTACTATCGGTTTGTGTTCCACTTTTGCCGATCAGATCGACCCCCTGCTTAAACAATCGGATGTAATAGTCCACGTCTTCCTGCAGCAGCAATTCATTCATGACGGCATCGGCACCGCTGAGTAGAATCTTGTGTTCAGGATTGTCGGTTTCAGCCGCTATCGCATTGACTGCCTGGAATACCTGTTTGAGTAGTTGTTTGTTCTTAATGATCATTCTTTATCTCCTTTCGATTCTCATAGAGTTATAACTGAATGTGGTGTCTGTGGAATTGAAAAGAGGCGGCGTATCTGGTTGATTTGTTGTTTCGACACAAGTCACCAACCAAAAGGATACGCAGCTATGACCAAGAGTAACGTGATTGACCTGGAAGGTTGAGAATCGAGTATTGATCCTTTGACCGAATTGTTGAGAACAGGTGCCCGACAGCTGCTTCAGCAGGCGATCGGGGCCGAATTGCAGGAGTTGCTCAGTACCCATGCCGATAGACGTTGATGCTGCAACGCTTGACCGTTTCCGGGCTGAGTTGCTCAGTACCCATGCCGATAGACGCCTGGAGGGTGGCAGAGCCGGCGTGGTTCGCAATGGTTTCTTCCCTGAGCGCCAGACCCAGACCGGCATTGGACCGGTGTACCTAAGGTGCCGGCCAAAACCGGTGAACCGGTGACTTTCCGCTCAGCACGGGTGCCGCCCTGTGTTGGTAAGACGCATATACCGCAACAAGACCAAGGATTAACATAAAAGATAGAGATTGCCGTATCACGTTTTCATTCCCTGTTTGTAGTATCAATCTGGGAGAGGATTCGACAAATAGCCTCGACATAAGCTTCAGGGCAGTCCTCCTGGGTATAGTGGCCAGCAGTGGGTACTTCCTGCACACCGGCGTCGGGAAAATGCTGCAGCCACCTTGACCGGTCAGCAGTCCGGGTACCCAGGTCCTTTAGCCCGAAGACAAACTCCACAGGTACATCCGCCAATGTATGCAGACGGTTTTCAAGTTGCGCCAACCAGGGAGATGCGCCGGAAATCTGTTCAGGAAACACAGCCGTGCCCATGCGACTGTCGGGCGTAGGGAAAGGCGCCACATAGGCCTGCAGTACGCTTTCTGGCACCTCGGAGCCGAGCAACATCGGCACCAGGCGCGCTGCAAAGAAATTGCGCTGTAGAACAAGATACTGCCCAAGTCGACTGCCCAATAGTGCAGAGAATACCTTGCCAATAGTTGTAGGCGGCCAGGCGAAGGTACTACTGATGACAAGACCAGTCACCCTGTCTGGATGTCTGCTGGCAATATCCAACCCAATCGGGCCACCCCAGTCCTGCATTACGAGGATAAATTTGTCTAGCTGCAGATGGTTGAGCAGAAAATCCTCGATTCCTTCCACGTGTTCTTGAGGGGTATAGCTATAAGCATCCGGATGCTCTGAAAAGCCGAAGCCCGGCAAGTCGTAGGCAATACACCTGCATTCGCCTGCCAGTTCTTTGATTATATTACGGTATAAGAAAGACCAGGTGGGATTGCCGTGGCACATGACGACAGGCATACCCTCCCCTTCATCGACAAAATGTATATCGCTTCCGCGGCAGTCGAACCAGCGGCTGTCAAAGGGGTACTCTTCGACGTCTACGACAAAGCGGCGTTTACTTGATTCCGACGAATTCATTACACGTCTGGGGCCACCTGCATCTGCGGAGAATGTCTCGGGTGTCCGGCGATTTCAGGACGAGCCTTCACACTGAAACCTGCAGGTCGGATTGATTGCGAATTGCTTTGACAGTAAACCACCAATTCACCACTATCCAGGCGAAGAAAAACAAGGCGACCACCCAGATTGTCTTTCCTCGACTGCCTTGCTCCAAAAAACGATTGCCATTATAACACCTGCTATATACTATAACAGCGTGCCATACTTTCCAACAGATAGTTATTTCGTGCCAATTTATGACCTCAACCTCGCCAGAAGTAGTGTTGGATCAATCTGAGCCAGAAGCGCTTCGTATTCCGGGGGAAACCGGTATCTGGGTATTTTTGTTGGTGATTTGCTGGTCTTTTACCCTGTTTATCGCCACCTGCCTGTTTTATCGCGCTGCGGACCTTGAGCTGTTCAACGCCTCCCAGCAACAACGAAATCAGGTCTATGGCATTTTCTATACGGTGGTGCTATTGAGCAGCTCCTGGCTGGTAGCCACTGGCGTGCATGCTGCCCGCCTGGGTCGTGATAAGGTCCCCTCGGCGATGTTCTTACTCGCTCTGGCCTGTGGTGCGAATTTTATTATCGTAAAGATTTTCGAATACAGTGAAAAAATTCGTTCGGGAACCGCCATCCTGGTTATCGCTTTCCTGAAAGTGGGGTTTGTTAGTTCCGAGTTTATGGAAGCCCGCATGGCTATCTTTCAGGTCGCTAACGGATGGCTGGTGCCTGGTAGCATGCGGCCTGTTGATCTTTTTGTTCTTGAGAACAGCCTGACCGCTGGCCCCCAGTAGCAATAAGGCTGCAGTGAATTCCAATGAATAAGGATAGGAAAATCGCGGTTATTGGCGCGGGAATGGCGGGGCTCTCCGCTGCTTACCGACTGCAGCAGAACGGTTTCTCCACTACGCTGTTTGAGGAAAACCACGTGGTAGGAGGAAGAACTATCACCGCCGAGAAAGATGGTTACACCATGGATCTCGGCGCCATCACGCTATCACCAGCGTACAAAGAGACAATTCAACTAATCGAAGAGACAGGGGCTGGTGACGCTTGCGTTCCGTTTCAGCCCGTTCTCGCGATAGCCCGTGAGGGGAAACTACACAATATCGACCTGTCCAGCCCGGCTGTTTCGGGTATCAAGTCAGGTTTTCTCTCGTTTTGGGGAAAAATTAAGCTGCTGAAACTTGTGCCCACCTTGGTCAAGTACTGGTCAAAATGTGACTTCGAGGATATGTCGAAGCTCGAGGAACTCGATGTAGAAAGCTGTGAATCTTTTGCCTTGAGAAAGCTTGGCCAGGAGATCAACGACTACCTGGTTGACCCTATCATACGACTTAATATGTTTACTTTGCCCAGTCTGTCCTCGGTAGTTGACATCGTGTGGCTGATGAAGATGTTCAGCGGAACACAGCTGATACAACTCAGGGGCGGAATGGGCGCAGCTTCAAAGTCTATTGCCGCGCAACTTGAGGACGTGCAGCTGAACACCCGGGTCACTGCGGTGGAAGAGAGAGATGGCCGAGTGGCCCTGGAAGTTGATGGCACCACCCGCTATTTTGATGGCGCTGTGATCGCCCTCGCGCCAGATGCTGCCCTGGGCGTAGCGCCCTGGCTATCGGGGCAGCAACGCACCTGGTTTGAGAAGATAAAAGCGGTCCCCAGCTTGACCATTCATATTGGACTCAAGTCCCCGCCTGATACTCCTGCATCACTGGTAATGGTTCCCAGTACAGAGGCCAACGAGGTCATAGCGATCGTTCTCGAAAGTAATAAATGCCCAGCTCGAGTACCCGATGGCAAGGGCCTGATTTCACTTCATATGACAGGACAATGGGCTGAGACTCAACAAGGCCTCACCGACTTACAGGTTGCACTGAATGCGCTTGGCGTTATCAGTCCATTTATGGGTGATCTTGAAGACCAGGTAGATATGGTTCATCTCCATGAATGGACGCACGTGGATCACGAAAGGCCAGTTGGCTTCTACAAATCATTGAGAAATGCCAGGCCCGAGTTCACCAGAGGCCGCGTCATGTTTGCCGGTACATACATTTCCGCTGGAATTGAAGGCGCCGTGATCAGCGGTAAGCGTTGTGCAGAAGCTCTATCCATGGAACTAAAGAAAACAGATCGCTAAAAGGACATACAGCGATGCCACTTACCCTGCCCTGGTCACTGACGGGAGAATATTCTTCTATACCCGCGCCGCAGAAGAAAACAACGGCTAAGCTGGTTCCATTATGCATCCACGCCATTGGGCACAAATCCACCCCGACAAACCGGCCGTTATCGCTGTTACTGTCGGTGAATCAATCAGCTATAAAGAGCTCAATGAGCGTTCCATCCAGTGTGCAAACCTGATGCGCCAGATGGGCCTGCAACCCGGTGATCACGTGGCGGTAATCTTGGAAAACCATCCCCGGTTTTTCGAGATCAGTTGGGCTGCCCAGCGCAGTGGGCTTTATTTCACTGCCATTGCATGGCGTTTCAAGCCCGAGGAGATTGCCTATATCCTTGAGCATAGCGGAGCCAAAGTGCTGTTCACCTCAAACAACCAGCAGGCACTATGCCCGGAACTGGAACATCATACCCGCGACCTATCCTGCTTCATGGTGGACGGCGAATCTCCGGGATATACAAATTACGAGCAGGCCATCGCGGAACAGCCAATCATACCCACAGCCCGTGAGACCCGGGGGGTAGATATGCTCTATTCATCGGGCTCTACCGGAAAACCCAAGGCGATCAAGATTCCCATCGAATCTGCTGCCATCGATGAGCCCACCGCGCTCTACGCGTTCTTCGGGGAGCGCTATCAATGGAACGAGCAGACCAGGTACCTGATCTCCGCCCCACTCTACCACTCCGGGCCACTCCGTTTTTCCATGGCCCAGCACTACTTCGGCGGTACCGTGGTGATGACCGAGAAGTTTGATGCGGAACAAAACCTGGCGCTGATCCAGCAGCACCAGATAAGCCATGCCCACTGGGTGCCCACCATGATGGTCAGGATTCTGAAATTACCGGCGGAAGTACGCAAGGCATATGACGTCAGTTCACTGCGATTTGTGATGAGTGGCGCTGCTCCCATCTCGGTGCAGACCAAACAGGCCATGATCGACTGGTTGGGGCCTATCCTTGAGGAAGCCTATGCCGGCACCGAGGGCAATGGATCCACCATGATCAATTCCCGGGAATGGCTACAACATCCCGGCTCCGTGGGAAAGGCTGTGGGGTGTACCGTGCACATCGTGGACGATGATGGGCATGAATTACCCGCAGGCGAGATCGGCACGATCTATTTCGATGGGCCCGAATTCGAATACTACAAAGACCCCGTAAAAACCAGAGAGGCTTACAACGACCGGGGTTGGAGTACCCTGGGAGATATTGGCTACCTGGACGAAGAAGGCTACCTCTACCTCACCGACCGCAAAAATGATGTGGTCATTGTAAACGGGGTTAATGTCTATCCACTGGAAGCTGAGCAACTGCTGATCAATCATCCGCAAGTGACCGATGCTGCAGTTTTCGGCCTGCCGGATGAAGACAGTGGCGAAAGGCTCCATGCAGTTGTTCAAATCGCAGGGGGAGTACAGCCAGGGGATGCGCTGTCCGCAAAATTGATCGAATATTGTCGGGCAGAACTCACCCCCATTAGAAGCCCACGATCACTGGATTTTCGCGAACAAATTCCCCGTCATGAAACGGGAAAACTCTACAAACGCCTGCTGAAGGCTGAATACGTTTAAACAGGAAATACCATGCCAGTAAACGACCTGAACGACCCGGAAATCAGGAACCTGATGGCGCGAATAGAAGAATACCGCCTCGCGTACAATGTAAACGCAGATTCAGCCCGCTGCGATGGTGTTGCCCATCTCTATAAAACCGATGACGATTTCACCGCTTTTGACGTGGCGCCACCATTGGGAGGTTATATTGGTTGGGAAATCTACTCCGGTGGCTGGCAACATGTGATGAACAAGTACAGTGAGATTCACTTCAAGTTTCGCGATGATCTGCGGGTTTTTCGCGTAGGTGATGTGGGCTGGTGCTCCTTTTCAGCGGATTGGTACGGCAAAACAGCCGACGGCGACGACTTTGCCAAGGAAATTCGCCAGACCATGGTCTGGGTGAGAGAAGATGGGGACTGGAAGGTGGTGCAGGAACACGGTTCCAGCCCCAAAACCACCACATTAACAGGTGGAGAAGTCATCTGAATATCGCACTACTTTAACAACAACAGGTTACCGCTATGTATAGCGCCATCTGAGGACCGGCTGAATACGACGGCCAGTCACTACTGCCTGTCGGTGGCGCAGGAACTTCGACAAAGTCCGGCTGACCCTGCTCGATAGTTCAGGTGTACCGCTGCAATCTGAGAAGCCGCTGCCAACGCCATTTGTTTACGACATTGTTGAGAATTTCACGCCTTTATTACTGAAGCAGACTGGCGAAACCGGTGTTGGCCTTGTCGAGATCGGCAAGCTAGTGCCAAAATAACTATCCGATGAACCCGTACTCAATAAACTTTTATATATCTGATAGCGCATCAAGTTGATTGGCCCGCTCCACGCGCCCCTTCGCCTGGGCGCTGTGCGCGTGGATTGACGCAATATGCAAAGTCTTCAGCGCCCGTGAAAACTGGGTCAACCCTCCTTCCCGGCCCACCTGGTTAACCCGGAAGATGCCGTGGCGATCCGAGTAGTACACCACCGGACGACCGCAGCAAGCCAAATGCACCCCCCACATCAACCAAAAAGGGGTCATTGAAAATTACAAAAAATGGGACATTTCTGAATTGCCGAAAGGGGACATTACTGCTCTGCGTCTACACCTCTCAGAAAGTATCTTTTCACCGCAAGCTACAGGATAGATACTAATCGTGGATTAAAGGTGTGTGACGATGACCGGGCAAGGTTTCAGTCGTGCAGTACTACCCTGCGGCCTCATCCAGGGTGGCTCGGATACGGTGCTTCAGCACCTTGCCCGCATCGTTTTTGGGCAGGCTGTCCCACAGGGCGACCTGCTCGGGGATCTTGAATTTCGCCACACCCTGTTCCAGCAGGAAATCCTTCAGATCAACTACCGCGGGCTGCGCACCAGTGCGGGGGACGATGACCGCACAGGCGCGTTCCCCGGTGTGGGGGTCCGGCAGGCCTACGATGGCAATCTCCTCGATGTCCGGGTGCCGAACCAACAGATCCTCGACTTCCTTTGGGGAGATATTCTCACCGTTGCGGATGATCAAGTCCCTGAGGCGGCCCGTAATCACCAGGTGGTCGCCGCCGGTCCATTGTCCCAGGTCGCCAGTGTGATAATAACCTTCGGCGTCAAAGGCCGTTTCCTCGTCCCCGGGATGGACATAACCCACCAGCATTTGCGGCCCGCGGGCCAATACCTCACCAGAGCCGCCCTCGCTCAGGCGAACGCTGGCGATACCCGGGCGACCGTCGGTTTCCGCAGCATGATCAATGTCCCGGGAGTCGAAGACGCCCACTGTGGTTACCGGCACCTCCGTGGAACCATACACCCGGGTGACCAGGGCCCGCTCGAAGTAATCCGCTGCCTCGCGGATCAGGCTTGGAGGCACCGAGGCGCCACCACAGATGAAAACTTTGAGATCAGGCAGCCGTGTACTCGCATGCCGCGCCGCCTCCAGCAATTGCAACAGGAATGGTGTGGCGCCGGCAAAATGCGTGCAGCGCTCCTTCAACAGGTGCTGAACCGCATCCTCGGGCCGCCACTGTTCCATAAGCACCGCGCAGGCGCCAAGTAGCAGCGGGCACTCAAAGGCATAAATCGACCCACCGATATGACTGATCGGCGAGGCCACGAGGAAACTGTCTCCCGGTTCGACCAGCCAGTGTTCACCCAGTTGACGAATCAAGGCATGAATGGAATTATGGCTGTGCATGACTCCCTTGGGACTGCCGGTGGTGCCGGAGGTGTACATGATCATTCGCACCGCGTCCGGGTCGGGCGCTGGGAGATCCTGTCGCGGCGCGTCCCTGAACAGGGCAGAGTAGGCCTGGTGGGAACCGGGCTCACCGCGCACGACGGCAACCTGTGGCGGATGATCCAATTGCCGCACCACGCCGCCCAACATGGCGCTGTAGGAGTGGTTACGGAATTCCTCGGGAATGAAGATCATCCGGCTGCCCGCGTCGCGGAGCATGTAACACAGGTCGTGCTCGCGCAGGGAGGGCAGTATCGGGTGCGCGACCATGCGCGCCAGGGTGGCGGCGAGGTAGATAATCACTGCCTCGTGCCAGTTTGGCAGCATGAAAGAGATCACGCTTCCCTGCTCAAAGCGGCTCGCCAGGACCCTGGCCAGCGCGGTAGCGCGGTCCTCCAGCGTGTGCGCGTCGAGCCGCACCGGGCCGTCGACCACCAGTACCCGGCCGGGATTCTCTGCCGCGGTCCGCGCCAGCGCCTCGGCCAGGGTCTCCCGCACCCAGTAGCCCGACTCGTAGGCCGACCGGGCGCGCTGTTCGTCCCAGCGGATCGAATGGCCTGCTATGCTGCGGCGTTCGGTGGTGTCTGAGGGGGCCATACCAAGTCCTGTTGCGCTCCCACGGCGCACTTCGAGATAGTAGTAATAGGCAACACCGGTGATTATACTACAGCTTCGCAATGTCCGGTCAGACACCCTGTGACAGGTTGGCCCCTGCTGGGAGGGCAGTCGATGCAAGTCGCGATTATCGCCGGAGCGGGTAACGGCATCGTCCCGATCCTGGCGGATGCCTTATTGTTGTTTACTATCGAGAGAATACCATGTCTGAACCAGTGACCACCCTCATCAGCCACATCGGCCTGTGTACCGCGGACATCGAGCGCGCCAGCGCCTTCTACCAGGGTGCGCTGGGCTTCGAGCCGCTGGGCGGCGTCTTCGAGATCGGCGCGCCCTTTGACGACCTGTTGGAACAGCCCGGCGCCACCATGCTGGTCCAGCAACTCAAGTGCGGCGGCGCCACCATCGAATTGCTGGGCTTCCGTGACACTGCCGTTACCGGGGCAGCGCAGCGGCGTCCGATGAACCAACGCGGCTTCACCCACATGACTCTGGTGGTGGACGATATCGATGCGGCGGCAGCGCGTATCTGTGAATTTGGCGGCCAGGTGCACCACGAAACCAGGGTCGATTCTTCCTTCGGCCCTATCCTGTTCTGCACGGATCCGGACGGAGTGCGGATCGAGCTGATGCGGGCCAACAACTGATGGCGGCGGGGCCGCTGGCTGGTCTGGTCGTGGCGGACCTCACCGCGATGGTCATGGGTCCCTACTGCACCCAGATCATGGCCGATATGGGCGCCGATGTGATCAAGGTGGAACCGCCGGGTGGCGACATCACCCGCTTCGTGGCCCAGGGCCCTGTTCCTACCATGAATGGCGTTTTCGTCAACATCAATCGCGGCAAACGCAGCATTGTACTGGACCTGAGCACCGAGCAAGACAAGGAGGCGCTGCGGCGCCTGGTGGCCAGGGCGGACGTTTTTATCCATACCATGCGCGCGAGCGCCATTGCGCGGCTGGGATTCAGTTATGCCGAGGTCTCGGCAATCAATCCGTCGATCATCTACAGCAATTGCTACGGTTATGGCCGTGGCGGGCCGGATCGGGACCGACCCGCCTACGATGACACCATACAGGCGGAGTGCGGACTTCCCGCGGTACAGGAAATGCTCACCGGAGAGGCGAATTTCGTCGGCACCATCATGGCTGACAAAGTCACCGGCCTGACCGCCCTGTACGCGATCATGATGGCGCTGTATCACCGCGAACGCACGGGAGAGGGACAGGAGGTCGAGGTGGCGATGTTCGAAACCATGGCCTCCTTCATGCTGGTGGAGCACGCCAACGGAGCCATCTTCGACCCCCCGGTGGGACCCGCCAACTACCACCGCGCCGTGGCGCCGAATCGGCGCCCCTACCAGACCAGGGACGGTCATATCTCGGCCCTGGTCTACAACGACAAGCACTGGGCATTGTTCATGGACGCTGTCCAACCGCCATGGGCCAGTGAAGAATTCGCCACCGTGGAGCAGCGCGCCCTGCAGATCAACCGGGTCTACGGCCTGCTGGGCGAGACCTTTCTGCAGCGAACCACCGGCGAGTGGCTGGAACTGTTGCACAAGCTGGGTATTCCCGCCGCACCCCTGAACACACCTGAGCAACTGCTCGAGAATCCTCACCTCAAGGCTGCGGGTTTTTTCGAGACTGTCGAGACCGGCCAGGGACCGGTCCGCTTTCCTGGCGTGCCGACCTTGTTCTCCAACACACCCGGGAAGGTTCATGGCGCCGCGCCGGAGCTCGGCGCCCACACCCAGGAAATTCTGGCGGAGCTCGGGCTGCCGGCCCTCAATGAAACCTCGCAACAATGATCCCGGCGCCCACGCTCCCCGATTCGCCGGGTTGCGCGCCCTTCTGGCGCCGGAACAAGGAGGAGGAAACATGAGCACAGAGGCGCAAACAGAGGTCACACTCGACCTCACCGACGAGGGTTACTGGACCAGTGGGGTCTGGATCAATCTGATATTAGCCTTAAATTTGTGGGGAGAACCTCGCACGTATGGCGCCGACTTCGAGATCCTGTTCCAGGCTGGCGCATGGTTTCAGAGGATACAATCTCCGTGGCGTCAGGTCGCGTTTCACAGGCAATGAACAACACCGGGAGTCGGCAATTCGCATCGGGCGGCGCTTCGGGGTCGGATTGGCCGCCCCACTGGGAGACGCGGGAAAATGGTATACGCGTGGGCCGCTACCTCGACCCGGAGTTCCTGCAGTTGGAGTACGAAAAGCTGTGGAGCAAGGTGTGGCAGGTCGCCGCGCGCATCGACGAGATTCCCGAAGTCAATGACTACGCCACCTATGAGATCAGCGACCAGTCGGTGTTCCTGGTGCGAGTGGACGAAAAAACCATCAAGGCCTATCACAATGTCTGCCCGCACCGTGGCACCGCCCTCACCGATGGCGCCGGGACCTTCAGCCACGGCAATATCATTTGTCCTTTTCACGGGTGGCGCTGGGATACCGGGGGCAACAACCGCTACGTACTTGCGCGCGAGGAATTTCACGGCGGCAAGTTGTGCAATGCCGATGTAGCCCTGAAGCCGCTGCCCTGCGTTGAATTTGCCGGCTTCGTATTCATCAACTTTGACCGGGACTGCATCCCCTTCGACGAGTTCATCGCGCCGGTGCGGCAGTTCCTGGAAGATCTGAACATTGCTGAAATGCGCCATTACTGGTGGAAGGCCATTCCCATACCGGCCAACTGGAAGGTGGCGCAGGAAGCCTTCTTCGAGACCTATCACGTACCGGCGACCCACCCGCAATTGGAAACGGCGGCAGCGGCTTTCATTTACGGTGAAGAGATCAAGGACGATTTTGACACGTTTACCCACCGCAACGTGGAGTACGAGACCCTTCCCCACGGCCACGGGCGTTTTTTTGCAGGCGCCAACACACCCATGCAAGGCAAGGTGGCGGCCCAGCAAGAGGAGGATCCGGTTGACGTTATGGCGGCGCGGCTGCAACTGCTGGTTGATGGAATGGATGCACAGGTTTTGCAGGACGATGTCGACCTGCTGAAAACTTTGCGGGGTAAACCGATTCCCGAGGGTTCAAGCCTCGGCCAGGAGTACATCCGGGTGTTGTACGAAGATGCGGCGGCGAAACAGCGCCCCATGCCGAAGCTGGATCCCGATGTGTTGGGCATGTGGGGTGGCGAAATCTTCATCTTCCCCAACGTGATGATCCTGCCCCAGGCGGGCAATGCCATGATCTACCGGGTGCGGCCCAAGGGCAACGACCCGGATAACTGCTGCTTTGAAATCTTCTCAACCAGAACCCTGCCCGCCGCCGCAGAGCGCGAAAGGGCCTGGGTGACCCCGGTGAGCGACGCCAGTGACCCGCAGCAGCTTAAGCATATTCCGCGCCAGGACCTGGGCAATCTCAAGCGCATACAGAAAGGCCTGCACTCCCGCTCAATGCGCCAGACCTGGCTGGCCAGCCACCACGAGAAAATTATCCTGGGTATGCACCGGGAGCTTGATCGTTACCTGAGGGGCTGAGACCGGGCCTCGCACTGGTTCCCGGCGGGAGTAGCCAGTAGAAGCGACACCGAGTAGTAGCGAAAAGGCGCATCCTTGTAGCCTCGCTCGAACAGGTAGTTCACGATCTTTCCCGCCAACAGCTTGCCGGCCACCAGCCCGAACCTGGCGCGGCGGCCGCCACCGTTTCGTTAGTAGACATCAGTGATGATTATTGATTATGCTTCTTCCATGATAATTCATGGCCCGGAGTTTTAACAGATGGCGGACTCTGGCAACGAAGGCAAGCCGCAAAGCGCATTGGACGCGGAAATCGAGGCAAGGCATACCGAGGTCCTGGGACATCCACAGCGGATGGCTCCGCTGGAACGCACCGCAGAAGCCGAGGCCATGGCCGTGGCTTACTGGCGCAAGCTGCGCCGCTCCATTTACGGTGAGGACGACACTCCCCCGGCGGGCGCCAAAATACCCGAGATTCATTTCACCATGCTGCGCTGCCCGGAGTTGTGGGAGTGTATCTCCGGTTTGTCTGTGCAGCTTTCCAGCCGTGGCCAGATTCCTGTGCGGGATCGAGAACTGGTGATCCTGCGGACCGGATGGCTGTGCCGCGCACCCTTCGAGTGGGGCGAGCATGTGCGTATCGGTCGCCTACTGGGTCTGGATGGCAGCGATATAGAGCGCATTATCGAAGGCTCAACGGCACAGGGTTGGAGCGAGCACGAGCGAGCGCTGTTACAGGCCGTGGAAGAGTTGCACGCTGACGCGATGATCTCCGACCAAAGCTGGGCGGTGCTGTCCCGAAAATGGAGCGACACCCAGCTATTTGAACTGGCGGTACTGGTGGGACAGTTCACTACAGTGGCCTATTGGCAGAACTCCCTGCGTGTGCCCTTGGGCGGGGACAATGCCGGGCTGGCGGCCCGCTGATTTCGTCTTTATCCCGGTTCAATCAAGTCCCCTCCAGAGCTTCAGACCCTGCTCAAAGCTCCAACTGCAGGAACTCAGTGCGCTCACACAAAGTCTGGGGTGTATCATTCGAGCCTCCCTTGATGAGCCCTGATGGCGATGCGGTGCCGGAAAAAAGGGGAAAAAAGGGGTCAGAGCCCTTTAATCCCAAAAAAAGGGGTCTGACCCCTTTTTTCGCCTTTTTTGCGGCTCGGCACAGCCGCTGTCATTAAAGGCGGCGCGCTTTCACCTGCATCGCCAATCGCTACCTGCGCAGACAACGTACCTTACTCAACAGCGGCGCTTTCCGGCTCGGTGGCGGCGCCCTCATCCGGGGGCGGGAACAGCGTGCTTGCGTTGCTGTCATTGAGACGGTCGTAGTCGAACTTGGAAAGGGCGAAATACACCGGAATATCACTCCGCCGTACATAGTAAGCCGCTTCAATTTCATACAGGTGGTAGTCGTAAGCCGTGTCCCCTGCGCTAACCGACAGCACCGGTGGCGCCGCCATTTCCTCAAGAATGGAGGCGGTGTCGTCATCCGCCGCGCCGGTAACTCTCAAGCTGGCCAGGCCGTTAACAAGGCGTTCCACTGCGGTCTCGTTGGCGGCAACCCCGTCTTCTCCCAGCCATTGGTCTTCGCTGTGGTGTATCCGGTAGTCCACGCCGCTGATGGCGCTGGGCGCCTCAAGCTGCAACAGGGTCTTGTCCAGCCAGTGCGTCGAATTTATCGGCAGATCGTAGCTGTTGAATTCGATGCTGTAGACCTGTTCCTCCTGCCCAGGGCGCACATGAATTTGACGAAACCCGGGAGAGGTTCCCAGAAAAAGCTGCGCCAGTTGCTCGGAGCCGGCGAAATACTGAACCCGTCGCTGAAAGTTGTCCTCGGCCACCTCGAATCGCTGTTTGGCGCTGCTGCTGCCGGCAATCGGAAAGCCGCGGTTCATACCCGGCAATTCAGCCAACAGGCGCTCTACCAGTGCGTCCTGGACCACCAGGTTGTGATAATCGGGCATACGCCAGGCATCCTCATCGCGGCGCATTTCCAGCTTGCTGTCCGCAGCGCTGATCAGCAGCCGGTCCACTTGCCCTCCGGCAACCGTCAGCAGTGGTTTTTCCGCATCCGCCGCCCCCGGCGGGGGGTTCGGCCAGAAGACCCAGGCCAGGGCCAGCAACTGCACGGCCAGTACTATCAGCAGGTTATTTGTCAGGCGCTTCATGCTGCTTCTCCCAACTGTTGCAGATAGCGAGTATTGCGCAGTGCCCGGCGGCGGCGCTGCCAGACCGCCACTATCAGCAGGGCGCCAATAGCGAGCCCATAGTTCAGATACTCCCAGAACAACTGCTCATCCTTGTCCAGAGGCGGCAGGGTGCGGTTGAAGTGCGCATTGGAGCGGATGCTCAGCAGCCCGCTGTCCTCCAGCGACCAGTCGATGGTATTGGCGATCAGGTCCAGCGGCCCCAGGTACTGGGAGCCGCTCATGCTGCTGATGGTGCGCAGAATCTGGTCGGTCAGAAAATCATTGGAGGCCAGCAGCACCAGCCGGGCGGATTCCGGGGAGCGTTCGATGACGCTGCCCACATTCAACTCGTCTTCGGTCTCCGCCTCCGCACTCTCATCAACAGCTGCATCCTCTCCTTCGGGCAGTTGCGCCAGCAGGGGCGAATCCTTGCCGCTGAACCAGGAGTCAAAGCGGCCGCTGACGATTGCCCCAAGCAGGGCGGAACCGGTTTCTCCCTGCGGCTGCCAACCGCTGATTCCGGCCGCACCGGCCTGGGGCAGAATATCCATGGAATCCGAGGTCCAGGAGTCTGCCGAACTGCGCAGCAACTCGGTTACTTCGCGCCCCGCATTGCTTTCGCTGTCAATGTTCAGCGGGGAGGCCCAACTGACCGTGACCTGGGGCAGATTGCCGGTAACGGGGTGAGTGGCATTGATTCCAGCACCCCGCACATCCACAAAATACGGGTAGTCCACCATGGCGACTTCCTGGAAGCTGAAACCTCCCACCTGCCGGGTAATCGGTATCGGGAAAGCCGAGTTTTGCGGGTCCAGCAGCAGCGACTGCTCAAAGCTGACGCCGTGGAATTTCAGCCACTCTTCCAGGCCGCTGTTGCGGGCCTGCATGGACAGGCTGCCACCCATGGACTGGGACATGAAGGGAGCGGTGGCCAGCACCACCGTGCCGCCGCGCATAAGAAACTGGTCAATGGCGAACAATTGTTTCTCGTTGAGGTTTTCCGGCGCCGCAACCATCAACAGGTCCGCCTGGGCGGTGACCGAGCCATCGCCGAGGTCTTCCATGCGAATACTGTGCTCCTGGGTAATGGTCTGCTCAAGGTTGCGAAACTGCGGCCCCGCCGCACCGAATTGCGCGAGTTGGGGGTTGGGCTCGGGTGCGGCAAAGGCGATGGTCTTGGTGAAACCACTGGCAAAGCGCTTGAGGCTGGCGTCCAGGGCTTGCTGAAAGTTGTCGCTGTTGAAATCCTCAATGGCGATTTGCACCACCTGGCTGTCATCAGCCAGGGTCAGATAAAAATAGAATTCTTGTGCGGCGAACAGGGAGGCTACCATGGGATTGAAACCCCATTCCTCTTCAATCCGCCGGGCCACCTCACCACCATTCGCCTCCGGTTCGACGAAGCGAAACCGGAACTTGCCGGCGGACGTATTCACCACTTCCTGTAACTTCACGGTAATGTCCTGCCGATATTGCTCGAGCTCTTCCGGCAGCAGGGAAGCCGCAGAAACATAGCCGATAAACTCCACTTCCTCTTCGATGCTGTCGAACAGATTACCTCCGGCATGGTAGCTGTACAGGGCCTGCTTGATGGCCCTGGTCAGATTGAACTCCGGGTTGCGCAACCGCACGTCCAGGTTGCTGGTGGCGCCGGCCTTCACCTCGATCAGGTCTTCAAAACCCAGCGTCTGAAAGCTGTCGCCGTACTCGACCAGCACGTTGAAGTACGAGTTGACCAGCGCTGCCTGGTAGCGGTCCGCCACCTGGAAAGGCACCGCCCGTATCCCGTATTTCTGGTTGGCTTCCTGCTCCAGTTCCGGGTGTTCGGCCGGGTCGATGATCTCCACCCGCAGCCTGCCGTCACCGGCAACCTCATATTCTTTCATCAGGTCGCGTAACTGTGGCGCCAGGGGCGCCAGCAGGGGGTGCGTCTTGGCGCTGAAGTAACCGCGCAGCAACAGCGGCTCCTGCAACCGGGACAGGTACTGATGGGTCGCGGTGGAGATGGAGTAGAGGCGGCCCCCGGTAACATCGAGGCGCGCGCCGGCCAATTGGCTTAGCCAGAGATTCGCCACCAGGGCGTTGACCAGAAGCAGGGCCGTGGCGAGCCGCCATTGCCGATGGTGGTCCCGCCGGCCCAGCTTCGACCAGCGTTCCTGTTCCAGGGAATAGATATTCAAGCTCAGAAAGATCGCCACCAGGCTCAGGTAATAAACCAGGTCCCGCAGGTCGATGATGCCGCGGGTAATGTCGTCAAAGCGTGCGCCGGTGCCGAGGCTGCGCAGCAGTTCTCCGCCCAGGTTGCCGAACAGGCTGGTCACCGTGCTGGAGCCGACCAGGTAGAACAGGCCGCAGATGGCAACCGAGCCGATCAGGCTGACGATGGGGTTGTCACTGCGCGCCGAGACGAACAGGCCAATGGCCAGGTAGGCGGAGCCCAGCAGCAGGGTAGCCAGATAAGCCGCCGCCACCGGCCCCCAATCCAGGTTGCCGAGGCCGGACACCGTCAGGGGCAGCATAATGGTGACGAGCAGTGCCAGGCTCAACAACGCAAGACACGCGAAAAACTTGCCCAGCACAAAGCGCCACAAGGCTACCGGCAGGCTCAGCAGGTACTCCAGGGTGCCGGTGCGGCGCTCTTCGCTCCACATGCGCATGGTCAGCGCCGAGCAGAGAAAAATCAGCAGGATCGGCATCCACTCGAACAGGGGGCGCACATCGGCGATATTGCGGGCGAAGAAGGCCTCGCCCCAGAAAAACACGAACAGGCTGACCGCGGCGAAACTGCCGAGAAACAACCAGGCCACCGGGGAGGCGAAAAACAAAGTCATTTCCTTGCCGGCTACCCGGCGAATAACAGCATCAGGCAGCATGGGCGGACCCCCCCTGGGTATTCACTTCGCGGAACACGGTCTCCAGGTCGCGTACCTCGGCGCTCAACTGGAACAACTCACCACCGGCATTGAGCACCGCCGCCGCCACGGCCGCGGCGGCGTTGTCAGCCTGGTTTTGCGCCGCCAGGCGCAGCCGGTACAACTGCGATTCTCCGCTCACCGGTTCCCCGGAAGACACGGCGGACAAGCTGGAGATCAGTTCGGTCAACTCCGGCTGGCCGAGGCTGGTGCGTAACAGCAGGCTCTCGGTAGCGCGCAGGTCGCCGAGCTTTTCGTTCAGGGCCAACCGCCCGTTATTGAGGATCAGAGCCCGGTTACAGATGGCGTCCACCTCCTGCATGATGTGGGTGGACAGGATTACCGTGGCCCGCTCGGCGATGGCGCAAATCAGGTCGCGCATATGCTGGGTCTGGCTGGGGTCCAGACCATTGGTGGGTTCATCCAGAATCAGTACCCGCGGCGAGCCGAGAATGGCCTGCGCCACCCCTACCCGCTGCTGGTAGCCGCGGCTGAGCGTGTTGATCGGGTCCAGCAGTTTGTCCTGCAGTTCGGTGTCGCGGACGGCGCGGCGCACCGTGTCGCACAACACGGAGCCCTCCAGCCCCTTCAGGGTGGCGGCGTAATCCAGGTAATCGGCTACCGTCATATCCGGGTACACCGGCAGACGTTCCGGCAAATATCCCAGTATCCGCTGCACCGCTCCGGGGTGCTCCGCAAGGGAGATGCCCTCGATTTCTATGCTGCCGGCACTGGGCTCAAGGTAGCCGCTGAGCATTTTCATGATGGTGGTTTTGCCGGCGCCGTTGTGGCCCAGCAGGCCGACGATTTCGCCGCCCGGTATCTCGAAAGAGACCTGGTCCACGGCCAGGACATCTCCGTAACTTCGCGATATCTGGTTTACCTTGATCATTCAGATTAACTCCGGCAGTACCGAATTTTTTACAGGCGCCTATTTTGTGAATTGGGAATGAAATAGCAAGAGCCCGCGCGGAATGTTCATCGGCCAGCTCCGGTAATCTCAAAGGCCGAAGTACTGACACGATATCTACCGCCAAAGTTCCCGTTTGCGGGCAAGGTCTCCCATTTCCCGTACAAATCCGACCCTATGCATGGGGTCCAGCTCTCCCATTTTCAATAGGGGGACACCCGCCGATCTTGAGGTAAAGCCGGCGGGTTATCTGTTTACGGGAAAATCAGCAATTTGATCACGAACACCGTCAGCACTGTGTACAGCACCATCTTGATCAAGCCTTCCCCGCGCTTGATCTGCATGGTGGTGGCCAGCCAGGCGCCGGCCGAGTTGCCCAGAGCCAGGGCCAGACCCACTACCCAGAGAATTTCCACCCTGCTGGCGAATACCAGCAGCGCGGCCACGGTATAGACGGCAACAATGAATACCTTGTGCGCATTGGTCCTGATCAGGTCAAAGCCCAGTACCCGGTGCAGTACCGGCATGATGATGAAACCCACTCCGAGTTGAATAAATCCACCCCAGAAGCCCACCGCCACCATCAGGGTATGGCCCAGAATCAGTCGCCCGCGGCTCTGGGCAACTGAGCCACCGCCGGCTCTGCGCAAATCCTGCCGCTGCGGCCACGCCATGCTCACCATGACGCCGATCATGATCAGCGCCACGGTGCGGTTGAACCAGACGCCTTCCAATTGGGCGCCCAGCAGGGCGCCCGCCACCGCCCCCGGCAGCGCGCAGGCCGCCAAGCTCAGGCTGAGCCTGAATTCGGCATAACCGCGCCGGAAGAATGTAGCGGCCGCGGTAATGTTCTGGGCCAGTATGGCGATACGATTGGTGCCGTTGGCCACCGGGCCGGGAACACCCAGGAACAGCATGATGGGAACCGTCAACAGGGAGCCGCCCCCGGCCATCACATTCATGAAACCGGCCGCCACCCCGACCGCAGTCAGTAGCACCAGTTGCAGCGGCTCCATCAATCGGCCCTGGGTGTACGCATGGTGACAAACTCTTCCGCCGAGGTGGGGTGTATACCGATGGTGCCGTCAAAAGTGGCCTTGGTGGCTCCGGCCTTCAGGGCGATACTGATCCCCTGCACGATTTCAGCGGCGTCTTCTCCCAGCATATGAACTCCCACTACCCGGTCACTCGCGCTATCGACAATCAATTTCATGAAGCTGCGTTCATCGCGGCCGCTCAGAGTGTGTTTCATGGGTTTGAATTCGGATTGGTACACCTGAACCTCGCCGAACTCTCGCCGCGCCTGTTCTTCGGTAAAACCGACCGTGCCGATGGTGGGCTGGCAGAACACGGCGCTGGGAATGAATTCGTATTCCACAGCCGCCGGCTGCGGCTGGAACTGACGCCGGGCGAAAGCCATCCCTTCGGCCAGGGCCACAGGGGTCAGCTCCTTGCCGCCGGTCACGTCACCCACGGCGCAGATGGTCGGCTCATCGGTCCGGAACTCCTGGTCCACCACAATCTCGCCACTGTCTTTGAGCCGCACGGAGGTATTTTCCAGGCCGAGACCCTGTAGCAGGGGTTTGCGTCCTGTGGCATAGAGCACGGCATCCGCTTCCAGGGCCACACCGTCCGCCGTGTTCACCCGCAGGCCGCCGCCGGACCGTTCAATACTTTTCACCTGGCTGTTGAAGCGCAGGTCCACGCCGCTTTTGGCAATTTCCCGGGCGGCGTGTCGGCGGATATCGAGGTCGAAGCCGCGCAGGAACAACTCGCCACGGTACAACTGGATGACACTTGCGCCGAGCCCGTTGAAGATGCCGGCAAACTCGGTGGCGATGTAGCCCCCGCCGACGATGACCAGGCGCCGAGGAAACGTTTCCAGATCGAAGATTTCGTTGGAGGTCACGGCCAGTTCGCTACCGGGGAATTGCGGCACAAAGGGCCAGCCGCCGGTGGCGATCAGTAATTTGTCCGCGCGGTAGGTGTCACCGTTTACCGCCACGGTGTTGGGGTCCAGTATGCGCGCGCTACCGTCGATAATGTCCGCTCCCACGCCACTCAGCAACTGCTGATACACCGAATTGAGGCGACTGATTTCCCGCTTCTTGTTGTCCCGCAGAGTGGCCCAGTCGAAATGGAAGGCCGTGCCATTCCAGCCGAAGCCGCGGGCATCTTCAAAAGCGTGCCCGAATTCGGAAGCGTACACGTAGAGCTTTTTGGGGACGCAGCCCACATTGACGCAAGTGCCGCCCAGGTAGCGAACCTCGGCCACCGCCACCCGCGCCCCGAAGGAGGCCGCCATGCGGGCGGCGCGGACTCCGCCGCTGCCGGCGCCGAGCACGAACAAATCGTACTTCTTGTTGCTCATTGTCTGCTCCCGCATAATGTTGCCAATGGGCGAAGCACACCTTCCAACTCTGGACCCGGCGCCGCCAGTTGCGAATCCTAACCAGCTTGTTGCCGAGTTGCGAACAATTTTACCGGCCGACTCGATACTCACCAGCGACGAACAACAACGCCCTTTCGAATGTGATGCCCTGCCTATCCACTCGGCCATGCCACTGGTCACGGTGTTGCCGGATAGCACCGCGCAGGTGCAAGCGGTGATGAAACTGTGCCATCGTCTGGCGGCCCCCGTGGTCTTCCGGGGCGCAGGTACGGGCTTGTCAGCCGGCGCCATGCCCTGGCCCGGCGGCGTGCTGCTGGTATTGACCAAGCTGGACCAGATACTCGCCATCGAACCGGATGGGTTGTACGCAGTGGTCCAGCCGGGGGTTCGCAATCTGGCGGTCTCCGAGGCGGTGGCTGATCTGGGGCTGTATTACGCCCCCGACCCATCCTCTCAGCTTGCCTGTTCCATCGGCGGCAATGTGGCGGAAAATGCCGGCGGGGTGCACTGCCTGAAATACGGTCTGACCGTACACAATGTACTTGCGCTCAAGGTGGTCACCGTGACCGGTGAATTGCTGGAGGTGAATCTGGAACGGGAGGGGCCGGACTTGCTGGCGCTGCTGATCGGTTCCGAAGGCCTGCTTGGCGTGGTGGTGGAAATCAAGGTCAAGCTGCGAGTCAGTCCTCCCGCGGTGCAAACCCTGCTCGCCGCCTTCGACAAGGTGGGCGATGCCAGCGAGGCGGTGTCCCGGTTGATCGGCTCCGGCATTACCCCCGCGGGTTTGGAAATGATGGATCAACTGGCGCTGACCGCGGCGGAGGATTTTGCCGGGGCCGGTTATCCGCGGGACGCCGCGGCCATACTGTTGGTGGAGTTGGACGGCGGCCATGGCGAAGTGGAGGAAGAATTGGCGCTGGCCCGGCGGCTGTTGCAGGAAGCGGGCGCCAGTGTGCGTCGGGCCCGGGACGAGCGGGAGCGGGCGCAGTTCTGGCGGGGCCGCAAGAGCGCCTTTCCGGCAGTAGGGCGCCTGTTTCCGGACTATTACTGTATGGACGGAACCATTCCCCGGGGCGCTATCGGCGCGGTGCTGGACTACATCAATCAGCGCTCCGCACACTACCAGATGCCGGTGGCCAATGTGTTTCATGCCGGCGACGGTAACCTGCATCCGCTGATTCTGTTCGACGCCAATGTTCCGGGCGCAGTGGCGGCGGCGCAACAGTTCGGCGCCGATATTCTGGAAAAATGTCTTGCGGTGGGTGGGACCATTACCGGAGAACACGGGGTGGGGGCGGAAAAGCTCAACCAGATGGCCAGCCTGTTCAACGATGCGGAATTGGCCCAGTTGCGCCGCATCAAACAGGCATTTGACCCCGATGGCCTGCTGAATCCCGGCAAGGTCATACCCACGCTCAAACGCTGTCAGGAGTACCGGGCGCTACGCCATGGATAGCCCGCATATCTCACCATCCTTTTGCTGCGGACGCTGCATCACTCGCTGTGGCGGGGCGTGCACCCTCCGGACGCATGGCCAGCGGGTCGCACATGTGCGACCCCTACAGCGACATAGTGCCAGCTATGCCTTCAGCGGTTTTCCGTCCGTGCACCCCGCCACAGCGACGCTGCAACGCTTTCGCTACGAACGTTGGTGAGATATGCGGGATAGAGACCTGTCCACCGCCATTGCAGAACAACTCCGCACCGCGGATGCAGCTTCGCCGCTGCGTATCACCGGCGCCTGCTCCAAACCCTGGATGGCGCAAACCGGCGCCGGCCTGTTGCCGGTGGCCGCCCACCGGGGTGTGGTCGATTACACCCCCGGCGAACTGGTCATCAGTGTGCGCGCCGGTACCCCCCTGGCCGAGCTGGAGGCCGTGCTGGCGGAGCGGGGACAAATGCTGGGCGCGGAGTGCCCGAACTTTTCCAGCAACAGCACCATCGGCGGCGCCGTCGCCCTCGGCTGGTCCGGTTCCCGCAGCGGCTCGGCGGGACCACTGCGTGACTTCGTACTGGGCCTGCGCATGATCAATGGCCTCGGCGAAATTCTGCATTTCGGCGGCCGCGTGATGAAGAATGTGGCCGGCTTTGATGTACCCCGCCTGCTGGCCGGTTCCGTGGGCCGACTGGGGGTGATTCTGGATGTATCCCTCAAAGTCCTGCCGCTGCCGGAGGCGGAACTGACCCTGTGCCGGGAGCTGGCCAGTGAGCAGGAGGCCGGCCTGCAGATTCGAAAGTTGCAACAGCGGGCCCTGCCCCTGTCCGGCGCCGTGTACTACGCCGGCAAGCTATACCTGCGTTTTTCCGGCCGGCCGCGTGCCTTGCAACAGATCTCCATCGAGTTGCCTGGCGAGGAAATCGACAACAGCTTCTGGCAAGAACTCACCAGCTTGCGCCTGGCTTTTTTCTCCCCGGCGGCAAGCGGCGAATTGCATGACTGTCTTGGCGGCTCGTCATGGTTCCACCGGGACGGCTGCCTGTGGCGACGGCAGGGTGAAGCCGGTGCGGTGAACTTGCGCGATGGCCCAGGCCCGGCCGGCGGCACGTTGGCCGCGCTGCAACAACGCCTGCACCAGGCCTTTGATCCACGCGGACTGTTCAACGCTCCGTTACAGGGCTCCAATCCGTGAAAACCACCTTGCCTGCCGGATTCCTGGACACGGAACGCGGGGCGGAAGCCAACCGCATTCTGCGCAGTTGTGTGCATTGCGGATTGTGCAATGCCACCTGCCCGACCTATCAGGTGGAGGCGAACGAGCTGGATGGCCCGCGGGGGCGTATCTATCTCATCAAGTCCATGTTGGAGGAAGCCGAGGTCTCCCCGGTAACCCGGCTTCACCTGGACCGCTGTTTGACTTGCCGGGCTTGTGAAACCACCTGCCCCTCCGGTGTGGACTATCACAGTTTGCTGGACATTGGCCGTGAGGAAATCGACCGACGCCAGCCGCGGCCCTGGTGGCAGCGCTGTTGGCGGCGCCTGCTGCTGGCCTTCTTTTCGCGCCGTAAGCTGTTCAGCACAACGCTGCGCCTGGGCCGAATGCTGCGCCCCCTGGCGCCCCGGGCATTGGCCCATTATCTGACTCCGGAACGTGGCGCCGACTGGTCTTCACCGGCTACGGATTCAGCGCATAGAGTCATCCTGGTGCAGGGCTGTGTGCAACCCGGCTTGTCCCCATCGACCAACCGAGCCGCCGCTCACGTAATGGCTCATCTGAACATCGGCGCCATCGAGGCGGCGGGGGAACAGTGCTGCGGCGCCATGGCCTGGCATATGGGCAAAACGGAGCAGGCGCTGGCTCAGGCCCGGGCCAATATCGACGCCTGGCTGCCGCATCTGCGAAACGGCGTGGAAGCCATCGTGATGACCGCTTCCGGTTGCAGTTTGTTCGTGCGGGACTATGCCCAGTTGCTAAGTAATGACCCCAGGTACGCTGAACCCGCGCGGCAGGCGGTGTCTTTGCTCAAGGACATATCCGAACTGCTGCTGGAGCAGGATTTGAGCAGTTTGCAGACAGGGCAGCCGGAAAGCCTCGCCTGGCAATGCCCCTGCACCGCTCAGCATGGACAGAATCTTGATGCCAGCACTCGGCAGGTATTTCAACGCCTGGGCTTCGAGGCGCCGGCGATCAAGGACGCTCATCTCTGTTGCGGCTCTGCGGGAACCTACTCCCTGCTGCAACCCGCCATGGCCGGCGAGTTACGCCGCCGCAAACTGGAAAACCTGCAGGCAGTCGGGGCGGGAAAAATAGTCACCGCCAATATCGGTTGCCAGATTCATCTATCCGCCGGCGCCCCCGCTCCGGTGCTGCACTGGATCGAATTTCTGGCGGAGCGCCTCCACACCCGGCACAAGCTTGAAATGGGAGATACACGGATACTGGCGAAATGAAATATAACGAAATTAGGGAGCCCGGCGCCGCCGAGGTATTGCAAAGCAGTGATTGCTTATGTACCCCGGTTACTGTGCGTACCGGGATCAACGTCCCAGGCCTTTTCAGCGTCTGGATACTCATCGGGTCTGGGGAATCGGGTCAACTGCGCTCCGCCAGCCACTGGAATATTCACGCCGGTCACAAAGGCCGGGCCAGCAAGCCACAGCACCGCGTTCGCGTAATCCTTGGGATAGCCGAGATGGCCAAGAGGAACTTCCCTGGTGAATGTTTCCATCATGCCGGGCGCACTCAGTATTTCTGCGCTCATATCTGACACAATCATGCCCGGCAAAATCGAGTTTACTCTGATGTTCTTTGGCCCATACTCGATAGCGGCATATCGCACCAGGCAGTCGCTGGCAGCCTTGGCGCAGGCATACGCAGCATGGGGGAAGACCGGGCGCTCCGTGGATAAAGAAGTTATAAGGATAATGGAGCCGTCCTGCTCAATAGCAGCAGCCATATGCTTCACGAAATAGACATTGGCGTAATAGTTGACCTTGGTGGTTGTTTCCAGGTCGGGCTGCTCAATATCGCTAATCGTTTTCAATAAAGGCATTCCCGCAGCATTGACTGCGATATCCAGCTTTCCATACTCCCGAAGCGCAGTTTCAGCGACATTTTTAACCTGTTCTTCGCTGCTCACATCGCAAACGACGCCAACACCAGCGATTTTTTCCGCCAATCTTTCAATCGGTTCCTGACTACGGGCGCCAACCACCACTTTGCAACCCGCAGCCGCCAGTGCCTCGGCAATCCCCCAGCCAGAGCCAGCTTCGGCTGAGGCGCCCAACACAACTGCTACTTTGCCTTCCAGTTCACTCATTTTATTTCTCTTGTCGTAATTCGCTTGATGAAAAAAGGGTCAGGATGAAAAAAGGGGTCAGACCCCTTTTTTTCTGCAGGTTGGTAGCACAACAAACACCATACGCCAGAGCCAATAAGGTAGATTACCAGTAACGACGCTTGTGCCTGGCGGATGCAGCCTTTCTTATTTCAAGAAGCCTCTGTTCGGGTGTGACTGTGGTCGTATCTGCAGGCAGATACTCGTTGAGTTCTGCAAATTTAATTAATTCAACCTGCGGTTCCCTATCAGGTTGGCAGTTGATCCAGCGCATCAATACATAACCTCTGTCAAAATCGTTCAGGTCTATCCAGTTTTTTGCGCCAGGATCACGATGGGAAAAAACAATGCGCGTCAGGCCATCGCCGTCGGACCGATCGATGTGGCCATTGAATGAACTCTGGGTACGCATGAAATCGTGCGTCTGCCACAACATGTCCGTTGTCTGCACGTTCCAGTAGTCACATTGTTCGGGCAGCCTGACGGTAACGATCATTGCCTCGTCAGCCGCCACATCGTACAGCCCGTGCTGATAGACCTGCCCGGTAACGCCGCCTTCATCCGCCCAGTCGGGAATCACAAAGCGATTGATCACCCCTTGCTTAACCAGTACGCCGGGCAAATCGAGCCAGGCAGCAGAACTGTATTTCACGTAATCGACTATCGCCTGCAATTCGCTGTGCGCATCGGGATATCGTTTCGGCGTTGGCTCTCCGGCAACCTTTTCGATGACCATGTTTGCAGCGATCTCATCCGGATGATAGGCAATCTGCCGTGTGACAAAAAAATTGACGCGCTCATCCAGTTCTATCCAGTTACCTTTGTAACCCGCCGGTATTTTAGTCCCGAGTAGAATTTCAAAACTCCCATCGGCGGCAACGTCAATTTCGTCAAACGTCTTTTTTTGCAGCACCCCCCCGACCTTTTCAGCAAAACCAAAGTAGTCGTAGCCCAATTGAAAATCCAGTGCATAAACCGTTCCCCGGTTTCCGTAAATGCGGTAGGTGTTACTGGTGTCGATGCTGGTAAAGTAATAAACAGTGTCGGGATTGGGGCCAGCGATATTAAACGTATGATTGACGTAGGGAGTGAATTCCGGGAAATCAGGATCACTGGCCACAATGAGGCTGTAAGCCTGCGCGAGTGTCATAAACAGATACCCTGGTACACGCTCCGGTGCATAGGGAACCATCGGGTTTTCAAGAAAGTTCCCTGTGTCCTTCAGTAAGTCGAGGTAGTGCTCCCACTGTCCCTGGGCCTCTTCCAGTAGTTTGGACCTGTTATCTTCTGCCGCTGCAACTGTATTAAGACAGAACGTGTACACCATAGTGAGTACTATGATTGTGGCCAGCTTATGAAAAGCATCGAAAATATTTATCATAATGTTCCCCTCTTCAGGGACGATAAAGCCCCGAGGTCGTTACAACAGCGCGCTGGGCTTTTCGGGTCCGTAATCAGAAAAAAGGGGTCAGACCCCTTTTTTACCCGAACGATCAAAGGCTAAGCGGAAAAAAGGGGTCAGACCCCTTTTTTACCCGAACGATCAAAGGCTAAGCGAAAACAGGTCGGATCAGGGCTCAATAGCTTCAAGACACCAACATGGCGTAACCTGCTAAAGTAGAGCGATTCGCTGGAGCCTTTGGCCAATATGAAACCATTTACTGTAAACGATTTGTTGGAAACCGCAAAACAACGCGCCGGTTTGGCTGACTTTGGCCCCGGCGAATTTGTGGAAGGCCTGGCCGTGCTGGTCAACGGGCTCAACAACGATGTAAAAGTTGTCGAAGACCGCCGGGATAACCTGAGAGACTGGTTAATCAATTTGCTGGTCAACCGACTGCGATTTCAGCATGACCTGATACTGCACCCGGAAATTCTGGATGAAGATTTGGGTACCCCGGCAATTATCACCTCCATGCCCAGGACTGCCAGCACCAAGCTGCACCGAATGTTAGCCGCCTCAAACGATTTTCAGGTGTTGAAGTTCTGGCACGTTCACATGTTCGCCCGCATCCCCGACATGGCAGATGGCGGCAAGTCGCAACGGATTAAGGAAACACAAGAATTCGAGCGATGGATGTATGAAGTATGTCCACAAATGCTCAACGGCCATCCTCAGTTTACTTACGAAGCAGAAGAGGATTCCTACTTGAATGAGTGCACGTTCAAGCTGCAAATGTTGGCTGGCCGGTTTGGTAGCGAAACCTATCAGAATTGGTTGGCGACCGTTGATGTTTCCTCAAGCTACGCGTACCTGCGAACGCAGCTTCAGTATTTACAATGGCAGAATAAAGCACAGGCAGACAAGCCCTGGCTGTTAAAAGCGCCAGGAAATTTTGGTATGGAGCAACGACTTTTCGATTTATATGGTGGTGCACGGTTTGTCATGACCCATCGTGATCCGGTCAAGTGCATCCCTTCAATTTCTTCGGTTGTTTTGGGTACTCGGGAGCTGTTTCTTGAGCAAACCACCTATGAAAAAGCGGGACTTGATATGTCAAACTTTTTCTCTCACCAGGTCCAGGAGCATATGAGGTGGCGTGATGAAAATCCCGATTTACCTATACTTGATCTTGGCTTTGATGAAATTACCTTTGATGGGATATCGGCAGTTCGAAAACTTTATAACTTCCTTGATATATCGCTGTCGGTTGAGGCCGAGAATGCCATGCTGGCCTGGGAGCGCAACAATGCCAAGGGAAAACATGGTACTCACAAATACTCCATTGAGGGATCAGGCCTGACCGAGGAAGGCACTAAAAAGGATTATGAGGAATACATACAAAGATATTCAGATTATTTTTAATTTCTATTGTAACTACTCACGCCACCACAGGTTGTAGGGGCCGCGCATGCGCGGCCCGCGAGCCCTGTGCCCGAAAAAAGGGGTCAGAGCCCTTTAATCCCTTCGGTTACTCGGCGGGGCCTTTCACCTGGGATTAGATTAAAGGGCTCTGACCCCTTTTTTTACTACCTGGCTACAGGGATTCTATTACTTCCAATGCATTCGACGCCCTGATCGCCTCACAGGACCGGTTGAACATCGACACAAAGAGCTCTTTGCCCCGAGCATCCACATCGACAGAGGCGCTGGCACTCACCACAACGTGGACGGGATAAAAAAGGTTTCTGCGATAGTCGTCTATACACTCATGCAGACTGAAGTCGGTCACACCTTGCGCCAGCAAAGTTTCGTGATAGTGCATCAGCAGTTCTATTTCGTGTGCCTTGCGAAGCTCGGGTAGTAAACTGGTGCCGAGACAATGACCCAAGTCTCTGCCACCGCCGCTCAACATACCCACCCAGTCGATTGTAACCATCGCCTGCTCGCCATTCCGTTGACCGAATAGCATGTTGTCGCCCCGAAAATCACAATGTGCAGCCACCTGATTCTTGCACTCGAGGGAATAACGCCAGTAAGCCTGCGCTTTTTCGGCCAGGCGATTGAGGATCTCGATATTTGCACTGGACAAATCAGCGCCAAAACGCTCCACAAAAGCGGGTTTGAGCTGCATCATAGCCTGAGCAAAGGCATCCGCCGTCGTTGCGTCGAGCTTCGCCCAGTGGCAGTTTTCCATACCTTTGCCCTGCCAGGTCGACGCGTGAAGGCCGGCGAGCTCCTGCATAGCGAGCCGGCTCTGCGCCAGGCTTAATCCCTGAAGTTGATCTGCCTGCACTAACGGGGCCGCATCCTCGAGTAACAACACAAAGGCGGAATTGTCGTCGGAGATTTCGGCGACGTAGCAACGGGGCGTGCAGATATTGACCCAGTGTGCGAGTTGTTGATAGAACCCCACTTCGTAGCGATACATCCCGCCTTCCGCTGCATTCTCGCGGGCGCTTTTGTGCTCGGTGGCCATCTTGAGAAACAGGGAGTGCGGCAGTGAATCGTCATCGTGTTCATATCGAGGAGACAGACGGCTGCTGCTGCCGTAGTAACCCGCGATAATCGGGTCAACTTCCACGTCGACAACGGTTGCCTTGATTCCTGCTGCTGCCAGGGTGTCTGACAACCATGCCGGCGTTATCTGCTCGCGGTTTACAATGATGTCGATCAGGTCTTTTACCTATTTGAAAGCGCTTTTTATCGTCTTACGCGTCGGCTCGTCTCTTTATGTCGATGCCGGCAGCAACTCGATCCCATTCATTTGTCCTCGGAAGGTCGCGCAATTTAGCCTTCTGCACTCGCATCGTATGGGTCTTCGGTAGTTCACTGATTATTTCAATGTATCTCGGAACCATATAACGCGGCATCATCTCGGCCGCGAACTTCACGACGTCTTCAGGATCGATATCACAACCTTCAGCAGGCACCAGGAACACCTTGATCTCGTCTTCAATGTTGTCGGCTGGTACAGCGATCGCAGCGCATTCAGCAACGTGAGCATGTGCTGCAATCTGCATTTCCACTTCAAAGGAAGAGACATTCTCGCCGCTTTTGCGAATGGCATCCTTGCGTCTATCAATGAAGTAGTAATTACCATTCGCATCCAGTTGCAATACATCGCCGGTATGAAACCAGCCGCCGCGCCAGGCTTCTTCGGTCGCATCCGGACGATTCAGATAACCTGCATTCATGGTATGCGGCGCCTTGGTGCGAAGAAGCAGTTCGCCTGCCTTTCCAACGGGAACATCCTCGTCATTTTCGTCCACCAGCCGAGCCTCGTAGTATGGCCAACCCTCTCGAAGCCGGCCACAGCTTTCTGGTGAAACGATTTTCCAATCGAGGGCCATGATGGGGTTGCTGGTTTCCGTCATGTTGTAACCGGTGCTGGTCACAACGCCAAAGCGCTGATTGAACTGTTCGACGTTCGGCAATACCGGCGCCATCAGGACGTAGTTTAACGAATGTGAACGATCATCGGGTCTTACTGGCTCGCTCATCAGGAAATGCGCCATAGCGCCAATCAGCAAGGTAAGCGTACAGGCGTATTGATCAATATCTGCCCAAAAGTCCTGAGTTCTGAACGAGGGTCGCATGACAAATCGACCACCCAGGGATGCCATCCACAACGGCTGGCTTCTACCGGGGATATGGTTTGATGCGCCCGTGTAGTAATAGGCATCCGAGTCGTCGAACGGAGAGACATCTATTGAGGCGGCTATCGAGTTCAACTGGCCCCAGGTTATCAGCACCCCTTTCGAAGGTCCGGTGGTTCCGGATGTATATAAAACACAGGCGATATCCTTGGGCTGTGGCAGATGAAAACTGCTGATTACATCTGCCTGGCCAATCAATTGCCGCCGGGTGACGAGCCCAAAAGCAGATTCGGGCGACTTTTCACTGGATTGCAGGATAACGATGCGTTCGAGATGCTCAAGTCTGTCGGCGACATCTTCTATGTACCGATGAAACTGATCAGCAACGACAATAACCCTGGAACGGCTGTCGTTTAATGCGTGAACCAGGGATTCACCACGCAACAACGGGCTAAGTGGCACTTCTATCCCTTGAATCAGCGCCGCACCGAGCCACACATGCTGGCTGTCCAGACAATTCTCCATCATCGTGGCGACCATATCTCCCTCACCCACGCCAGACTGCTGGAGTGCATTGGCCCACTTCAAAGCCAGCTCACGTGACTGCGCAAAGGTCAGCTCATCGCCACAGACATCCTGCATCCACATTTTGTCCGGTGTCTCTTCTGCCCGCCGAAAAAGAACATGCAAATACGTTTTCTCAGTATCGATCATATGGCTTTCCTTTTTGGTTGGCGCCCCGTTAACTCGAATTTCCGCCGGAATTTTCACCAGGTGTCAACATTTGGCCGCTTCTTGCCAATGCGGGGTGGCATACAGGCCGTCTTGAGCCCCATCGCCAGCCATTTGCGAGTATCTGCAGGATCAATGACATCGTCAATTTCCGCCATTGAAGCACTCCTGAGCACACTACCTCGCTCATAGACCTCAGCCACCTGTTTCTGAAAGAACTTTTCGCGTTCGTCGTCATTTTCGATTGCTGCAAGTTCCTTACTGAAAGCCAGCTCAACGTCGCCCTCGACCCCCATCATACCGAACTCGCCGGTCGGCCATGCCACGCAGAAGAATGTTTCCTTGAAGCAAGCTCCGCCCATCGCCATCGCCCCCAGACCGTAGCACTTTCGCGTAATCACGCTAAACGTGGGCACACTGATATTCGCTGCCGTGACAAACATACGACCGAAGTGACGCAGTTGCCCGGTTTCCTCGGCTTGCACGCCTACCATAAAACCCGGCGTGTCGCAGAGTAACAACAATGGGATATCGAAAGCATCGCACAATTGAATGAAGCGGGAGGCCTTGTGGGCAGCATCGCTGTCCACGGCGCCGGATAGATGCTTGGGATTGTTGGCGACCACGCCCATTGGCTTCCCTTCAATACGGACCAACGCGGTAATGACGCCAATGCCGTAGTTCTCTCGCAGCTCGAGGACGGAATCCGTATCAGCCAACAATGTAACGAGTTCATGCATATCGTAAACACGCACTCGGTTCTCGGGTATTACGTGGCGCAGCTTTCGCTGGTCGGCGCAATCCCAATCATCCAGGTCCCCCTGAAAGTAACTCAGATAGCGCTTGGTGACCGCGATGGCTTCCGCTTCGTCCTCAACCACGATATCCACAGCGCCATTTCTGCTGAGCACATCCATCGGGCCGATGTCTTCAGCGTTGACTGAACCCAGACCGCCGGTTTCAATCATCGGCGGTCCGCCCATACCAATGTTCGAACCTTTGGTGCTGATGATCACATCACAGCAAGCCAGAAGTGCCGCATTACCGGCAAAACAGTAGCCGTTGTTGACGCCCACCACAGGCGCCCTGCCGGACAGACGGGCCATATTCGAAAACGTATGTGAGTCAGGGCAGGCAACATCGATATCCGTATCTCCCGACCGGCCGCCGCCGCCTTCCGCGAGCAGGACAAGCGGTATTGCGTATTGTTCCGCCAGCAAAAACAGGCGATCTTTCTTCTCATGCGCATGCATACCCTGGGTGCCCGCTAGTACCATCCAGTCGTAGGACATCGCAATCACACGCGAATCGCTGTCAGCAAATAATTCCGAGTTGACCCGGCCAATACCTGCCACAAGTCCATCGCTGGTTGTGTTTTCGAGAAGATCTTCCAGTGAGCGGCGCCTGGTTTGTGCAGCCAGCGCCAGCGGGCCATACTCAACGAAGCTTCCTTCATCGATCAGGTCAGCCAGGTTTTCACGCGCGGTGCGGTAACCTCGTGCGTGGCGCTTCGCGACTTTTTCGGGTCGGTTTTCGTCCAAACCGAAGCTGTGTCTGCGAAATACTTCGGCCAGGTCCGGCCTGATAAAGTCGGGATCGAGTTCAACCTGCGATATTGGCCCATCACTCACAACATCATGCTCCAGGATGACGGCTAAAACGGCGCCTTCGAAAACCGCCTCTCCCACTGCCGCTCTGAGTTTTTGCACTGTTCCACTTGTCGGCGATTGAATCACATGCTCCATCTTCATGGCTTCCATAATCATCACCGCCTGACCCTGCGATACTTGGCTACCGACCTCTATTTCGATGGCAATGATGCTTCCCGGCATGGGTGCAAGAACAGGCGCGCAATCCGGGGGCAAAACATCGGTGTCAGTGCCTGGAGCTGGCGTGGTGTCTGCCCCCCGCGGAAAAGCTGCGTCATCGGTTACGCTGGCTGTTTGTTCAACCAGTTCAGCGATGTGAGTTTCGACAAACCGGGTATCAATCTCATTGTCCATGACCTTGGGATGCGCCAGCAGGCTGGAAATAAACTCCTTGTTGGTCGGTACGCTCACGCGCATCTCTGCAAGACATCGTTTTGCCTTGTTCAACAGGGCAGGCCAATCACCGTCGGGCTGTCGTACGATGACTTTTGCGAGTAGCGAATCGAATGCAGGAGAGGTGACGTAGCCGGAGTAACCATAGGTGTCCACTCTGACATCGGGTCCGTTTGGTAGCTCGAAGACGTCAAGCTTTCCCCCGGCTGCTTTTGCGCTACCGTCACTTTCCATGGTTTCCATGTTGATCCTGAGTTGCACCGCACAGGCGCTTGGTTTGCGCGGGTCCTGCGCAAGGCTCAGTTGGTCCAGTGTTTGTCCGTCAGCAATCAAAAGCTGAGTGCGCACCAAATCGACATCCGTAATTACTTCAGTAACTGTATGTTCAACCTGAAGACGCGGGTTGACTTCAATAAAGGCAAACGGTGTCTTTTCGTTGTTGGGGGAAACCAGAAATTCAACCGTCCCCAGATTCGAGTAACTGAGGTGCTTACCGAGGCTCACCGCAGCGTCGAGTATTTGTTGCCGCAATTCGCCAGATAGAGAAGGGCTTGGTGCTACCTCGACCAGTTTCTGGTGGCGCCGCTGCAATGTACATTCACGCTCCCACAGGTGATTGATGTTGCCTTGCTCGTCGCCGACTAACTGAACTTCAACATGTCGTGCGCCTGCAAAAAAATGTTCGGCATACAAGGCATCGTTGCCAAAAGCGGCTTTTGCTTCGGAAGCGCAACGCGTATAGGCCTCTTCGATTTCATCGACCTGTGTAACGAGCCGCATGCCGCGGCCGCCACCGCCGCCGACCGCTTTAATCAGCATTCCCTGGCCTTCCGGCAGTGATTCAAAAAAGGCAATCGCCTCGTGAAGACTGACAGCATTGCTGCTGCCTTCCAGAACTGGCACACCGCTGTCTTTTGCTATTTGTCGGGCAGCGACCTTGTCCCCGAGTTGCTTCAACACATCGGGCCTGGGACCAACAAAGAAAATATCAGCAGAATGAAGCCTGTCGGCAAAGTCAGCGTTTTCAGACAAGAAGCCATAGCCGGGGTGAACCGCATCGCATTGATGTTCTTTCGCAATCTCGACTATGCGATCGATATCAAGGTAAGCAGGTACACCCCTCGCTTCCAGTGCTATAGCTTCATCCGTCCTGTAACGATGCAGGGAAGTTGCATCTTCTTCTGAATAGATACTGGTTGAATGCAGCTCAAGATCCGCTGCCGCCCGGGCGATCCGAATGGCTATTTCACCGCGGTTTGCAATGAGTAGTTTCTTGATTGTTTTCAATGTTCGGACTCCATTCTCAGAATGGGCTTGATGGTTTTTCCGGAATTGGTATCAGCGACAGCTTTATTGATTTGTTCGAATGGATAAAAGGCGGACAATCTGTCCATTGGAAATTTTCCCTCGAGATACGAATCCACCAACTGCGGTATCAGAACCGACGGATTACAATCGCCGTGAGCTACGCCACGGATAGTCTTACCACTAATGAGTGGCAAAATATTGAGGGTGACCTGTGGAACGTTGGAAAGGCCCAGAAGTGCCAGCGTGCCACGGACCTTCAGTGCATCGGCCGCGGTGGAAATTACCGGGGGTACGCCGGTTGATTCAATACCCTGGTCAATACCACCCACAGCTTCCAGCGCTGCCGCCAAATCCTGCTCAGCAGTGTTCACTACCTCTGTCGCACCAAGTTCGAGAGCCAGTTCGAGGCGGCTTTCGACTCGATCGACCGCAATAATTCTTCCCGCATCCAGATTGCGAGCGGCCAGCAGCGCGGACATGCCAATAGCGCCCGTGCCGAATATCGCGATTGTTGTTTCTGGCCCCGGTTTCAGCACGTTCAATACGGTACCCGCTCCTGTGGTCAGCCCACAGCCAAGCGGGCCAAGCAGCTCGAGCGGAGCATCCTTGCGCACCTTGATTGTGTTGCGCTGGTGCGTCAGCGCGTATGTCGCGAAGGATGACTGACTGAGAAACGCCCCACCCAGTCGCTCACCGTTTGCATCCTTGTGCGTAGCACTACCATCGGTGCTTCCAGCGTTAAAATTCAAAAACCAGTATTGGTCGCAATAGGCCAGGTGCTGGGCGGTACAGGGAGCACATCCACCGCAGTAGTTGAAGCTGAGCACCACGTGGTCACCGGGCTCGATGCCTTTCACATCGCTGCCAACCCGCTCCACGATTCCCGCACCTTCATGCCCGAGCACTTGGGGAAGTGGCAGGGGTAGAATCTGACTAACGACGGAGAGGTCTGTATGGCAGATGCCTGTGGCGACGATTTTGACCAATAGCTCCTCATCGCGAGGATCGGCCAGATCGACATCTTCAATACTGAAATTCCCACTTACAGTTCGTGCAACGGCTGCCTTTATTTTCATGCTGAGATTACTCCATCGGGGAAGAGCAAACGCTATTTACCGCCTGGTAGTTCATTGAATGGAACATTTTTGTCGACCCGCGGCTCTCGCGGCAGTCCGAGCACGCTTTCGGCAACGATGTTGGCCTGGATTTCATCGGTGCCACCGGCGATGCGCATACTGGGAATCGACAGAAAAGCTTGCTGGAAAAAGCTGCTTTCCTGTGTGGATTCATCCAGGACGATACCGGCCTGTTCCATCAGGTCCAGGGCGAATGCAGCGATCTCCTGGGTGCTCGCACCAATCACCATGTTGTTTATCGAGGTTTCAGAGCCAGGATTTTTGCCCTTCGACAGCGCGGATATCGCACGATTCGTTGTCGCGCGCAGACCTGCTTCGACACAGTAAAAATCGGCCAGTTTTGCCCGTACCTGGGCGTTTTCAATAGCCGGTCTGCCATCAATGCAAACCTCTCCTGCAAGCTTGCGCAGGGCTTCATAGTCCACGCCAAAATTCTCGCCACCCATTGCCAGGCGCTCGTGGGATAACATCGTTACTGCAACTTCCCAGCCCTGCCCCACCTGGCCGACGCGCTGATTGTCGGGTATGCGAACGTCTGCAAAAAAGACCTCGTTGAATTCGCTTTCCCCGTTAGCTTGTTTTATCGGGCGAATTTCGATTCCCGGATTCTCCATATCCAGGTAAAGACAGGTAAGCCCCTTGTGTTTGGGCACTGTGGGATCGGTACGCGTTACGATAAACCCCCATTTCGCTTCGACAGCATGGGAACTCCATATCTTTTGGCCGTTGACAAGCCATGCATCGCCGTCGCGTTCGGCTCTGGTACGCAGCGCGGCGAGGTCGGATCCGCCGGCCGGTTCGCTAAATAGCTGAACCCAGGTTTCATCACCGCTCGCTATAGGCGGTAGCAGACGTTCGAGCGTCTCGGGCCTGTCTTCAAGGAATTCCATCAGCGTTGGCGCAACCATTTTCTGCCCTACGCTGAATCGATGAGTTTTCAGGTGTGGATAGTGGCTTTGTTCCTGATTCCAGATCACTTCCTGAATTGGAGATGCACCCTGGCCGCCGTACCGTTTCGGCCAACTGATACAGGACCAGCCTCCTTCGTACAAGCGTTTTAGCCACGGGCGGTGCCGATGGATGAGGTTGTCACCCTCGAGCTCGGACTCGGGAATGGCGTTTTCCGCCAGCCAGTTACGTGCTTTTTGTCGGAACGCGGCTTCTTCGGGAGTGTCGTTAAAATCCATTGAATATACTTCCTTATACGAACCGCTACGCTCTCAAGCAGCCTGTTGCGTCGCTGAAACCAGTTTGTCCTGCCAGGTGAATTCACTGCCGATATTGACTGCCAGCAGTCTCGCCCGACGATAGTGTAAATGGCAATCGTATTCCCAGGTAAAACCGACACCGCCGTGAATTTGAATGTTCTCTTTGGAGGAAAAAAACAAAGCTTGTGTCGCGGATACCCTGGCGGTAGCCGCCGCCACTGGCAGCTCGGGCGCATTGGTATTCAGTGCCCAGGCTGCGTAATAACAGTTGGAGCGCGCCAGCGTGTTTTTGGCGTACATATGCGCCATTTTGTGCTTGAGCGCCTGGTAAGAACCAATCTGACGGCCAAACGCATAACGCTCTAACGAATAATCCCTGGCCATTTCCAGCGTAGCATCGGCAGAACCGATTTGTTCCCAGGCGAACAGCACGGCGGCGCGGTCCAGCAACTGGTCGATCAAGCATGCGCTATCCGTTGATCCTGCAGGTAACGGCTGCGCATCTGCACCATCAAAATGGATCGAGCTGTGACTGCGCGACATGTCCAACGTGTTCAATGCCTGTTGACTTATCGCCTGGTCCTGATTGAGCGTTACCAAATAAAGACCCACTTCGTTGCTGTTGCTATCTCTGGCGACGGTGATACAGAAACTGGCTGCCAGAGCATCAGAAACGACTGATTTTTCACCGCTGATTTTACCGTTCGAAAAGCCGGTGTAAATCCCATCGGGTGAATAACGGCCGCGGCCCTCTGCGAGGGCAAACGTACCTATCGCACTACCGTCAGCCAGCTTTGGCAACCAGAGGTTTTTTTGCTCCTCGCTTCCCGCTAACAGCAGTGCCTCGGTCGCAAGGTACACCGAGGATGAAAACGGTACCGGCGCAACAGCCCTGCCTAACTCTTCGGCAATAACCACCAGTTCAAGATAGGACAAACCCAGGCCGCCATATTCCTCGGGTATGGTCGCGGCCGTCCAGCCCATCTCCACTATGCCCTTCCAGAGCTCCTCGTTGTATGGGGCATCGTCATGCAACGCGCTGCGCACGAGATCGGCAGGACAGGCGTCGGCAAGGAATTTGCGCGCCTGCTCTTGAAGTAAAACCTGCTCTTCAGAAAAATCAAAATTCATGGTCTTTGAATTCCAGCGTCATTCAAACAGAAATCATATAACCCCTGGCGAATTGTACGCTTATACACTATTATAGATCGGTCAGCGCCGAAAGGCGAAAACCCTTGCAAAAGTTGTTCAGCTCGGCCAATACACAGTCAAAAAACTACCTTGCAAACAACAGGAGGCGATATGGGGAGTTACAGTAACAACACTGCTATCGTAGGTATCGGCGAAACCCTACATGTCCGCGGCACTGAACGCACTGCGATCTCTCTAGGTCTCGAGGCAAGCATGAATGCCATCGATGACGCCGGTCTTCGACCCGAAGATATTGATGGAATCGTCCTGCCGCTCGGATTACATCGTGTAGAAGAATATGCAGCCGGGTTGAATCCAACGGATCTGAAATATCACGCTTCAATAGAAATCGGCGGTGCAAGCACAGTCGCTTCCATTCAGTATGCCGCCAGCGCAATCCAATCCGGGATAGCTGAGTATGTATTGGTCGTCAATGGCTCTCGAATGTTCTCTGATATGCGCGCTCAAACCGGCGATGTAAACCTGGACTGGTTGGCAGAACAATTTCCGGCCGGCATGCTACGCAGGAACTTTGAAATGCCCTACGGATTGATGTTGATGCCACAATACTACACGATGATATTCAATCGCTGGGTTCGCGACTACAATATTGATCCGGACTCGTTTTGCCACGTCGCGCTCGCTGCCAGCAAACACGCCCAACTGAATGACAATGCGATGCTGAAAGGCAAGCAATTAACGGAAGAAAAGTATCTCAATGCTCCGTTACTGCACCCTCCGCTGCGGCGCTTTGACTACTGCCTCGAATCCGACGGTGGCAGCGCCTATCTGCTTACCTCTGCCGAGCGTGCGAAAGACCTGAAACAGAAGCCCGTCTATGTAATGGCTGCTACCGAAGGGCATCCCGACTCGCCGGATGATCTTTGCGCCAGAGATCATTTATTTACAACCGGGCTTAGCAAGTGCGCCGGGCGCGCTTTTGAAACGGCCGGCGTAAAACCGGATGATCTCGAATTTGCACAGATCTACGACTGCTTCACCGCCACCGTCATGTTGCAAATGGAGCTCATGGGCCTCTGTGAAATGGGCGGCTCACCGGATTTTGTCAAAGATGGCAATATCGAACTGGGCGGTAAACTGCCGGTTAACACTCATGGCGGTCTGCTCGCAGAGTCCTACAGCATGGGCATGAACCACGTCAACGAAGCGGTTCGCCAACTGCGCGGCGATGCGGGCGAAAGGCAGATTGAAGGGTGCTCTCTCGGTGCAGTCACCGGTTGGGGCGATTTTGGCGATGGCTCGATTGCAATAGTAAGAAATTAAAGATAGCAGCCTGTCGGGCTTGGGCGTCCGTAGCGAGGACAGTCCAGTACTAAAGGGGTCAAAGCCCTTTAAGCAGTGCGTAGTGCTACGGCCGCAGGTCACCCAAGTGCTTAAAGGGCTTTGACCCCTTTAGTGCCCCAGAAAAATCGAAGAGAGAATGCCATGACAGATTTTATCAAACCCTTGCCGCACACAGATCAACCATTGACCGCTCCCTACTGGGAAGGTACGGCAAAAGGCGAATTGAAAATCAAGAAATGCCAGTCCTGCGGTAGCCTGCAATTTCCCCCACGGGAAATGTGCAAACGCTGTCATTCGCAGGATTTCGACTGGGTGGCAGCCTCGGGCAAGGCAAGCTTATTTACCTATTCACCTGCGATTACGCCAGCTCACCCTTCATTTAAAGACGATGCGCCCTATGCGGTAGTGATTGTCGAACTCGAGGAAGGGCCCCGGATGCTAGGCTTGGCGACCAATGTCGCAGTGGATAAACTGGAGATCGGTATGCCCATGCAGCCTGTTTATCACAAGGCCAGCGATGATGTGACGCTGGTCTATTGGGAGCCGGCCGCTGCCTGAAAATTCGCTCATTGCACTACATCGGCATAGTTAGCGATGCCGTTTTTCTCATAAATGGGGGCCACATTACCTTGGGTATTTGGCATATGCGGGTGCAGTATTCGCTGTCGTCATGGCAGACAGTTATATAAGCGCGTCGTAACTACTCACGCGCCGAGAAGCCGTAAGGGCCGCGCACCTGCCTGCCGGCGCACCAATTCCCACCCCCGGGGGAGGCGAGTAGTTACAGCGCATCAAGAATCAGCCCTGAAAACTGAAAGGCAACGGAACACCCATGAGGACACCAAAAAAAGTTATTGAGGCCTACAATTACGAGTTGTGGAACAAGCAAAACTACGAACTCGGTGAGGAGATCATTGCCGATCAGGTGGTTCGGCATTACCCGGGTTCAGTAGAAACAATGAGTAAAGAAGAAGCTATTCAACGAGTAAGAGATACTTATGCAAACCATTGGCCCGAGATTGAATTTACGCTACACAAAATGACAGTCGAGGGTGAACTTGTGACCCTGCTGTGGGAGATGCAAGCACGGACAGAGCAAGGTGAGGAGTTCACCTACAGCAGCATCGAAGTGTTCCGTGTAGTTGACGGGAAAATATGTGAGTTCTGGAACCCCGTGCACAACAACGAAGCCAATGGCCTATGGGGATAGACATGCCGAGCTTGCTATCGTCGATCGATGAAATTGACGCCGCTTGGTTGCAGTCTGTTTTCAGTGCGGCGGGAAAAGATATTCCCGTTATCCGCAAGCTACGCATAGAAGCATTGGGTGACGGCAAAACGGGCACAACCGTCAAGGCAGTGCTTGAGTATGAAGGTAACGGTTCGGTTGACCCTGCAACAGCGCCGAGCTCGGTGGTATGCAAGTTCCACCCTGCCGACCCAAATCAGTTTGAGATCGTCAAAAGTACCGGCATTTTTCTGGCCGAGGCCAATGCCCAGAAGTTGTTGGCAGAGCACTCCGAGGCGGCAGTGCCTGAGTGCTACTTTGTAGCGGTTGCGGATGATGCCGGCGAATTTAATCTGGTGTGCGAAGACCTCTCCGGGTTCTGCGTACCGGGGGACCAGATCGCGGGTTGTTCCATCGATGACGCAAGAACCGCCATGGCGGAGCTTGCAAAATTTCATCGTCAGTTCTGGAACGAACCACGGTTGGAATCAGTGGAATGGGCCGCACAGCGCCCGGAATTCCTCGATAACGCACTTGAAATGATACTTGATCGAATAAAGCGTCTATTGAGTGCGGATCAATACGAGGTCGTCATTCAGGCCGTTCCGCGAATACACGATTGGCTGGAGTTACAGCCGATCAATAAGACGCTGATACACAACGATTGCAAAATAGACAACATATTGTTTGACCATCGAAATGCGAAGGAGCCGAAGGCGTACCTGATTGATTTTGCCATGGTGAGTGTAGGCGATGCTGCCTCCGATATCGCCTATTTTCTAACCAGCAGCTTGTCACCGGAAAACAGGCTGGCGTGTGAGCTGGATTTGCTGAAACTACATAGCGGGGAAATTGCAAAGAAGGATCCTTCCCATACCTTTGAAAACGCGGTTCAGGCCTATCGAGACAACATTGTTTCCTCACTATTTCTAACCCTTTTCTTCGCAGTGCATGTTACCGACACTCCCGAAGCCCGGTTACTGCTGAAAACATTATTGGAACGCAACTGTGCCGCCGTGGAGCACTGGACGCCATAAGCGATAGTAGCTGAGAACCGAAGGGCTGCTGCTGCCTGCTTGAAAAGTCTTACAAATCAACTGAATTGGAGTCGGGTAAACCATGATTAATGAAGAAGATCAGACTTATCCTGCGTATACATCGAAGTTCCCCGAGCTGGGGTTTTATGCCTTCCCCGGTGCAGCCTCTGATACGCGGGGTGACCTGGAACACGTAAAATACGCTGAACAGATCGGCATCGGTAATGTGATGATATCCGAGCGTGCCGACTTCAAGGAAATCGGAACACTTTGCGGGGCCACCGCTGCAGTGACCGAAAAGATGTATATAGGTACATCGGCTACTAACGCCAATACCCGCAATCCGGTAGCTACTGCATCCTTTTGTTCCAGCATGAATCGCGTGTCGCGCGGCCGTTTTGCCCTGGGTCTGGGCAAGGGCAATGCACCTTTGCATAAGGCTTGGGGGCTAAAACCCGTAACCTATGAGGACGAGCGCGAATACTACAAGGTTCTTAAAACATTGTTGTGCGGCGAGGTCCTTGAGAACTATTCGGGTTCGATTGGCGACTTCCCTCGTCTTGGCTTGCTGGGCGACTATGTCAAAGAAGACGTCCCGTTCCTGTTCGTCGGTTTTGGCCCGAACAGTTTGAAGCATGCGGGCACTCTATACGAAGGCGCACACCTGCATACGTTTATGGCGCCCGAGGCGGTATCGAGAGCAGTGGGTTTAATTCGTGAGGGCGAACGAGAAGCAGGTAAGGAAGAGGGCAAGGCGAAAGTGTGGACAGTGCTCGCTACCCTGTGCAATCCAACAGAGAAAAAGTACCTGGAATACGTCACAGCTCGACTCGCCTCTTATCTACAGGTGCAAGGCTACGGTGATGGACTGGCCAAAATTAATGGTTGGGACCCCGACGAGCTCGAGCGATTCAGAAAGGAACCTGCCGTGACCTCTGTGGGCGGCTGGATAGACGCGGTTGCCAATTTCGAGCAATTAGCCGCCATAGACAAGGTGTTGCCGCAGGAGTGGCGTTCCGCCGCCGTTGGCACTCCCAGGGATTGCGCGCAGCGTTGGCTGGAAGAGTTCGAGGCGGGCGCCGACGGAATCATTATCCACACGTGTACGCCCGAAGAATTCGAGCCTGTGTTGACCGAGTACGAAAAAATTCGGCCCAACCACCTCCTCGAAGGGCGAACCAATCGGCCTGCGTAAACAGCGGCAACTGTCAGCCGTCCAAAAGCTGAATCGATCTGCAGAAAACGCCTGGATGACGACAAACCGTTTTACTGTTACGCCGGTAGTAACAGGCCCTAACCCGCATTTTGCACCAACCTCCTGCTGTGGGCGCCTATCGGGGCCGCGCACGCGCGGCCCGCGGGTCGCACATGTGCGACCCCGGAAATTGTGGGTGCCTGCAGGGGCGGCGTTGCAACGCCCTCGCGACGAACGTTGGTGAGATGCGGGCTGATATGTTTTAACTTGCAAGCAACTGTGCCAGAAGGGGTTTTTTCTGGCACAGTGCTTGGCTGGAACATCTGACTGTATGTTTGAACTTGCCAGCAAGTTCAAACATGGGGTCTAAGTAATTTGCATAGTGATAAAATCTGCAACAAACGCCGGCTGTTCCTGACCTTCGATTTCCATCGTCACCTGCGTCGTGACCTTGTATCTATTCTCGTCGACTTCATCGAAGGCAAGCAACTTGTGATGTGCGCGAACTCGGCTGCCACTGGGTACGGGTGCGAGGAAGCGGATTCGATCGAAGCCATAGTTCATTCCAAATTTCAAACCCTCAAGGTAGAAAGTATCGTCGGGCACTTCGGCAACGATCAGTGACAAAGTTAAAAAGCCATGCGCAATCGTACCGCCAAAGGGCGTATCTTTGGCTCGCTCGGGATCCACGTGGATAAACTGATGATCGTCAGTAACGTCGGCAAACTGATTAATCCTCTCCTGGCTGATTGTCATCCATTTCGAAGCACCCAGATCCTTGCCTACTAATGCCTTGGCCTGTTCTACGCTTAATATCTGCACATTGGGTTTCATATCGTTTCCTCCTGAACACCTAGAATTGACAACTTTAAACGGGCAACCGCTAGCCCGCATATCTCACCAACCTTCTACTGCGGATGCCGCAGCACTCGCCGTGGCGGCGTGTGCTCCCTGCAGCCGATTCGACATAGCCTCAACCGTCAACTATGCCTTCAGCGTCTTTCAATCCGCGCACCCCGCCACAACGGCGGTCCAACGCCAACATCTACGGACCCTGCTGGACCCTTTCAACCGCTACAGGCACACCACACATCCAGGACATATGGCTAAGGGGCTCGTAGGTATCCACACCGACTGGCATCAATCGATTGCAATTGACCCCCGGACGTGTTGAGGCGATTCCCAGTTTACTGGCCTGTCGATGGCCATAACCATGGGTCATGGCGACAGCGCCAGGCCGGAGATCATCCCGCACTTCCAAGCGGCATTCCAACTCTCCGTTTTCGTTAGAGACCTTAATCCAATCGCCGTCCAGGAGACCTCTCCTGGATGCATCCGCTGGACACATGCGCAAACGATTTTCTGCAAGATTGCCACCGCGCATCCCCGGCGCGTTGGCCATCCAACTGTTGTGCATGTGAGGGGTGCGCATCGAAATCAACTTCAGCACATCATCCAGCTCTTGCTCCAATTCCGACCAGATTCGGTCAACCCGATCAAATAAGCCATACTTGACAAAGCACTCGGGGTAACAATCGATCTTTCCATCCTCGTGTAGTACACAGGTTTGAAAAAGCGAGTCCTTGGGCGCCTGCTCCATAAACGCCGTCTGATAGGGTTGGGACTTGATCTTCTCAATCGACAAGCCCCGCGTGGCCAGCATCCCGTCGAGGAACTTGAAACCGTCGCGGTGATCCTCCTCATCAAGCTGCGAAGGTATATTCAAGGCCTGCAGCAAGCGCGACAAAATCCACCAGTCGCTGCGCCGATCATGTTTGGGTGGCACGACTGCATCGGCGTATTGCACACTGGGTATCAATTGGGTACCGGTATACAGCGGAAACCCCGTAATATCCTCACGCTCCAACCAGTCGGCTGCCGACAGTACGTAATCGGCATACTCTGTGGTCAGGCTTGGAATGACGTCGGTGCAGACCAGCAAATCGAGCCTGGCGAAGGCCGCCATGAGCTGATCTTCACCACCACTCATTGTTAGCAGCGGATTACCGCCCAGGCAGATCACCGCGCGTATTTTGCCGCGTTCAACAAGATCCGGCAGGAGCACACCAGGCATCATTGCCGCGCCCAGCGGAATGTTCCCATAGGGCGACTCCCATTCGTGCAGTACTGAAGGCATAGGCTGCGGCTCACCAAGCTTCGTCGACTTGAAAGTGCCACCCTTCCTGCCGAGATTGCCCGTGGCGAAATTCAGCATCTCGCTCAACCAGCAGCTCAGCGTACCCTGCCGCCCCTGGTTAACGCCGGTAGACAAATAACAGGCTGCCGAATTCGCCGCCACCATATCGGTGGCAACCTGCCGGATTTGCGCTGCCGGAATACCGGTGACGCCCGCTACCTTGTCAGTTGTCCATTGTTCTATGAAGCTTAGGTAAGCCTCGACATTCTTGCCATATTCTTGCAGCTTATCCTTATCAAACCCGCCCAACTGATAAATTTCGTTAGACAGTGCGGCCAGAAAAAACACATCCGTGTCGGGTTTAATTTGCAATGTCTCGCCCGTCGCGGCCGAGGAAGATTCAATTTTTCGAGGGTTAACAAAGGTGACCTTGCCGCCGCGCGCCTTGATATTTTTCAGTATTTTCCCGCCATCATTCGGAACACTGATAAAGGTCCAATGGGAGACCTTGGGGTTTGCGCCTATGCACAACAGGTAATCGGTATGAGCCAGATCCGGGATAAAGGTGACCATGCCGCCGTACATCGAGGTTGATGTCACAAATTTGTTGGTGCAGTCTTGCGTCCCCGCGCTGAAAAACATACTGGTTCCCAGCGTGGCCGCCAGCTGACTAATCACATGCACAGCGCGGGAATCAAAAGCGAGCGGATTACCCGCATAGACAGCCACCGCATCGTTGCCAAATTCGTTTTGCAGTGCCTGAATTTTTTCGGCTACTTCCGAAATGGCAACATCCCAATCAATGCGCTCAAACTCCGCGGCCTCAGCCAATTTGTCGTTTTTTCGCTTGAGTGGCCAGTTCAGTCGATCGGGGTCATTGTGAACCTCAAGAAAAAAGAGTCCCTTATTACAGGGAATACCGCCCAGAGGATGCTCCGGGTCCGGCTTAAGCGCCACTATCTCGCCCGCCTGATTGACGTTTGCCTGTAGTGGACAGGCCGGCTCACAAATTCGACAGAATGTTTTCTTGATACTTCCCATACCGTTCTCTCGCACTATTTCCAAGGACCGCTCTCTAATCTCTGGGCTGATGATGCTCGCAAGCATACATGCCTGCGGGGGCGCGTAGTTACATCCTCAGTTACATTTGTACCTTTGTACTCGATATAAACTTCCAGACGTCATCTTGTTCAGCCCACTATCGATTTTCTCGATTCGAGTAAACGTAAATCAGGTGCGCTACTCGCAAATACTGAGGGGTAGACAATGCCGGGTTCGTGTGCGCATACAACCGGGACGGCTTGCAAACACGGTACGGCAGTGGCGTAGTAGCAGGGATTCGTGTCGTCACCTGGGGCAAATACCAGGTTATCCTTGAAGGAGGCTTGTACAGCAATGCTGGATTTAACTGAACAGGGTTTGCCTTCTATTTCAATATCCCAGACACAATCTTTATCGCCAAAAGGAGACTGCTCAAGAGTGAAGAACCATTTGGAGCTACAATTCAGCTTCGGTTCGCCGTCGACATAGCCGTGAAAATGATGCGTCTGTGCTTTAACTGATCCCTTGGGAAACACCATATCAAAGTTGTGGCCCTTCGCCCTGGACAGTTCGAAACCTTCTTCGGTCAGGTGATTGTCCGTACGGAATTCGAATTTATCCAAGGGTTTACCGTACAGCGACACACTCGCTAGATTAAGCTCCTCAAAAAAGTAATACCTTTTCCAGGCTTCGTGAAAAGCAACATTCTTCTTTGCTTCTTCGACGCTGACACCATAGCCCGCTGCATTCCACATCTTTTCATAGCCGGTGTGCGCCATATCGTAATACTCATCGACCTGAATCTTCTCGACGTCATTGCATAGGCCGGTTAGCGTCATTGCCACACGCGAAAGCCAGAAACCAGGGTTTTCACCGGAACCATGTAAACAGCTATTGCCTTTTCGACAGGCATCTTCAAATTTCCTGGCGTAGCCTTCTTCATGAATATGCGGATAGTGGTAGATAACCGGGGTAACCACATTTTTGCCGGATTCCAACATCTTAATGACCAGCTTGTCCATTTCTTCCACGACGTGTGGCATCGGGAAATAACCACACCAGATCACACAATCGGCCTCGATATCCAGGATCGCTTCTTTATCAGTCGTCACCCTGACGCCGACGGGTTCTCGACCGAGTAGTTCACCCACATCAAGACCGTCTTTTCTTGAACGAAATCCAAGAACTCCTACGAGTTCAAATTCAGGGAGACGTATCACTTCCCGCAGCACTGCCTGCCCCACGGCGCCGGGGCCAACCAGAATAATCTTATAGGGGTCTCTCATTGCTCTATTTCCCATTTATTAGAAATTTGCTACAAATACACTGAATCGCAAAGCAGCGAATACCAGAGCGCCGAAAGCTAAACAGGAAAGAAAAACCGGGCTTTATTGATGAAACAGGACTTGATTCCTGGATGAGGTGGGGCGCCCGATTTTCATTAACAAGCAGTTGCAGCGGCTTCAGATTCTTCAGTATTGATAGCCCTTCGCGTCATCCACCAGAAAGTCCAAAACCAGCCGGTTGCCAATATCGTCGGAATCCAGAATCCAAACAAGCCATCCCAGGCAAATGGACCCGTTTTAAAGAATATTACTACCGTCGAGGTCGCCATGAGAACCGCAAACCACGCTGCCAGAAAACCCAGCCAGCGTGGATACGGGCTGGAATCAGTACCATAGCGAATAATGACCAGTGCCTGGCAAAGCACCATCAGCGCGCCCGGCGTCCAGAGATACAATGTCGTTATCCAGGCAAGATCATATAAGGCTAAAAGCGCGTCTGGATTGCGGTCAGGACGAAAAGCCGCCAGCGCAAAAAAGGTGGCAGGCAGAAATACAGCAACAGTATTAAGAGCACCGCATACCAGTTGGCCAGTGGAACATACATTGCGAGGTCCTTCCATACGACTGAGCTGACAATAACCCGCTGCGCTTTGCAGCGCTGGAAATGGCGAGCCAAGGAGCATAAAGACTGACCCCATTAGTATACGTAGCTGATTGTCCTGAAAGAGCTGAGATACTTGCTCAGATGAAAGATCAGGCGATGTGGGTGGCAATATGCCCGCTACAAGCATACCCGAGAGAAATAAAAGTCCAAAAATGGGCCCACCAAACGCACAGAACCTTTGTAAACTCGCATTCATCACCGCTGATCCTTATCATTTTTAGCGATTTTTTGTCGACTATCTCCAGAAATTTTCGACGTCAGTTGTATTTCCTGAGTATAGGTATCGAACTCAGTGGTGCCGTTAAAGGCGAAGGCAAATAGTCGGTTCGCGGTACCATCAAAATCAGTCCAGGTTGCGGAATCCATTTTTTGACAGGCGGTAATCGTTTTCACAGCAAACGATTCCCGTTCCCAGTTGAGCGCAAGACCGATTATTGTATGTTCCGGCTCAAAGCGATTGCCGTTATCGGTAAAGACATCATGAGGCTTGGTTGTAAGTGTGTCCTGACCCGCCAAGGCTCCAAACTGCACGCCCGAACCATCGGCTTGTGATTGCTGTCTGAGCATTACCTCATCACGGTTTTGGTCTACGTACACAACATTGAGTACGCCAGACCGAGAATCGCTTACGTCAAACCCGAGCTTGGCATTTACCTGCAAGTCTTCCTTGTCATCTCTATCTGATTGCCCTGGTGCTTTATTGGCAAGGATAGTCTCCGATTGGTTACCAACGTTTCGATCTCGACGCACACAGCAGCCACGAAAGCGTAGCTGCCATACGCACCTTCAAGTCTTTCAATCAGAAATTATATTCAAACTCGACAGCATAAGTACGGCCAGGGCGCACATAGCCAATGGTGTCAGCGGGAAATGCGTCAACAGTCCCGCCATTGGCTCCAGTAAAGGGAGACGCACCGCCACCGGTAATCGGGAACTCGTCAGTCAGGTTTCGGCCAATCAGCGTGACGGACCAGGCATCATCGACACTGGAAAGGCGAACGGCCACGTCTACTTTGGTGAAGCTATCTTGTGTTGTCTCCAACGTTCTGTTTGAGCTTGTCTCATAATCGTCAGTGTAGATAGCATCCAGTGACAGACCGAGCACAACACTACCAAGTTCCTGCTCGTGGGACAAACCAAGGCTTACAACGTATTCAGCTGCAAGATTCAAAGGCTCTCCGCTTAAATCCTGGCTCTGAAACGCACCGCCCGAGAAATTCTCGTTGCAGCCCGCTGCAATGGTCTGTCCGGTATAACACGGAGCCAGATACTCTTCGAACTCTGCATCGAGATAGGTAATTGCGCCTCGTGCTTGCAGGCCGTCTACCGGGGTCACCCAGATAAAATCCACTTCGGCGCCAGTAATCTCAGCTACGGCTGCATTGACCACCGAGAGAGAGATCGTCTCCGGGTCCCAGCGTCCCAATTGCAGGTCTTCGTAGTCATAGGTGAAGATAGCAGCGTTAAGCTGTAATGTTTCATCCAGCAATCTTCCTTTGGCGCCTACTTCAAACCCCTCCACATACTCGGGCTCATAGGATACAAGATCCCTTGGCGTGAACTGGAAAGCGCCGTCGAAGCCACCGGATTTAAACCCTTCCCGATAGGACGCAAACAGCATCCAGTTGTCGTTGGGACTGTAAGACAAGGTAAGCTGTGGCGAGACATCATCCCAGTCCTGCTTATCCTGGCCTACATATCCTCCGGCACCATCAAACTCTTTCTCTTCCCAGGAGTAGCGTACGCCGCCGCTCAGTTCCAGATTCTCGGTAATATTCCAGGCAACATCAAAAAAGGCAGACATTGCTTCAGCGTCCTGGGCGTAATCGGTCACTCCCCCGAGAACCCATAAATCGAATCCCAACCCCCCGAACTGACCGAAATTTAACGGAACAGTGATGATGGAATCATGCTCCTTCTTCTCATAATACACACCGGCAAGGAAGTTGACGGGCCCAGAGAAATCTGACGCCAATCGAAGTTCCTGTGAGAACTGTTCAAACTCTAAATCCTGTTCCGAAGAAGCTATGGGCTCCGCCACGGCGAAGTTAACAGTTGAATTCGCGAGGTTTGTTAACTCATAGTAACCAGTAATGGAAGATAATCTGAGTTCGTCATTGATATCGTAATCAATAGCCACCGTAGCCAATACTTGTTCGTTCTCCCCAACGCCAGATGGGTCCATTGAGATTCCCTGCTCCGCGAATACATCTATAGCGCCTTGGGGAATGTATGTACTCTGGATATCCCTATTGGCCTTACAGTTGAATGGTTCCGAGTTTTGGGGAGCGCCGAGAGGGCAATGGATGACCTGGATTTGAACCCTTCCATCCGCAACATCATCGGTATCGCTGTAGGTTAATTTAGCGCGGATATTCAGGTCATCCGTGGGCGTCAAGACAAGCGAACCTCGAGCAAATACCGACTCTCCTTCTATCGCCGAATCACCAAGGGCACTGGGAAACGATCCAGACTCAACATCGAAATAACCATCCGTTTCGGTGTATCGAACAACGAGACGACCAGCCGCTGTGTCGGAGAAGGGCCCAGACACCACGCCCTGCACGAACCACTCGTCCGCTTCCAGGTCGTAGCCCGTTTTTAACTGCCCTTCAAATTCTTCGCCGGGGTCAGCAGTTCTTATCGAAATCACACCCCCAGGGCTATTCTTACCGAAAAACAGCGCTTGTGGCCCCTTGTACACCTGTACTGCTTCCATATCGATCATTGCACTATTTTGTATTTGCAAATGGCCAACCTGCATATCATCGATCACCAGGGAAACCGCCTGATCAATCGACGGGCTTGCCGAACCTGAACCGACGCCGCGCAGGAAAAGAACCCCACCTGAGGCATTACCCTGACTGTCCGCTACAAGACCAGGAGTAAAATCAGCGATATCCTCTACCGATTCGATGGAAAAATCTGACATGGTTTTTAACGTCAGGGCCGAAATAACCACAGGCGCGTCCTGCAGGGACTCTTCTCTTTTTCGTGCGGTAACAATGACCTCCTCCAAGGCCGTTGCGGAATCCTGCGCAAGAGCATCATTTACAGGGGTCGTCATCAGTACCGCTCCGGCGGCACAAGACAGGATCAATGTGGTGACTCTATTACTACTCATGATGTGTTTCCTCCAAATTGTCGTTATCGATGTGTGCATCTGTTGCTCAACTTCTATGATACATGCCTTACATGCCTTCATACAGGAACCAGGTCGTAGGCGGCAATGTGAACGATCTTTTCCTGCAATGATGACAGTCTCAACCACGATGCTGACATCTTGAACATGGCATCTACCACAAAGCTGGGTTTACCACCAGAACATAAGCGGGCCATGTTTGTTCTTTACGCCGAATTCTTTCAGAGGCCAGCGGGCCAGCGGGCCAGCGGGCCAGCGGGCCAGCGGGCCAGCGGGCCAGCGGTAGTATAAGCTCACCCTAAGACCAAACATATTATATGTCAACAAATTATCTAGCCGTTACGCTCGACAAGTCATAGCCGCCCGGGTGGCTACCGGTGGTAAAGGGTTGCGCATAAATCAGGGCAAAGCGCTCCGTCAACGCAGGCCGGCCGTCGTTGAAGCCAAAACAAGGCGGAAAACAACGCAATAGAAGTGGGTGTCGCCTGTTGAACCACTACCAGATTACCGGAGCGGGATATCGCGCGATCTGGGAATCCGGAGTAACTATCGCAAGTCCGTTCAAAATGGCCTGGGAAACCATGCCCCTGTCAAACGGGTCCCGGTGATGGGCCGGCAATAGCGCATCGTGCGTTGCGCTGTTTTCGTCGAAGGGGAGAGATTCCAGTTGCAGCCATTTTCGCCTGCTTGCAACGTACCTGTCCGGCCTTTCCGGCAATTGCAATCGACCGAGGCGGTACTTGATGGCGATTTCCCAACCGGTGAGAGTGCTGAGAAAAACTTCGTTACCAGCGTCGCGGCAGCAGTCTCTCGCTGTATCGGTCAATCGCGGGTCGTCAGCCGCCAGCCACAGAAAAGTGCAAGTGTCGAGCAGCAGCCTCATTCCGGATCGTTCTCGCCTTCGAAGGCGTTCAGCAGACTGTCAGGGAGCGGTTCGAAAAAACTGTCGGGAATCGCCATACCCCTATCGATACCCACCGGACGCTTCTCCCGCAGCGGCTGCGGCAGCGATCTGATCTCCGCGACGGGCACGTTGCGGCGGCAAACGGTTATCGTCTCTCCACGCTCGACGGATTCGATATAGCGCGAGAAATTCGCTTTTGCTTCGGCTATGTTGACCTTGATCATGACCATAT
>JAPOQD010000090.1 GCA_026710905.1 Halieaceae bacterium
ATTCGATGACAGGAACGGCGACGGATGGCAGGACCCGGGCGAACAGGGAGTAGCAGGTGTACGTTTGGCGACAGTCAGCGGACTGATCGTGGAGACGGACGCGCACGGGCGCTATCACCTCGCCGATATCGATGCCGGCGACCCCCATCGGGGACGAAATTTCATCATCAAGCTCGACCCGGCGACGCTGCCGAGCGAAGCGGTCGTAACCAGTGAAAACCCGCGGGTTATCCGACTCACCCAGGCGCTTATGTCAAAAGTGAATTTCGGCGTGAGGATGCCTTCCGGGCGACTGGCTCCTGATCATGACCCCGGCGGCGGCAGGCTGGTTCGCGAAGTTCGTTCAAACCACCTGGATCACATTGAACCGGTGCTCTTCGCCTCCGGTAAATCCAACATTCCGCCGAACTACCTGGATCGATTGCGTATCCTGCTGGAACGTTTCCGAGACAAGCCCAATCTGCGTGTACGTTTCTCGGGGCACACCGACAACCTGCCTCTTGGTCCGAAAGCACGCCAGATCTACGGCGACAACCAGGGCCTTGCGGAGGCGCGCGCCCGGGAAGTAGCCAGATTCGTCCAGGCAGAACTCCATTTGCCCGACGACATGGTCGAAACCGTTGGTCATGCCGAACGCTTGCCTGTTGCCTCCAACCGCACCGCGCAAGGAATGGCATTGAATCGGCGCGTCGAGACGGAGTTGGTCTACGAAGGCTATGCCGCGGAGGAACGCGTTCTCGATGAGCCGCCCCCGAGTAGCGAAACGACTACCGAAGTGCGCTATGCACAGCACTCGAAGCGGCTGGAGCCGGCTCACTTTTCCTCCGGACACAGCACTCTGACGGAAGATCAGATCGCAGTCCTTGAGCGCGCGCTCAAGCCCCTGGAAGGCCGTGAAATCGTTGGCCTCAAGCTCGTCGGACATTCCGATGGGCAGCCGGTGAATTCCATCAAAACGGGGGTGGAGAACAACCAGGCGCTTTCGAAATTGCGCGCGGAAAGCGTTGGGTCCTACCTCGCACGCAAACTGGAACTGGACCCCGGGAAAATCCTGGTCGAAGCGAAGGGCTCCTCGGAACCCCTGGCGAGCGATCACACCATGGCTGGGAGGGCGCTGAACCGCCGCGTCGAGATCGAGCTGGATTATCGCCGGGTCGCGGAAACCGTCACGACGCGAGTCGTCCCCATCGCGCCGGTACAAATGGCGCCGAGCGAGCTCGTCGGCGGTGGGCGCCTGTGGATGACCGAGGATGTCCTGGCGCACCGCCCGCAACTCGACGTGCTGGCGCTGAATGACCTCGCCGTCGATGAATCCGGGAACATGAAGAAGCCGGTAATCTTTGCCGCTTACACCAACTATGCGCCCTGGGTCGAGGAATACAGACTGCAGATCTACCGGGAATCCGACACGGATCTGGTGCGGCCACTGGCCACGTTGACCGCCGGCAAACTGGAACATGAGAAGGCTTTCGAATTCCTCGATGAAACCCTGACCTTAAAACGCGGTGAGCGTCTGGCCTATGTTTTGCGAGCGGCCGACAAGAACGGTAGAGAAGACGCTACCCATCCGCGCCTCATGGGCATCGTCGATGCCAGACGTCCGCAACAGTCGCGCGAACCGGAAGCCATCTGGGGTCAGTCCAACCTGGCCAGGCAGTCCATCACGGTTCAGGGCAGCCGGGTCCGGATTCACGGAGAAGGGTTTGCCCCCGGCGAATCCCTGCGCGTAGACGGCCAGGAGGCGCCCGTTGACGGCAACGGCCGTTTCATCACGGAGTTGCATCTGTCTGCCGGCACCAACCAGATAGTGGTATCGGGAGTCCACGAGGGCCGGTCCTGGTCGAAGGTCCTGACCGCTGAGATCGATGAAAATTATACCTTCGTCGTCGGGCTCGCCAACCTGACAATCGGGCAAACGCGTATTTCGGACAGTTTCGAAGAATTGAATCCCGAAGATTCCTTTGACGAGTCAGTGCACGTTGACGGGCGGCTTGCTTTCTACCTGAAAGCGAAAGTAAAAGGAAAATACCTGATTACCGCCCAGCTGGACACCACCGAAGATGAGCTTGACAATTTGGGAGACAATCTCAAGCGCAAGGATCCGCGCAGAGTGTTCCGCCAACTCGACCCGGACAGATACTATCCGGTTTACGGCGACGACTCGACGACCGTCAGCGATGTCGACAGCCAGGGTCCGTTCTACCTGCGAGTGGACTGGGACCGCAACCAGGTCCTGCTTGGCAACTTCAATACCGGGCTGACCGACACCGAGTACACGCAGTACAACCGCTCGCTGTACGGCGCCAAACTCTCCCACAAGAGCAACGCCGAAACCCGCTTCGGAGATCCGAAGCGCTCTCTCGCCGCGTTCGTCTCGGAAGCCCAGTCCGCGGCCGCCCATGTCAGTTTCCGCGCGACCGGCGGATCCCTCTACTATCTCAAGCATACGGATATTGTCATGGGCTCCGACAAGGTCTGGGTGGAAGTCCGCCAGCGGGACACCGCACAGGTGCTTGAACGCCAGGACTACATTGCCGGCCGCGATTACGAAATCGATGCCCTGCAGGGCCGCATCATTCTCTCGAGACCTCTGTCCCAGGTTGTCACTGAGCGCGGCCCGTCGATCATCCGGACCCGGCCCCTGGAAGGGGATGATGTATACCTGCTGGTCGACTACGAATACGTGCCGGACGCTTTCGACGCAAACAAGATGACCTATGGCGCCCGGGGCAAGGCATGGGCCGGCGACCACGTCGCGGTCGGCGCCAGCAAGATCGTCGACCAGAAAGACGGCCGCGACTTCGACCTCGAAGGCATCGACGTCACCCTGAAAGCAGGCAAGGGTACGTATCTGAGCGTCGAGGCCGCACGTAGCGATGCGATGCTGAGTTCGGCGAGCTTCGACTCCTTCGACGGCGGCCTCAGTTTCCTGTCCCGTTCCGACGGGCTCTCGTCCCCCGCTGCAAGCGGCGAGGCCTTCGCGGTCGAAGGCCGGGTCAATCTCGCCGAATACAGCGAAGTCATGAGCGGTGATGTGCGCGCCTGGTGGAAGGAGAGGGACGAAGGCTACTCCGCCGGCCGGCTCGGCCATCAATACGATACCGTGGAAAAGGGCATCGATGCCGCCATTCAGACAGGCGAAAACATCGACATTCAGGCTGGCTTCGCGGAACGGAACGAGGGTCCGCACGCGGCCAGCCAGGTCGGGCGTATACAGGCGGATGTTCGCAGCGGAAGGCTAACCATCGGCGGTGAACTGCGTCACGAGGATATCCGTCGATCCTCAGTGTATGGCATCGAAGTCCCGGACGGCGATGCGCTGCTGGCGGGCGTGCGCGTCGGTTTCGACCTTGACGATAGCCGCACGATCTACGCCTCCACACAGACGGGCCTCGATGAAAGCGGCAACTATGTCGAGAACGATCTGGTCGCGTTGGGCATTGACACCCGGCTCAGCGAGCGCACCGCGGTAAACCTTGAGGCAAGCGACGGCGACCGGGGCAGCGCCCTTTCCGGTGGTTTCGAATACACCCCGGCCGACCGGTTCGGCCTGAAACTGAATACCGGCATCGGATCCGGCGCCCTGAGCCGATTCTCCGGCAATTACGAACTCGACGAGGGCCACGAATTGTATGGCAGCTATGCGTTGGACCCGGATCGAACCTGGGGAGAACGCAACCTGTTGACCCTCGGACAACGCCGTGACATGGGCAACCGCCTCGGCATCTTTACGGAATCGCAGTTCGGCGACGACTCCCGATTCTCCAGCGCCAGCCAAACCTTCGGCCTCGATTTCAAGACGACTCACGGTTGGATTCTCTCGGGACTGGTATCGGTTTCGGACAACGAGACGGCCCCCGCTTCGATCGAGCGTCACGCGTACTCATTCGGCGCAGCCCTACAGCGGCCCGCCCACCGCTTCAGCAGCAAGGTGGAATACCGCAAGGACGAAGGCGCCAACATAAAGGTAGACCAATACATCGCCAGTACCAGCTACGATTACATTGCCACCGAAAGCCGCCGCTGGCTGAGCCGACTGAACATCTCCCAAACCGATGACGGGCTCCTCGATTTGTATGACGCCCGTTTCGTCGAATTCGATATCGGCCTCGCCTATCGCCCGGTAGACAACGACCGCTGGAATGCGCTGATGAAATATGGATATTTCCACGATCTCGTCAGTGCGGGCCAGGATGCGATACGCCCCGACCAGAGCGTTCACGTCCTTTCGGCGGAAGCGCTTTACCGATTGAACCGCAACTGGGAAATTGGCGGCAAGACCGCCGTGAAGGAAGGCCGCATGCGTACTTTTCGGGATCGTGGCGGCTGGGAAGACTCCAGCGTCCAACTGGGCATCCTGCGTGCCCGGCGGCATGTGATCAAGAAGTGGGATGCGCTTGCCGAGTATCGGATTCTATACGACCGCAAAGGCGACAACCGCCGACATGGCATGCTCGTCGGCGCTTACAGGCAATTCGGCGAACAGATCGAGATGGGCGTCGGCTACAACTTCACTGACTTTAGCGACGATATTCGCGATGCAGACTACAACCACCGCGGCTGGTTCATCGACCTGATCGGGAAACTGTAGCCCCCCGGCCACCCTGCGCCCGTTCAACCGCGGCCAACGCCTGAAGTGCTGTCAAGGTAGCCATAGTGGACTGATGCGCGGCCTCAGCGCCAGGGGGGGTAGCCGCACTGATTTGCATAGCAGCTCCGGCACTTTTAGACTGCCTGGTACGACCCAGTAAGGAGCGGATCAATGAGTTCCACCAGCCAATTCGTCGCTATCCGCCTGGAAAATCACGTTCTCTTCATTCGCCTGAATCGGGGTGAACGAAAGAACGCCCTCAGCCACGACATGTACTGGACCATTGCCGATGCCATTGCCGGCGCCGACCAGGACCGGGAGGTGCGTGTCATCCTGATCCACGGCAGCGATGTCTGTTTCAGCTCCGGCAATGATCTCGCCAACTTTTTTAACCAAGACCCTGGCGAGTACCCGGAGGCTCTGGCCCTGCGCTTTATTGACACCCTGCTCAATGCGCGCAAACCCATAATCGCGGCCGTGGCGGGGGTCGCGGTGGGTATCGGAGCCACCATGCTGTTGCATTGCGACCTGGTGTTCGCCGCCGACAACAGTCGCTTCAAATTGCCCTTTACCCAGCTGGGGCTGGTTCCGGAAGCCGCCTCCAGTCTCTTGCTGCCGCGCCTCTGCGGGCACCAGAAAGCCATGGAACTGCTGCTGTTGGGGGAGAGCTTCGACGCGGAAACCGCGGTCGAAATCGGCCTGGTCAACGCCATCAGCCATGAGTCAGTAGTGGCCCACGGCAAAGCCGTCGCGTTGCGCCTTGCCAAGTTGCCGCCGCAAGCCGTGCAGGCCACCAAGCGGCTGCTGCGGGAGCCGCTGCGCAGCGCGATACGGGAGGCTCACGATCGGGAGCAACAGTATTACATCGACGCCCTGGATTCGGCCGAAGTAGCCGAAGCCCTGGCCGCCTTCATGGAGAAACGGGAAGCCAGATTTGACTAGCCCGCGGGGGCGGAGGGCTGCAAACTGCCCAGGCGGGTGTTGATTTCCGAGAGGCTGCGGTTGACCTGCTTGCGAAAAGAATTAATGGACTCCACCCACTCTTCATTGGCGCTTACCCGTTGCTGTAGCCTGGCAAACTCCAGTTCCATGCGGCGCAAGTCGTCACCCAGCTTTTCCCGCTGGGCTTCACTGGCTCCCACGGCTTGCTGCAAGCGGTCCGCGGCACCGGCCAGGGTCTGTAATTTTTTCATATCCCCAGCCAGGGACTTGAGCTGGGCGGAGTAGGCGCTGTCGGTTTTTCCCAACTTGGCCAATTCATCGCGGCTGGTAGCTGCGGCTTTTTCCAGGTCGGCAATTTTGGCCTTGTTGGTACGCCAGGCGGAAGCCCACAGCTTGTCCACTTCCGAGTAGAGTTCCTTGATCTTGACCGCGGTAACCGCGCTACTCTGGTTCACCCCCTCGTCGGTATCCGACAGGCGCGATTCGAGGTCGGCAATGCGTTCACCGTAATGCAGCAGGTCGAGCCCGGTGGCCTCCTGCTGCTGCTGCAATTGCCAGGCCCAGGCGCAGGCCGCTGCCGCTACCATCAGGCTGATCACCAACAGCAAGCGCACCCACAACGAACTGCCCGAAGCAGCGGGACCGGTCGATTCCTGCTGCTTGCGGCCGCCGAGCCGTTGCCGGGCCGCCAACTCATCCCGGGAGGGTACAATAGGCGGGATACCGCCTATGGGGTCGCCGTTATCGGTCATGGATAGGGCCGGGGCCGGAACATCGCCAGCCCCGCGGGTAGATCATTCCTCTGCATCGGCGCCGTCATCCGTCGCCTCGGCAGCGTCGCCTTCCGTCGCTTCGGCAGCGTCGCCTTCCGTCGCCTCGGCAGCGTCACCTTCCGTCGCCTCGGCAGCGTCACCTTCCGTCGCCTCGGCAGCATCACCTTCCGTCGCTTCGGCAGCATCACCTTCCGTCGCTTCGGCAGCGTCACCTTCCGTCGCTTCGGCAGCGTCACCTTCCATCGCTTCGGCAGCTTCGCTATCCACCACTATTTCAACAGCGCCGGTCTCGGCCTGTGCAGCTTCGCCAGCGCCGGGTACCTGCGCCAGAATCAACCAGATGGCAATGGTGAGCGCAATGCTGCTGCTAATCACACCCCGCACCGAGGTCATCGGACCGGTCTTGCCGTACAGCGCGTTCAATTCCAGGGCCACGATCAAGGCGAGGGCCAGATACAGGCCGGTGGGGCTGGCATCAATATACAAGTGCCTGGAAGCCACCATGCCGAACAGCATGGGGCCGGAGAACAGCGTGTTGGTACGTGAAGCCAAGCCCGCACGGGCTGCGGAAGCAGGCCCATCTCCCTCTTTCATACCCAGCACCACTTGCTGGTTGGGCCAGATAATCAGCCACACATTGAGGAACATCAGAATACCGGCCAGGGCGCCGACCCAGAGCGCCGGGTACCCGGTCAGGTTATTGTGAGCACCGACGGCGTAGAGAAGGTACAGTCCCGTGAGGAAGGTAAACATCGCCCCCCAGCGGAACCACCACAACGCTCGTGGCGCCAGCTTCTTCATTGCATCAGCCTTGGCCTCCGCCTCGGCTTCCTTGAAATATTCGGTTTGTACGAAGTTGAAGTAATACAACATGCCAATCCAGACCACGCCAAAAACCACGTGCGCCCAACGAAAAATGAATTCAAGAATCATGGTTCTGTCCTCATTGTTTTGAATCCTGCGGCTCGCCCCTGCGAGTCTCCAATGCCTGCCGAATCGATGCCGGCGCGGAAGCGCCAGCCTGCTCCCCAGTTGAAACCGGTTCATTCAGAATCGGCGTGGGAGAATCTCTCGGGGCCAGGCTCCGGGCGTTATTCTAATCCCACTTGCCTTTTTTATAAATGGGCATTCGCGAAAAACCACGCATAAAAAACCCCGCACGAAGCGGGGTTTTCGGCATGATTCAGGCAAGCCTTACATCATGCCGCCCATACCGCCCATACCACCCATATCGGGCATGGCGGGGGCAGGTGCGGCTTTGTCTTCCGGCTCTTCGGCGATCATCACTTCAGTGGTAATCATCAAACCAGCCACAGACCCTGCAGCCTGCATCGCGGCGCGGGCGACCTTGGCGGGGTCCAGGATACCCATGGCGATCATATCGCCATATTCACCGGTAGCAGCGTTGTAACCGAAGTTGGCATCGTCATTGTGCCTGACCTTGTCGAGCACCACCGAGGCTTCAGCGCCGGCATTCTCGACAATCTGACGCAGTGGAAACTCCATCGCCCGTAAAGCGACGTTGATGCCGTGAGTCTGGTCTTCGTTTTCGCCGCCCAGGTCACTGATGGCTCCAATCGCCCGGATCAGGGCCACGCCTCCACCTGCGACCACGCCCTCTTCGACGGCGGCCCGGGTGGCATGCAGCGCATCTTCGACGCGAGCTTTCTTTTCTTTCATTTCAATCTCGGTGGCTGCACCTACCTTGATCACTGCAACACCACCGGCCAGCTTGGCGACACGCTCCTGCAATTTCTCACGGTCATAGTCCGAGCTGGTGTTTTCGATCTGTACCCGAATCTCACTGACCCGGGCAGCGATGGCGTCATGGTCGCCATTGCCGTCGATGATGGTGCTGTTGTCCTTGTCCATGGTGACCCGCTTTGCGGAGCCGAGATGCTCCAGTCCAGCGGACTCCAGTTCCAGGCCGACTTCCTCGGAAATCACGGTGCCGCCGGTAAGGATGGCGATATCCTGCAACATGGCCTTGCGGCGGGCGCCGAAGCCGGGCGCCTTACAGGCCGAGACCTTGACGATGCCACGCATGTTGTTCACCACCAGTGTCGCCAGGGCTTCACCTTCCACATCTTCCGCCACCAGCACCAGCGGCTTGCTGGCCTTGGCTACCTGCTCCAGCAAGGGCAGCAGTTCGCGGATGTTGGAAATTTTCTTGTCAACCAGAAGGATGTATGGTTGTTCCAGGTCAGCGCTCATGTTGTCCTGGTTGTTGATGAAGTAGGGTGACAGATAACCGCGGTCAAACTGCATACCTTCCACAAGGTCCAATTCATTTTCCAGACCGGAACCCTCTTCAACCGTGATCACGCCTTCCTTGCCCACCTTGTCCATGGCGTCGGCAATGATCTCGCCCACCGACTCGTCGCTGTTGGCGGAAATGGTGCCGACCTGCGCAATGGCCTTGCTGTCCTCACAGGGAATCGAGGCAGCCTGAATTTTCTCGACCGCGGCAATTACCGCCTTGTCAATACCGCGCTTGAGGTCCATCGGGTTCATCCCGGCGGCCACCGACTTCAGACCCTCACTGACCATGGCCTGGGCCAGCACAGTGGCTGTAGTGGTGCCATCACCGGCGGTGTCAGAAGCCTGGGAAGCCACTTCCTTGATCATCTGCGCGCCCATGTTTTCCAATTTGTCGGCGAGTTCGATTTCCTTGGCAACGGACACCCCGTCCTTGGTCACGGTCGGCGCACCGAAAGACTTGTCCAGAATCACATTACGGCCCTTGGGCCCCAAAGTGGCCCGCACAGCATCGCTGAGCAGGTTTACGCCAACCAGCATGCGCTGACGGGCCTTATCTCCAAATATCACTTGTTTTGCAGACATTTTACGAATCCTTTACTTAAGTAGTTGGTTGGTGGAATGACGAACTGCGTGTTCAGTCGATCACCCCGTAGATTTCACTCTCATTCATGATGATCAGTTCTTCGCCGTCAACTTCGATGGTGTTGCTGCCGGCATACTGGCCAAACACTACCTTGTCGCCGACTTTCACCGCCAAAGCGCGAAGTTCACCATTATCGAGTACTTTGCCGTCGCCTACGGCAACCACTTCACCCTGGTTGGGTTTTTCCTTGGCGGAACCGGGTAGGACTATGCCCCCGGAGCTGGTTTCTTCCTCTTCCTTGCGACGAACGACCACACGGTCGTACAACGGACGGATGTTCATGTGTGCAGATCTCCACTAGACGTTAATTTTTCGGCCGGGTACATGCAGCGCACCTGCCGTTCGTGTTGATGGGGCCGTCAACCGGGAATTCAAGGGGGTACGGCAAATTTTTTGGCACTCCATCAAAGAGAGTGCTAATAATAGTCAGGTTTTTGCTGGCGTCAAGGGCTTGCTGAGAAAAGGAGAAAAGGAATTTCAGCCTGCGCGGACGGTCGCCTGGGGAAATCCGCCGAGACAATTCATAATGCAACTTCCCGAAGACTGCGACGCTGACAAAACAAGTATTGTGTCCCCTCATTTCCCGGTAAATGAAAACATCTGGCAACTGCTCGCTGCCATCCCCGAAGGCAAAGTGGCCAGCTACGGACAACTGGCCCGGCTGGGCGGCCTGGGGCGGGGGGCGCGGCAGGTTGGCCGTATCCTGCGGGAACTGCCCACAGACAGCGCCCTGCCCTGGCACCGGGTGGTCACCGCGCAAGGACGTATCGCCCTTCCCCCAGGTTCCAGAGCCGCACAGTTGCAGCGCAGCCGGCTGCTTGCCGAGGGCATCGAATTCTCAGCGGGCGGCGTCATCCCCATGGGAAAGTTCGGCTGGAATCCCTAGCCCTTTTCTCCAGGGAGCTACCCACCACAACAGCAGCATGCCGGGTAGGGCCAACAGCGTGCAGAGCAGGAAGAACTCGGTCCAGCCGATGGACTCGACAATGATACCGGTGCTGGCATTGACCAGGGTCCTGGGCAATGCAGTCAGCGCGGTAAAAAGAGCAAATTGGGTGGCGGCGAACTGGCGGCTGGTTTCGCGGGCGATGAAGGCGGTAAACGCCGCCGTACCCATTCCCACGCCCAGGTATTCAAAGGAGATAACCAGGGCCAGCAACCAGAGTAGCGCACCCGCCTCTGCCAGTACGGCGAAGCCCAGAATGCTGATCAACTGTAGCACCCCGAACAGCCACAGGGCACGATTGATACCCAGGCGAATCATGATAACGCCGCCCAGCAATCCTCCGATGATGGACGGCCACAGCGCCGCGTTTTTGGCCACCAGCCCGATCTGGGTTTTGGTGAATCCCAGTTCCAGGTAAAACGGCGTGGAAAGGGCCGTAGCCATGCTGTCGCCGAGTTTGTAGAAGAACAGAAAAGCCAACACCAGCAGCACCCCGCCAGCGCCGCGCCGCCGCAGATATTCAGCGAAAGGGGCGATCACCGCATCCCGCAGCCCCCGGTTGGGAGGCAATTGCGATTTCGGCTCAGATATCAGAAAACATACCACCAGTCCCAGAGCCAGGAACCCGCCGGTAATCCAGAATACGCTGGACCAGGGCAGCAGATCGGCCAGTATCAGCGCCAGCGAGCCGGGCACCAGGGAGGAAATCCGATAGGCCTGGACATGAATGGAATTACCCAGGCCGAGTTCCTGGTCCGGAAGGATTTCGCGCCGGTAGGCATCCAGCACGATGTCCTGACTGGCGCTGAAGAAAGCAACCAGAAAAGCCAGTACTGCGACGCTGCCCAGGGAGCGCCCAGGTTCAAGCCAGCCCATCGTTCCGATCGACAACAGCAGGCAAGACTGGGTGAACACCATCCAGCCGCGCCGCCGCCCCAGCTTCATGGGCACATAACGGTCCATCAGCGGCGCCCATAAAAATTTCCAGGTGTAGGGGATACCAATCAGGGCGAACAGACCGATATCGGCAATACTGACACCCTGGTCATGCAACCAGGCCGGCACCAGTTGCAACAGCACATACAGCGGCATGCCGGAGGCCAGCCCGGTATAGATACACAGCAACATGCGGCGATTGACAATCGCCGCATACAGGGATTTCGTTTCCTCCCCGCTCATCGCTGCCAACACAGGTAGCGGCAGAAAGTCCGGCGCCATTCTGAAGTGACTGGCCGGATGGGCCAGGGACGGCCCACGGAACAGCAATAAGAGGCCCATGCTCCCGGCCCCCGGCACAGTTTAGTCATCGGTACAGGCCTCTTCCAACACCGCCAGGGTCTGTTGCGCCGCCTTGTCCCAGGAAAAACGCTGCGCCTGCTGCCGGGCGCGGGCACTCAGGCTAGCCCGAAGTTGCCGATCGGAACACAGCCGCAGCATCTGCCTGTAAATACTGTCTTCAGACAGTGGGTCTACCAGCAACCCGCCCTCCCCGGCCACCTCGGGCAGCGCGCCCGTCTTGCTGACGATCACCGGCGCACCATGCTGCATAGCCTCCAATACCGGCAAACCAAAGCCCTCATACAGGGACGGCATCACCAGGGCCACCGTGGACTGGTACAGCGCCCGCAATTCGGCATCGCTCAACCTGCCGCGCAGCTCTACCCGCGCCACAACATCCAGTTGCCGCGCCAGGCTGTCAAGGTCCTCTCCAGCCCAGCCCCGCGCCCCCACCACCAGCAACTGGTGAGGCAGATCCGTAGTACGCACCAGCCGGGAAAACGCTCGCAATAACCGGGGCAGGTTCTTGCGTGGCTCCAGGGTGCCGACGAACAACAGAAACGGCTGCTCGGGAACCGGCGCCGCCTGTTCATCGGGCTTCATCACCACCGTCTCGGCTGCCTCATGCACCACCCGGCAAACTGCCGACAACTTTGGATACTCACGGCTCAGTTCCCTGGCGGTAAAATCGGATACGCAAATCACCCGGCGGGCATTGTGCAGTGACGGCCCCATCAGCATCCTCTCCAGCCACAGGTTCGATTTCATCATGGTTTCCGGAAACCGCTTCCACACCAGGTCGTGTATCGTCACCACCCCCGCCACTTTACCCGGCAGTCGCAGCGGCAGGTGATGCCGTGGTGACCAAAACAGATCCACACAATCCCCCCGCGCCCAGCGCGGAAACACCAGTTGGCTGTAAAGCAAGCTGAAAGGACTGCCGGGCCCGGCGTTGCCGGTGCGCAGTTGCACATGGTCGTCGAAGTCAAAACGCGGCAGGAGGCCCCGATCAGAGTACAGGAACCACTGGTGCCCGGAACCGGCCATGCGCCGCAACAGTGCTTCCGTGTAGCGGCCGATGCCGGTATGGGGGTGCGCCAGCGGTCTGGCGTCTACGGCGATGCGCATGGTTTAACGCCGGTTAGTCACAAACTATCGGCGTAGCGGCCGGCCGAGAGTTCCCGCTCGGCCAACACTTCGCGGTAGACTTGCGCGTAACGTTCGCCCATGAGCCGGCCGCCAAACAATTTCAGATAACGGCGCCGGGCCGTCTGACCCATGGCCGCGGACCGGCGCGGGTTGTAATAGAGTTTGTCCAGCCCCTCGCGCAAGGCCTGGGGGCATCCCGGGGGTACTACATAGCCGGTTTTGCCGTTCAGGTTGATATGGCTGGAGCCGGAACCAGTTTCTGTGGAAAGCAGGGGTTTTCCACACATGGCGCCTTCCAGCAGCGCCACCCCAAACGCTTCGGAACGCAGGTGAGAGGGAAACACCACCCCCCGGCACAGTTGAAACAACAACATCTTGGTGTCGTTATCGACGTAGCCACAAAACCTTACATTGTCCAGTTTCATCAGCTTCGCCTGCTTTTTCAGGGCCTTCTCCATGGGTCCGGAGCCGACAATCAAGACCTGATAATTGGCATCCTTCACGGCCTCAAGAAGAAAATGCAAACCCTTGTAGTAGCGCAGGACTCCAACGAACAGGAAAAAATTCTCGCCGACATCGTCTCGCAATGCCTGCAGGCGACCCTCATCGGGCTGTCGGGGGCGGCAGGACTCATCAATGCCGATGGGGATGACTTCCACCTTGTCAAGGAAGCGGTCCAACACCTTGCTGGTGGCCCTGTAATTGGGTGAAGTCGCGATAATCCGGGACATGGAGCCCAGAAATCGATACATCAGCGGGCGGTAAAGATTCTGTAGAATCCGCTGGCGCACAATGTCGGAGTGGTAGGTAACGATACTCGGTGTTTTGCTGCCGTGCAGTAAATACATGACATCGGCAAATGGCCAGGGAAAATGGTAGTGCACCACATCGGCCCATGCGGCCTGCTCGCGAAACTCGCCCAGACCGTGGAAACAAAAGCCACAGGAGGCGACTTCAAAAGTCTGCCTGGCGCGCACCACCGACACACCACCCACCTTGAGAAGGCTGGGCGATGGCTTGGGGCTGAGGGCGAAGATGCGGCTCTCCACCCCGTAGTCAACGGCATTCAGACAAATTTGCCGAATCACTTCCTCCAGCCCGCCGTGAGTATCCGGAAAGAAGGTTTTGTACACGTGCAGGACTTTCATCGGTTATTCGCCCCTGGCCCGGATATCTCACCAACGTTCGTAGCGAGGGCGTTGCAGCGCCGTTGTGGCGGGGTGCGCGGACGGAAAGACGCTGAAGGCATAGTTGACACTATGTCGAAGCGGC
>JAPOQD010000104.1 GCA_026710905.1 Halieaceae bacterium
CATTGAGGGTGTGCAATTCCGAGACGGGATTGAAGTCAAGGAGAGTGAAACGAAAGATCCGGTCGCCGCCTGATGAATTCGTCATACACCAGATTTGACCATAACTCTGTGCAATTCCGAGACGGGATTGAAGTCAAGGAGAGTGAAACGAAAGATCCGGTCGCCGCCTGATGAATTCGTCATACACCAGATTTGACCATAACTCAGTTTTCGAAACATCGATGTCGAATTCGCAAAGTTATCATCTGCGAAGTAGTCGATACCCAAATTGGGAATGTTCGACATTTTTTAGACCTTTCTCCGGTTGGTCCAAAAGAAAGTTGTCGCAACGAAAAAGACCCAGTGTGATGGTTCACACTGGGTCTGTCAGGTTACTAAGGAAGCGGCGATGAAGTGTTGCTCCAACCCATGGAAAACTAGAAATCCACAGAGAATTCAATGCCAAACTGTCTAGGTGCTCCGTACGCGAAGATACGGGAGTTGACCAGCGAACTCGTAGCCAACCAGGTTTTGTACTCTTCGTCTGTAAGGTTATTACCATATACCCTAATGGCAAAGTTTTCTTCAGGACTATTCCAAGTGACCGAACCGCTCAACAGCGCATAACCTTCCTGCGAGCCCGCTTTCACGTCAAACTCTCGGAATTGCCTGCGAGACCAGTAGTTCACGTCGCCGCGGAATGTTAATGACCCACCGAGAATGACGGGATCGGTCACGTACGAGGCGCCTATGTTTGCTGTAACATCAGGTGCGTTCGGGATCGGGTTTCCGCTCAGGTCCTGAAGCCCTGCGGCTTGGTTGATGGCGTCTAAGTTGGAGAACTCCTTAAACTCTGAGTTTTGATAGGACATATTTGCATTGATCGTAAGCTGATCAACCGGCTGAAAAACCGATTCGAGCTCCACTCCCATAACTTCCGCTTCGGGAGCATTCGCAAAGAAAAAAGCGAAACCCAAGAGTTGCTCTACTTGGAGGTTCTCATAATCATAGTAGAACGCTGTAGCATTTAATATCAGTCTCCCATCTAGCAACGAGTTTTTGGAGCCTATTTCATACGAATTTAGTGTCTCTGAGTCGTAACTGTCGTTGCAACCGGTACGATAATTCAAACCGCCAATTTTGAATCCCTTTGAATAGGAAGCATAGATGTTGCTGTTTTCAGTCACATCAAACTGAAAGCCAGCTCGAGGCGTTACCTCAGACGAATCAAATTCATTGGTCTCGTCACAGGTTGTTACATCTCCACCATTTCCAGGAGGGAGCAGAAAGGTTAGGTCTTGGTTGAATTGAGTTACGTCTTGCTTATCCTCTGACCAGCGAGCACCAGCAAACAAAGTTAACCTGTCAGTGATATCTAAGGTCACGTCGCCGAAGAATGCCAAGACATCTGTCTTATATTCCGGCCACGAATTGGCGACTCCCCCTCCTGGGCCAAACGGGAAGATTCCGTTTGTAAAACGGAACAGAAGATCACCTTCCAGGTCATCCGTCATGTAGAACCCGCCGACAACACCATTAATTCGCCCAATGTCGAAACTTAAGTTCACTTCTTGGGTGAATGTCTTGCTATCGTTGATTTGCCGCTCCAATGGCGCTATCGAGAAATTCGTCGCATCGCCATCGTTTTGATAGAAATCCTCGAAACGCTGGTAAGCTGAAATGGACTTAATCGATACTGCGTCGTTCAGATCCCAATCGAACGTAGCAGAAAACGAGGTGTATTCTCGGTCCCAGCTGTGCGGATCATTCGCCGCGGTTTTGTGCGGTTCTTGCGGGATGTTCAACGCAGGATCAGAAAGAAGCGGCTGGGAGAAGGGCGTTATCACCGGCAGTTCTGACTGAAAGAAGTTTATGGGTCCGTCAGACTTGGCGTAAGAAGCAATAATCTGTCCCGTAAAATTGTCAGTAATGTCCGCTTCCAAATTAACTCTGGCGAACTCTGAAGACCCTTTATCCAGATCTTGTTGACCCGGAATAACGTTTTCAACGAAGCCTTCACCTCTCTCCCAAATGCTACCAACGACCCGAGCGCGCAAGCGGTCAGCTATTGGAACATCAACTGCACCGGTTACTCGGTACTCATCAAAATCGCCGTATGAACCCCTGAGGTATCCTCCAAATTCGTCGCCTCCTGATCGAGTGATGTAATTCACAACACCGCCATTTGCATTTCGACCGTACAATGTGCCTTGGGGGCCCCGAAGGACTTCTACTCGCTCAACATCGGTTTGCGCTAAGTCGGCCATAGAAGCACGGGGCTGATAGACGCCGTCGATATGGATGGCAACGGCCGGAGACGCGCCGAGTACGTTTAGTCCAACCCCCCGAATGGCTATAGACGTTTCTCCGCGCGTGGTATAGGCCACCATGTTGGGTGCGATGTTAACGAGATCGCGAGGGTCCTGAAATCCCCTATCTTCAAGCATATCCCCCGAAATTGCGGTAACACTCATTGGGACATTTTGAATGCCCTCTTCACGCTTTTGTGCCGTGACAATGATTTCGTCGATTTGTGCGAGTGCAAACTCCGATGATGCCGCCAAAATTGCGACGGCAAGAGCTGAATAGGCATATGAACCTTTAGGTTTTAGACTATTCATAATATTTCTCCGTGCTAATTGTTAATAATAAATTTACTGCCAAATACCTCTCTGTCACGGGCTTGTATTAGAGCCGAGTGATGCTATATTGGTGGCCGGCGACAAATTGTGACTATAATCATATATGAATTTGACCAGAAATAAAAGGTCTCGCGAGGTATTTTAAGACATTGCTCCGTGACGGACGAACAACCGTAATATCCCCCCCAGTCAAACGAGGCGACAGCTAAATGCCAGACACTCCAAACCCATTAAATGTTCTGCTAATTGTTGGCTCCACTCGGCCCGGGCGCACCTCAGACCTTGTGCAGCCGTGGCTCACAGGAGTGCTCGGTGCTGACCCCCGTTTTGATTTGAATGTCGAAGATCTTCGCGATTGGCCGCTTCCCCTGTTTCAAGAGCAGCCTGAAACAATGGGAAATCCTGCAAGTCCCGATTACTCTGATCCGCTGATCGGTCAGTGGAACAAGGTAGTGACCGAGGCGGACGTCTACGTGTTCCTCACTCCGGAGTACAACCACAGTGTGCCGGCTGCCCTTAAAAATGCGATTGACTCCGTGTTCATGAGTCCGGGCTTTCGCAATAAGCCCTGCGCATTTGTGGGCTACAGCATTTCGCCTACCTGAGCGGTTAGGGCGGTAGAGCACCTTATTCAGATCGTGAGCACGCTTGAGGCTATGCCCCTTCGCAATGCGCTCATGATTGGTAATGTCGCATCAGCTTTCGATGAGGCGGGTGAGCCTGCAGATCCCATGACGGGATTGATTGCGCAGATTATGGCGGACGATATGCACTGGTGGGGAAGCGCTTTACGGTCTGCCCGGGGTGCCGGGCAGCTACCGCCAGCTCAACTTAGAATCCGTCAGGCGATTGCTCAACTGCAGGCGGCGAAAAACACGTGAACTCTTCAGCGTACTTGACAAGGAATTTGTGATGACGGCAAAGCTGGCATTTGGTGAGACGATCACGGTAAGCGGTGAAACGGAGTTCGATCCGCACAGAAGTATCTGGACGGATTTGCGTAACGTGGCCTTTACCCAGGATTGGATTGATGTAAAAGGGATCCGGACACGCTATCTGCGCGCGGGAGATCCAGACGCTCCGAAGCTGATTATGCTTCATGGTACCGGCGGACATTCGGAAGTCTTTGCGCCAAATCTCGGGCCGTTTAGCGAGCACTATGACTGCTGGGCCATCGACTTTGTGGGGCATGGGTATACCGACAAGCCTGACGTGCCCTACGATAGTTTCTTTACTGCCGCCTACCTTAGGGACTTTATGGATAGCGCGGGCATTGAGCATGCTGACCTTATAGGAATATCGGTTGGTGCTTTGCATTGCCTTCGCTTAGCTGACATGGAACCGTCGCGCATTGGTCGTATGGTGCTCGTCACGCCTTTTGGTGCTCCGATGCCTGAAGAGGGTGATATCACCTATGAATTCTGGATCGGCAACGAGCAACCTCCAGCGGACGGTCGCGATGAGGCGGCAAAAAATCCTACCTTTGAGATTGCGAGAAAGATTCTCTCGGGCGTTGTTGCCGACATCGACAAAATTCCCGACGATATGGTGTCGGCGCGCTTCGATTCGGCGAGGCAGCCTGGCGCAGCTGAAGCCTACAAGCATGTTATGTGGTGGATGGACACGGATTTGCGTTTGAAGAACACTTACCGGGTAGAGAAACTCGCCGGTATCGAGCACGAAACACTTGCATTCGTGGGCGCTGGCGACCCCGCGTTTTCGCCTTATGCGAGCAGAATGGCCGCAGCAATGCCTAAGTGCGCTGGTGTTGTTATAGAGGGCGCTTCGCATTGGGCAAATTATGAGTCTCCGCAGGTCTTTAACGAGCTCGCGTTGACGTTTCTTAGAGAGGGCACCACTTCCTAGCGGGTTGCCCTGACGAGTCCGGGGTTCGGTCTCTAGTGTGATGAGCGACAGTCCAGTGCGTCTTATGCGACCCTGGCTTTCGTGCAGGTCTGACTCGACTATTTGGGGGGTGCTTATGAGGCTATACTTCGGGCTATTGGCCCTCGTTCTATGCCTGTCCCAGGCCGCCGCGGTGGCGGCCCAGAAACCTAACATCCTTGTGATTGTCGCGGATGATCTGGGGTATACCGACGTAGGTGCATTCGGCGGTGAGATTTCTACCCCGAATATTGATGCGCTCGCATCAGCTGGCACGCTGCTGACCAACTTTCATGCAGCGCCTGCCTGTGCACCTTCCCGCTCGATGCTCCTTACAGGCACAGATAATCATATTGCGGGTTTGGGCGCGCAGCCCGGCTTGTTGTCGCCTGAGCAGCGTGGAAGTAAGCACTATCAGGGAAAACTCTTACCCGAAGTGCCTACTCTTATGGAGCAGTTAAAGGCGGCAGGCTATCGAACCCTGGCCTCCGCCAAGTGGCACCTGGGCGGGCAAGCACCGCATACCCCCAAGGCGAGAGGATTCGATCGCAGCTTCGTGCTCGTGCAGGGCGCAGGTGGACACTTCGATGATACGTCTGCCTTGGAGTTTCACCCTCGGTCTTTTTGGCTGGAAGATGATAAGCCGTTTACACTTCCAGAAGAGTTTTACTCCAGTGATTTTATGACGGACAAAATGCTGGAGTATCTTGATGAAGACTCATCAGACACGCCGTGGTTTGCATACTTGGGCTACACCGCGCCTCACTGGCCGCTTCAAGCTCCTGCGGAGTCTATTCAAAAGTATGAGAGTCAGTATCTAGACGGCTGGGATGTATTGCGTGACCAGCGGCTGCAGGGTGCTATTTCGGCGGGCGTCGTTCCCAGCGGCACTCCCGCCGTGGAGACGGAGCCGTTCACACGCCTGTGGTCGTCGCTCAAACCTGAGGATCAGCGTCTACAGGCGCGGCGCATGCAGGTATACGCCGCCATGATTGATCGCATGGACCAAAACATCGGGCGAGTCCTCGATGCCTTGGAAGAACGTGGTGACGCCGACAATACGATTGTTCTGTTCCTGTCGGATAACGGCGCAGCCAGCGAACAAATGGAGTCGGCCAACCCGGCGCATCAGCAGTGGTTGGAAAAAAACTTTGATAATAGCTTTGATTCTATCGGTAGCCGGCGATCGTACGTCTCCCTTGGCCACTCTTGGGCTCGAGCGCTGACAGCCCCGTTCCGGGATTCCAAGTCAAAGCTTGCGGAGGGGGGTATCCGGGTGCCTGCTATTTTGCGGCTGCCTCAAGGCGTTCAAAACGAGCGTAAGTTGCGGCAGCAGGACGATAGTTATCAACACATAATCGATCTTGCTCCGACCTTTTTAGAGCTGGCCGGTGCTAAGCCGTTGCCGTCAATGCGTGGAACCTCGTTGTTGCCGCAATGGCTGGACGGTGAGGCTTCTTACAACGAGAAGACAATCATCGCCGCAGAACTCTTTGGTCGTCGTATGGCGCAGCGGGGGAGTTGGAAGGCGCTGCACCAGTCGCCGCCCTGGGGACCGGGGGAGTGGCAGTTGTTTAACCTTGCGAACGATTTGGGCGAGCAGACTGATCTGAGCGCAGATTACCCGGATCTTCTAGCGGAGCTTATCGATGCTTACGAACGTTATGCCGATGAAGTAGGTGTGATCAAGCTAACAACGGCGGTGCCGTTTTAAAACCATCGCCCTTGAAGGGCCAGGGCGATGGTCCGTACGTCATATTGCTTGGCGTTATTCGGGCTTGGGCCAAACCTGTTGGAGAGACTTCGCGGCTCCTACAGCACAGGGCCAGCCAGCATAGTACGCCGAGTGGGTGATCAGGCCCTCAATAGTCTCGCGAGGAATGCCGAGGTTTTTCGCGCCGGTAAAATGCAAGAGCAACTCTTCTGTTCGATTGAGCGCTACCAGCATAGAGCATGTGATCAGAGAGCGCTGTTGCTTGGTCAAATCTTCCCCCTGCCATAGATCACCAAAGAGGTGGCGCAGGCTGAGTTCCGACAGCCTGTCGGGGTTCGCTCCCGGTCCAATGTCCATGCCGGCAAACAATGAGTGCGCGAACTCCAGGCCAGCGGCCATTCGTTGCTCATCAGCTACTTGCTTCGCCTCGGCGTGTTGTGCGTCTTCTACGTTATTGTCATTTGACATCTTGCTCACCTTGATTACTGTTAGGCCACTGCTGCAGCAGGAGGGGTTTAGCGTTCGATCCGACAGTAATCATAAATGAATACAGTCAATTATGAAACTCTGGTGTGAAACAGGGTTCTCGGCTAAGCTCTCACTATTGTTAAAGTCGCGGCGCGGCGCTTTATATAGTGAGGCGATCTATTATCGCGTTACGCGTCGCCGCACGGTCCCGTGCCGGTGACTGTTTGAAAATCTAATGTTGGAAGATCATGAATAAACAGCTTAAAACGCGTGCGTCGAAGGTGTCTGAAGGTTCTGTCGATGCGCCGCCCGGCCGCCGAGAGCGGGCGAAAAGAGATAAGCTCCGCCGAATTACCGAAGCGGCGAGGCATTTGTTCGAGACCCAGGGATTTGAGAAGACCACAACGCAGCAAATTGCTGATGTGGCGGATATTGGAACCGGAACTCTGTTTCTCTATACCGAATCAAAAGAGGATCTTTTGATTATGGTGTTTGAAGGTGAGATGCGAGAGCAAGCGGCCCACGCGTTTTCCAGAATTTCTGAGTCCGCGTCGCCGGTAGATCAGATCTGTTCTGTCTTCAGTGACATGATGGATTATCACGCAAAAGATCTGATGATTTCGGAGGTGCTTATCAAAAGCATGGTGATGGCGCCCGCTGCAGAGCATCGTAGCAAGATTCATGGCGAGCTCATGGCCACGATTTTTGATGGCCTCGAAGGGATAGCCATGGGCGCAAAGAAAGACGGCATATTTCCAAAGCGGCTGGATGCCGGGGTTGCAGCTCGAACTATGTTTTCCTGCTATTACCTCGGGCTGGTCCGGTGGCTTACGGGGCAAAATACGCGTGAGGACTTCGAAGCACGTTTGCGAAACCAGTGTGAGCAGACTATTGATCCAAATGGCAAAGCGAATAAGAAGAGAGCCCGCGCTTTGGGTTGAACGCTTTTCTTGGCCGATAAAAAAGCCCCATCAATGGACGGGGCTTTTTTGCTTCAAATCACCGCCCAGGGTACACGGTTTGGCTATCGCGCAAAAAAAGCGCAATGAAAAGGACTTGCCGGCGCGAGCTAAGCGCGCCCGATGGCCTGCCTTTATGCTGAGGCTTCTTTTCGCTTTTCAGCAGCGTCTAACACTTCTTTAAACTTAGGTGCTAGCAATTGGGCGTTGCTGTGGTCGGCGATTCTGACGCAGCGGTTGGTCATAGTGCCGAGCCCCTCGATAGTCGTTGTGACCACGTCTCCATCCTTTAGATAGTTTGAGTCGGGCAGGCCCACGCCACCCGGTGTGCCAGTCCAAATCACATCTCCGATACGCAAAGTACACAGCTCTGACAGATAGGCAACCAGCGCGGGAATATCGAAGATCAGGTCACCGGTGTTGTCTTTCTGTCTGACTTCGTCATTAATCTTACACTCCAAAACCAGTGCTTCTTTGTGATCGAGTGAATCGAGCGAGACCAGATAGGGGCCCATGGGACCGAAAGTGTCAAAGGATTTGCCCATATTGAATTGCGGCGGAAAGCCCAGTGTCTGTGTGCCCCTGTCGCTGATGTCCTGGCCGATACACAAACCGGCTATGTGGTCCCAGGCGTCTTCTTTTGCAATGTTTCTACCGCCTTTGCCTATAACTGCAACAAGCTCAGCCTCGTAGTCGACATAGTCGCTGCTGACTTTGATGTCTGCCGTGGGGCCCACAAGGCAGCTTGAGTATTTGGTGAACACCATGGGCGTTGCTGGAATATCGAGCTTGGACTCCTCTGCATGGTTTCGATAGTTAAGACCGACCGCAAAGCAGCTTGGAGGTAGTGGTGTGGGAGGCCCCAGCTCAACGTCGCTGAGCGCCCCGGTCGGTGTGGTGCTGCCTAATGTGGCAGACAGTGCGGATAGCGCAGGGAGGTCATGAAGCGCCGCCATGGGGTCGCTCCCCAGTTTGCCTGCGCTCAGGGATTCGAGGTCATAATAAGAATCACCGTCAACCAAGGCCGCGCGGCCTTCGACGTTTGCTAGCTTAAACGGCATTGTGTATTCCTCATTGTTGTTCTAGTGGGTTTGCAAGCAGCAGCCTGTAGGGAATTGCATAGCGACCCAGTATTACCGATGAGGGTCACCGGGTCAATAAAAATGATTGCAATCATCATTGAGTGATAGTTTCACGGCGCGCTTTTGTGGTCGCTATGCGCAAGTTTACGGATGGCCTACTTGTCCTCGGGAAAGGTTTCGCATAGCACGGTTAGTCCATCTACCAGGCATTCGCAGGTATAGGGGATTAGTTCTGAGCGAACAGCTCCACAATCAATTCGCGCAGCCATTGATTCGCGGGATCTTTATCGCGGTTTTGATGCCACAGCAAAACAGCGCTTAACGACGGTCGCGAAAAGGGGAAGTCAAAAATGGCGAGGTCATGGTCAGGGTGAATGGCCTCGAGTTGCTTGAGTCCCAGGGTAACAACGTAGTCTGTGTTCTCTACGGTTCTCAAGGCTGTAGTCAGGGCCGTGCATTGCGCAGCGATATCTCTTCGTAGCCCCAGCCGGTCAAGCTCGTCATCTTCGAGTGTTCCAGGATTGCTACGTGTGTTGACCAGAACATGTCTTGCTGCAAGGTACGTTTTTTTGCTCATGCCATCCTTGACTATAGGGTTGCCTTTACGAACGACCGCCACCAGTTGGTCGGTAGCAAGAGCGGTTTGCATGAGGGTTGTCGTGGCGGCGCCAGTGTCCAGTGCGAGACAGGTGCTGCCGCTTGCTAGTTGGTCCTCGAGTTCTTCACCGGATTGTCTGACGGCGATAATGTTGACTTTAGGTGCGGTAAGGCTCAACCGCTCAAGTAATCGTGGAAGGATAAATATCTCCATGCTCACCGCCAGGGAAATCTGTAGTGTCACTTCCGCCCTTAGAGGATCGAAACGCTGGGGCTCAAAGCTTCGGCTTCGCAGAACGTCGAGCGCGTAGATCACGTCGTCAACGATCGCTTGCGCAAAAGGTGTGGGCAAAAGTTTGTTTTTGTGTCGAATGAAAAGATCGTCATCCACAGTGACGCGCAGTCGTGCAAGTGAATGGCTTACAGCGGGTTGCGTGAGTCCAAGTGCTTCTGCGGCGCCGGTTACGCTACCCAGCTCGTAAATAGTTGCAAATACAAGGAAAAGATTGAGATCCACATCTTGAAGTGTATGCAGCAGATCTGTCGCTGTTGCCGCGGGAGTGGTCCTTGGGTTCATAGCACATGCACAATAATAATGGCTTTTAATTAGTGCAATTTATTTGATCTATGTCAAGACCTGCCCTAGTCTGTGCAAAGTCAGACGGAGCTGCCGGGGCCAGACACGTTTTTGCGCTCTCTTTGTTCCGAATCTTAATACGTCAAGAGGGCTCCATTTGCCGTTTCTGAGAAAGGTCTGGCACTGCGCCGGATGGGCTGATCAGCCTACAGTGCAGGCGGTATAGTCATGGCTGGGATTTCCCTCGATTTGGAATTGCTGGTAGCAAAACGCACCGATGAAACAAAAGACATTGTCGCTCTGGAGCTGGTCAGCCGCTCCGGCGACAACCTGCCTCCATTTACCGCCGGGGCTCATATCGACGTGCAGGTGCCTGGCGGGCCTGTGCGTCAGTATTCGCTTTGTAACGAACCGGGCGTTGGAAAAACCTACGCACTGGGCATACTGCGGGATCCCGTTTCCCGCGGCGGCTCTCTGGGGATTCATGAGCACGTGCAGGAAGGCAGCTTGCTGCAAGTTAGTGAGCCTCGGAATCACTTTCCTTTAGATGAGTCTGCGCAGCACAGCATTTTGCTCGCGGGCGGTATCGGCGTAACGCCAATACTTTGCATGGCCAGACGTCTATCTGCGCTCGAGCATTCTTTCGAGATGCATTACTGCACCCGCAGCAGTGAAAGTACTGCTTTCATTGAATCTATCGCGGCCTCAACTTTTGGTGACAAGGTCCACCACCACTTCGATGACGGCGGGCAAGAACAATTACTCGACATCCCTGGGTTGCTCGCCGCTCCGAGAGACGGCGTGCACGTTTACGTCTGCGGCCCCGGAGGGTTTATGGACGCTGTGCTTGGCGCGGCGCGCACGGCAGGGTGGCCTGAAGAGCAGCTGCACTCCGAGTTCTTCTCTGCCGAGGTGGGTGTCAAAGAAGATGACGGAAACTTTCAAATCGAACTGGCGAAGTCAGGGAAGACCGTCACCGTCGCTGCAGACCAAACGGCAGTTGATGCCCTTGCCGCCGCGGGCGTTGACGTGCCGGTTTCCTGCGAGCAGGGTGTCTGTGGAACCTGTTTGATGACAGTGCTGGAGGGCGAGCCAGACCATCGAGATATGTACCTTACGCCGGACGAGCAGGCGGCTAACAATCAGTTTACGCCATGTTGTTCCCGGTCCAATACAGCTGTGCTGGTCGTTGATGCGTAAGCTAAAGTTGACTCCAGTCATTTATTTCGGTGATACTGAACTCAGCTCTACTTCAATTGGGGTTTGGCAGGGTTTGTGTCTAAGAGCATGAACCCAGTGCCTATAACGATAAGACCGAGCTTACTCGGAGAAAAGGACAGACAGGAATGACTGACCCGCTTTGTAAAATTGATGACATCATGTTCCTGCGCTTTGAGTTAAAGAACCTGGACGGGCAAAAGGAATACCTGAGTCATTTTGGGATGTTCCCCGCCCACGAAACCGACAGCGCAATCTATTATCGCGGCACCGGATCTCAGCCCTACTGTTACGTCGCCCACAAGGGAGAAGACAACCGCTACATCGGTGCCGCCTTCACGGTTGGCAGCGAGGAGCAACTCAATGCACTAGCTGCTGGCGTTGGCGCCGAAGTAGTTGATAATGATGAGCCTGCAGGCGGTCGTGTTGTTAAATGCCTTGACCCGGATGGCTTTGGTATCGAGGTTTATTTCGGCGCGCATCAAAACGACGCGGAGGCCGCCAAGGCGCCAAAGCTCAACGCCGGCTTTGAAAAAAACCGAGTCAACGAATTACAGCGATTTGGCCGTGGTCCACAGGAGTGGACGGTGAAAGACGGCGAATGGCATTACCAGTTGACCAGCCGCGTTATGCGCCTTGGACACGTGGCGCTTAATGTCGCCGATGTGGATGTGAGCATCGCCTGGTATCAGAAGCACCTTGGCGTTTTGATCTCGGATAACCTCCTTGATCCCGAGGGTGTGCGTGTTGGTGCCTTTTTACGTGCAGATTGCGGTGATAAGCCGGTTGATCACCACACACTGAATATAGTTGCAAAGGCGGGCCCCGAAGCAAACTTTGCCGGGACCTTTGGACACGGTGGCTTTGAGGTTACAGAATCCGTGGACGATCTATTGGCCGGGCACTACCACATGAAAACCCTGGGTAAATATCGTCATGAGTGGGGGTTGGGGCGTCATCTTCTTGGCAGCCAGATGTACGACTACTGGCGCGACCCGACAGGTTTCACCCTTGAGCACTGGACGGATGGCGACTTGCTCGACGCATCTGTGCCACCCAAGGACAGTTATCCCAAAGAGTTCATCATGGCGCAGTACGGTGATGAGATACCCGTAACCTTTGGCCTTTCGATGCCCAACGAGCAGCTTGATTCGTTTCGGGAGGCGGCGCCAAAAATCACTGATCTTCTTAAAACGCTCGAGTAACAGCCTCTGGGTGGATCATCCTTGGATAACAAAGAACAGTGGAGTACAAAAGATGGAGTCGTCTCAGCATGAAGTAGCCGTCATCGGCGGCGGTATTGGGGGCCTTATAGTCGGTTATGGCCTTTATAAAGAGGGCTACGATGTTCATATTTACGAGCAGGCCCCCGCTTACGCAGACGTGGGTGGACACCTGACCATGGATTCCCCGACGGTCGAGGTGCTCGCCCGCTGGTGTCTTGACGAGCCCTTTGCCGAGATTTCCTGCAAGCTGGACGGTATGGAGGTCCGCGGCATTGACGACGGTAACGTCGCGGCCTACTTCCAGTTTCCCAGCCTGGGAGCGCTGGGTGTAGACGATACCAAAGATACGGGTATCCGTGTTTTAGCGGCGTTCCTCAGGCCGGATTTCCTGGACATGGTCACTAGCCGGATGCCCAAAGAGCGCTTGCACACGGGCCATAAACTCGTAGCGCTCAAAAGCGGTGAAGACTACGCAACAGCCGAGTTTGAAAACGGAGAGACGGTTCAGGCGTCGGTGATTCTTGGGGCGGATGGTGTGCGTTCGATCGCACGAAGCATGCTTGACGAGGCTGAAACGCATGCCGCTGGGCATACTATTCTTCGAACGCTCTGCAGTGCGGACGTATTGCCAGAGGGTTACCCCAATGACCGCATGCGATTCTGGGATGGCTGGAAGTTCGGTGACAAAGAGAATCTGGTGGGGTTTCATGCGCTAACTGTCCCGGTCCGAGAGGGACGCTACGTGAGCGTAGACCTGCAGTTTATAGGCGGCGATCAGTTAGAAGATTGCAACTGGTCCGATGTGCCCATCGAGCGTGTAGAGGCTCGTTACCCAGAGACCATGGACCCGGTGATTAAGGCGATGGTTGATGCACGCCTCGAACCTATCACCACGCACACCCTTTATGACCGACGAGTAGCAACGAACTGGGTAGACGGGCGTATCGCAGTACTTGGGGACGCGGCTCACAGCATGCGGCCAAACCTCGGGCAGGGAGCTTGTCAGTCGATCCATGATGCGGGTCAGCTGGTCGACAGTATCAAGGAGTTTGGGCTAAGCAACGAGGCCTTGAAGCACTACGAGGCGATCCGCAAACCTTACGTTGAAAGCATCGTCGAAACGGCGAAAAACACCACCCCGGACCCCAAGAAGTGGAAAGACAAGGGACAGGGTGCGGCGTGAGTGTGCAACGCAACGACCGTTCAGCAGCCCATTGAATAGCCCGCTGCGGAGTCTGTTTTGGCAGCAACGGTGAACACAACTAACTGAGGAGTATTTTGGAATGGCTTTTTTAAAAAACGTTTGGTACTGCGCTGGTTGGGCGTACGAGCTTGAGGACAAGGGGCACTATGCCCGGAAAATTCTCGGGGAAAGTGTCCTGGTGTTTCGCAAAGAAGACGGCGAGGTAGCGGCGATGAGCAATGTGTGCCCGCATCGTTTTGCGCCACTTGTTAAGGGCCTTCGCCGCGGTGACAACTTTGTCTGCCCATACCACGGTTTGGAGTTCAACGCAGAAGGAAAGTGTGTTGGCAACCCGAACGAAGGCGGTATACCCAAGGCCGCGGTACTCAAGACTTACCCGCTTGTTGAGCTCTGGGGGGCTCTGTGGATTTGGATGGGCGACCCGGCGCGCGCCGACGAAGACCTGATACCCGATTTTTCTATGGCTCATGATCGTGAAGGCTGGGCCGTTGTTCGAGGATTTCTTTTTACAGAAGCGAACTACGAGTTGGTCGTGGACAATCTTATGGATCGCACTCACGTGCAACACTTGCATCCGCTACTGCGTTTTACGGAAGAGCGTCCACCCAATTTCGAACGCAATCAAAGTATAGAGCAAGTGAGTGATACCCAGTTATGGGATTATCACGAAGAGCTTAACAGCCCACCGTTCCCGATTCTTAAGCTGACATGGCCCGACGCGCCCGATGACATCATGAACTACTTCGATGTGCGCTGGGATGCGCCCGGGAACATGCTGCTCCATGCTGGGACCACGCAAATGGGTACCAACCGGGAGGTAGGCAGCCACACGGAGGGTGCCAACCTGATTACTCCCGCTGACGAAAATCACACGTGGTATTTTTGGAGTCAGGCTCGCGATATAAACATCGATAACGCAGAAATCGATGCGGGCCTAAAAAAGGGGGTTGCGGACACCTTCGAGTTTGAGGATGGCGCCATGGTCGCGGACTGCGCTGAGCTTATGGACACCTTAGGGTCGAGTGACCTGATGAGTTTAAAGCCCGTGCTGCTCCCATCTGATGCCGGCGCGATACGTGTGCGTCGCATGCTGCAGGCCTTGATTGCCAAAGAGCAGGCTGAGGAAGCTGCAGAAAAAGAAAAGGTTCTCGCTACGGGATGAATCCTGTCACGGGCAGGGGGTGCCCCACACCCCCTGAGTGCGAGCCGCCTTGCTCGGTGATAGGGCGCAGCCAGAGCTGTGCTGGTTCAGTAACGACTTAAAACCTTAAGGTTAAGGCCCTATGACCGACTCCAGCAGGGTTACATGTCCGGTTTTGGAAGAAGATGTATTTTCCGATGAGAATTTAGCGAATTCGGCGCCGCTGTATAAGCGGGTGCGGGATATGGGTGACGCAGTTTGGGTGCCTAGAATTGATCAATACGTGGTTGCCCGCTACGACGATGTCGTCAAGAGTTTGAAAGCGGCGGACAAACTGATCAGCGGTAAAGGCGTTTCAGTCAACGAAACGCAGAACCAAATGTTTAGTGATCAACCCGAAGCCGCTCACGCTTCATCCCTGACTTCGGATGGTGCCAGACACTCGCTTTTCAAGCGCTATGAAATGAAACCTTTGCTGCGTAACAACGTGATTACGCTAAAGGACGATATTCTTGCGCTTGCCGACGGTGTGATAAAGGACCTTGCTGATGGGCAGACGTTTGAAGGCATGTCTGCGCTGGCATCGTATCTTCCTCTCCAGATAATCTCCAAGATGGTCGGTGTGAAAGAACTCGACAACGACAAGATGCTCCGATGGGCGGGAGCCCTTTTTGACGCCTTTGGTCCTGAGTACAACCCTCGCACTTTGGCCGCCTATCCCGTTTTAGGAGAGTACGCTGCGTTCCATGCGAGTTTGAATAAAGAGAGTCTGATTCCTGGTGGTTGGGCTGACCAGTTGATGGATGGCGTTACGAATGGAGACCTCACGCCGGAGGAGGCACACGGCCTGGTTGGATCGTACATCGTCCCCTCTCTGGACACGACCATTCACTCAACGGGGGAACTGGTTTACCAGTTGGCTAAAAAGCCCGAACTCTATGAGCGCTTAAAAGAAAATCCTGATTTGATCGATAGCGCTGTACTCGAGGCAGTTCGTCTTGCTACGCCGCTTCGAGGATTTACCCGCTTCGTGGCGGAGGATTTTCAGCTGACAGATTCAACATTGCCCGCAGGGTCGCGCGTTTGGCTTTGGTATGCATCTGCGAATCGCGATGAGCGTCATTACCCTAACCCGGATCAGTTTGATCTGGACCGCAACCCTGTCGACAACATTGGTTGGGGGCACGGGCCGCATTCCTGCATCGGTAAGCATCTCGCGCAAATGGAGATACGTTCAATTTTGCAGTCATTGATCAAGTACGTTGATCGAATTGAGCTTGATGATTCCTGCCGTATAGTGAACAACAGTGCACAGGGTTACGAAAGCTTAACCATGCGATTGATTCCCCGTGGCTAGGGTGTAGCCCCCTGAATAGACCTCAGCGCTTATGTCTTATGTAGTTAGTGGAGCCTCCGGAAAACTGGGGCGACAGATTACTAGGGCGCTTGATGCCCGGGTTCCCACCGAAGAGCTCACGCTGGTCACGCGCGAGCCGTCGTATAGGAAATACTAACGGCCTATCGAGAGTAGACATCCTCGCTGATTGTTGACAGGAAATGGCCGGGTCGGTGTTTCCTGTTCTTTCTGGCGCAGGTGATCCAGGATCCGCTCGATGACGTCCTGGTCCTCGATACACGCGATGACCCTGGCAGATCCACCGCAGCTGCAGACTTTGATTTCTATGCGGATGGCCGCCCCGATCGAATGCCACCTGTGTCGTTCCATCCCGGTACGGTGTCTTCAGGGTGTAGACCACCTTGCCGGTGGAACTCAGTGCAAGGCGGGGAACGGCTACCGCTGGGCGGGCAATGTACCGGCAGAGACGTTCACGCTTACCTTTTTGGTGCCCCTCGCAGCTCATGACCTTTCCCCCGCTTTAAAGCCACCATCTGGATGAGATTCTCCCAATTTAGGCTTGTCCCTCCTGTAAAGATAATCGTGCCATTTTTCGGGTCACTCTTTGCAACCGCCATCAGGCTGCAATTCTCTCATATCGATGATGCAGGCCACCAACACGGGGAAACGCGACAACTTTTCCCGACTCTGGCGGTTCAACTGTTCGGGTTTCTGGCGGATCTTTGTTTAACGACAAGTGCGTTCTACAGGTATGGTAATAGTTGAAATAATCGCGAAGGATTCTGCCATGGCGAGCGAGGCGCCGTGATGACCTCCTCGATACCTAGGCTGTTGATCCGTCGTTGGACTAGATCACCATAAATGGCATCCCGATCGCGCAACAAATACCGTGGGCCGGACTCAAACGGAAAAGCTTCCACTAATTGCTGTGCTGTCCATTGGGCAGTGGGGTGTTCTGTCACATTGAAATGTACAACTTGCCGACGATCATGGCTGAGCACGATGAATACATAAAGCACTCGAAATCCGGCAGTGGGAACCGTAAAGAAATCAATCGCCGCCAGACATTCTGAATGGTTGGCAAGAAAAGTTCGCCAGGTCTGCGAAGGTGGTTTTTTCTGACGAACCATATATTTTGAAACTGTCGCTTGTGATATTTCGATACCCAGCTTGAGTAATTCACCATGGATTCTGGGCGCACCCCAGCCCATATTGATTGTCTGCATTTCTCGGATCAGCTTGCGCAGGCCTCCATCCATAGCGGGTCGTCCCGGCTTAGGGCCTCGACTTTTCCAGCGCCAGTAAAATCGGAAGCCCTGCCGATGCCAGCGTACGACAGTATCCGGATGTAGGCCGTGGAGTACTGTACGCCAGCCATCCACATAGCGTGAAAAGAGAATCCAGAACAGCTTATCCGCCACCGTAGCGCGAGGGCGTTTCACGGATTTCCGGAGCATGGTCACCTGTTGGCGCAATGCCAGATTCTCAAGAAGCAATTGACGCCGAGACTTGAACACTGAACGCAGAATCATGACCGCTAGAATAAAGAATGGCATGTTTGCCATCCTTCATCGGTTGCTAGGAATAGTCAATAAAATCAGTGCGATCGAATTTGCAGGAGGGACACCTTGGCTTTTAACCAATTGGTCGCTGGTTCGAATCCAGCACGGCCCACCAATTTACAAAGAGTGCAACCTTGAGACATGGGCTACACCTTATACCGGAGACATGGGTAACACCTTTGTGACGAAAGGGTTATCCGCCGTTTCTACCCGGTTTTCATCCTCGTCAAAGAATCCTAGATCCTATTCCATAATGCTGTAATCTGTAACCTGTGTGTCGGGATGCTCACAATCGGTGTGGGCGAGCCAGAGGATATCGATAGTGCCATGAAACTCGCGCAGAATTATCCCAAGGGCCCCCTGGAATGGGCCGACCACCTGGGTCTGGGCGCTGTGCATGAAATCCTTGAGCAGTTGCAGGCAATTACTGGATCTGACCGGTACCGACCCAGCCTGTGGCTGCGCCGACGCTCACTGCTCAATTTGTCGAGCAAGGTGGCAGCCTGATGGTGGTGGGATGACAGTGATTACCGAGAAACAGTTTGAAGAGTGGCGGGGCGCTGTCGGCCGGCAGCACGTTCGCAGCCAATACCTGGACCCCCAGAGTGCAAGCCGTTACGCGGTTGCCGCTGGACTCTCGCCCGATGCCATATCTGCGCTGGTGCACTGGGCGTGGTTTCTGGAGGCCGTTCCCGATACCGGGATCGGCCCCGACGGGCATCCAAAGCGGGGTGTATTCCTCCCCGACATCAGCCTGCCGCGGCGCATGTTCGCCTCATCGAAAATTGAGTTTCACCAGCCGCTTGTATTGGAACGACAGGCAGATATCAGTATTGAAATCGCTGATCTTTATCGCAAGTCGGGCAGTCAGGGTGAGCTCGTTTTCGCCAAAGTAGCGCGAACAATCACCCAGCAAGATACATTGGCGGTCAGGGAAATACAGACCCTGGTGTATCGGGGTGAGGGTGATCCTGTTCCCCTGCCGGTTGATAAATCACCCGCTGGGGAACAGGGCGATGAAGTATGGACGCCGAGTACAGTCAAGCTGTTCCGCTTTTCTTCGGTGACCTTCAACAGTCACCGAATCCACTACGACCAGCAGTACGCCCGCGAGGTGGAAGGCTACCCGGATCTGGTGGTCCACGGTCCTTACACAGCAACAAAGCTTGCGGACTTCGCCGCGCGCAGGGGTGAACTGGCCAGTTTTGAGTTCAGGGGAAAGGCCCCCTTGTACCAGGGGCAGAGAGTGCTGCTTAGACAGATAGATGATGAAACGGTACAGGCGCTGCGTTGTGACAGCGCCGTGGCCGTAGAAGCAAAGGTAAGGTATCGATGAACAAGTGGATTGCCACCACTCTGGAAAAAGGAAAAAAGGGGTCTGACCCCTTTTTTTTCTGGACCCCTTTTTTTTCTGTTTCCGACCCCTTTTTTTTCCGACCCCTTTTTTTAGGCGTTTACCCAGTCTGCTTGAATCCTGCCAATAAATTCAAGTATTGCCGCGATAAAGGCATCATTGCGATCGCCCGCCACCATATGCGCGGCGCCGGCGACATTGACGTACTCGGTATGCGGGCAGAGTGTTTTGAAATCCTCGACACCCTCTTCGCTGAGCACATCAGACAGGGCGCCTCTCACCAGTAATACCGGGAGATCGAGAGCGGCGGACATCTTGCGCAGGTCAGCCACCATGTCGTCGAGCTCGAGCTCCCGCGCCTTGAAAATGGCCGGATCCCAGTGCCAGTAGTAGCGGCCGTCATCACCGATACGCACATTCTTGGCCAAGCCGTCCAATGAGCGCCTGGTCTCGCGTTGGGGTTGGTAACTGGCTATGGCGGTAGCAACGTCCCCCAGGCTGTCAAAGCCACGCTGACCCTGCTCCATAAATTCGATGATTCGCGCTGTGCCCTCACGATCGGTTTTTGGTGCGATGTCCACCAGGATCAGGCCCCGGGCATCGACCTTCCCGGTACCCTGGGCCATGATGGAGACCAGGCCACCCATCGAGGCTCCCACCAGGAACGGCCTTACCAGGCCGAGGGTATTGATAACAAAAGCCAGGTCATCACCCATATCTGGAAAGTGATAGTCGCCATCCATCATCCAGCTTGAATCACCGTGGCCGCGGGCGTCGAGGGCAATAGCATGGTATCCCGCATCTGCCAGCGCTTCGCAAGCGCCTTTCCAGGCGTGCCTGGTTTGCCCGCCACCGTGCAACAGTACAACGGCCGGGTTGGCCGGGTCGCCCAGGCTGTCCCCGGCGATGATATGGTCCTGCGGAGTCCTCCAGTAGTGATCGGGTTGGGGGGTGCCGGGGATTCGTCGAAGATTCTTATGCCTGGTCATGGTGTTCAATTCCAATCATTTCATAGTCCTGATCCAAACGAAGCAGCGTGATCGAGTTGCACCGTTCGCGTCGCTATCAAGGTGGATGCCCTGCTGCTGGATGATCCACTCGCAATGTTACTACTGCGCATCTAGTATACTGTCACTCGTTTCTGCTGTTCCAATCCTGCGAATCACGTCACTTATCAGCATATGGAAAAACAGGGTTTTTTTTACTGGGTCGAATCGCTAATTGAAATTATCATCAAAAAGCGTTGGCTTTTTCTGGTCATCTCTGTTGCAGCCACGATCGTTATGTCGAGTGGCTTGCGTCATGTGGGTTTAAATCATAGTTATAAGGCTTACATCGCCGAAGACAGCTGGTTAATGCGAATGATCGGGCATATCGAGGCCAACTACGTTAAGGAAGACAATATTTTTGTCGTTATCAGGCCAAATCAGGGTGATGTATTCCAGCCCGAGGTAATGGATGTAGTTCGGGAGTTTACCTTCCAGGCTTGGTCGTTAAGCCACGCGATTCGAGTCGATTCGCTCACCAATTACCAGCATACCCATGCCGAAGGTGATGAGCTTATAGTCGATTCCCTGGTGCCTGAAGACCTTGACCTAACGCCGGAGGTTATCAAACGAGTTCGCGAAATAGCACTGACGGAGCCAACACTGAGAGGGCTTTATGTGGCTGAAGATGCAAAGGCTACGGGCATCAATATTTTCTTCCAGTACAACGACCAGAATCCAGTAGAAAATTTGACCCTGGAGCAGGAATTCCGAAAATTTCTCGCCGAATTCAAATCGCGTTACCCCAATATACAATTCCGGCACGCGGGTCTCGTAACTGCCCATGCAGATACCATCCTGATGGCTATGCACGATATACAAACACTGGGAGTTATGGCGGGAATTGGCTTTGTACTCGGTATTTATATTTGCCTGAGAAGCTGGCTGTTTACCTTTGCCTGTCTGGCGGTTATAGCGTTCACAGTACTGTCCACGATGGGAATTGTTAGTTACGCCGGGGTGCTGTTGACGCTACCCACCTCGAGTGCGCCAATCATGATCATGACACTGGCTGCGGCTGACTCCATTCATGTTCTCATAACAGTCCAGCGACTGCTCAATGAAGGAATGGAAAAGCACGAGGCCATAAAGGAAAGCTATCGACAGAATTTTATTGCGATTGCAGCGACTACTATCACCACGATGATCGGTTTCATGAGCTTCAATACTAGCTCATTCGCACCCCTTGTAGAGCTGGGTAACATAGTGAGCGGGGGTATTTTTCTTGCGTTTGCATATTCACTGGTTTTTTTGCCGGCGCTGCTCGCCATTTTTCCATTACATACTTCGTCTGTGAAACGAAATCCATTCATAGAACGTTTTACCGGATTTATCGTGAAAAAAATAATTCGACATCGGATCGTTCTGGTTGCTTTGACCGGCGTAATAAGTATTGCTTGCATCGCGTTGGCGCCCAACAACAAGGTTGTAGACAGTTATGTCTGGTTCTTTCCTAAAGATGCTACCTTTCGGCAGGGAGTAGATTTCATTGAAGAGCACCTCAGCGGTTCGAACCAGTTGGTTTTCAGTATCGAAAAAGAAGGGGCGAATGAGGTTCTGGCCCCCGCATTCATGCAGCGAGTAACAGCGTTTACGCAATGGTTGGAAACGGTGGAGGGTGTGCGCTACGTATACGCATTTGACAAGACCTTGCGCCGTATCAATATGAACATGCACGGCGACGACCCCGCGTTTTACAAGTTGCCTGAAAACGTTGAGCTGGCAGCGCAGTATGCGCTGCTCTATGAACTGTCTTTACCCTTCGGGCTCGATAGCAGCACCCAGCTCAATGGAGATAAATCTGGTCTGCGCATTGTGGCTTCCATAGAGAATATGGACGCTACTCGTTCTTACCAACGTACCAACAGGATTCTTGAGCGTCTCGAGCAGGATTTTCCCGATGCCGAGACGTATTACTCTGGCGGCACCGCCACGATGAATTACCTCATTTATGAAACGCTGATGGAGTCGATTGCTACGTCGTTTGTTGCCTTTGCCGCGATAGGAATACTTTTGATGTTCGTATTCCGCTCTTTTTTGCTCGGCTTTATTGGAATGCTCGGTGTGGTTATGCCGATTACAGTCTTCTTTGGCCTCTGGGCAGTCTTTGTAGGCGAGATAGGTATGGCAGCCAGCATTGTGCTGGGTGTTGCCCTGGGTATTGTGGTAGATAATTCGGTGCACTTGATCAGTAAATACAATTATTCTCGCTTAGTGCGGAATACGTCGGCAGTCGATGCCGTACGCTACTCTCTGCAGAGTGTCGCACCGGCCCTCATCGTGAACACGCTGGTGCTTGGTCTGGGTTTTTACATACTGTCTTTTGCCGACTACGGGCCCAACAGTACGCTGGGATTGATGAGTTCAATTACGTTTGTCGTGGCACTGGTCGTGTGTTTTACGCTAGTCGCGCCATTGCTCACTTTTTTAAGGACAAAGGTAACTACTCGCCCCCGCAGGTTGTAGGGGCCGCGCATACGCTCGGGCCGTACGTTCTTGCAGAACATCGGCTTGACGCGTGGGGATGTCGCTTATAGAATGCCGCCTCTTTTTTTGACTGGGGTCGCGGGTGCGGCCTCGGCGCGGGACGGGTCTCCAGCTTCATGACAACGATCAACCAGTTGGTTCGCAAGCCGAGAAAGCGCAAGCTGGTGAAAAGTGGTGTGCCTGCCCTGCAAAGCTGCCCGCAACGCCGCGGTGTTTGCACACGGGTTTATACGACTACGCCGAAGAAGCCCAACTCTGCGCTGCGCAAGGTTTGCCGGGTGCGGCTGACCAGCGGCTACGAGGTGTCCTCCTACATCGGTGGCGAGGGCCACAACCTGCAGGAACACAGCGTAGTGTTGATACGCGGCGGCAGGGTCAAGGATTTGCCGGGAGTGCGGTACCACACGGTACGCGGCAGTCTGGATACATCCGGAGTGGCTGATCGCAAGCAAGGCCGCTCCAAGTACGGCGCCAAGCGTCCCAAATAGGCTCGCCGGTCAGCGAGCGCCAAAACCGGAAGTAAGGCCGGAACTCTGCCTCCCCCGCTGTTGTGGCAGGTCAGTTTCCGGGTAACCTGAAGAGAGGAAAATCTAATGCCCAGACGACGTGTAGTCGCCAAGCGCGAAGTATTGCCGGACCCGAAGTATGGCAACGTTACCCTGGCGAAGTTCATGAACCATGTCATGGTAAGCGGCAAAAAATCCGTAGCGGAACAAATTGTTTATGGCGCCCTGGCTATTGTTGAAGAACGTCTGTCCAGGAACCCGCTGGAAGCCTTTGATGAGGCGCTGGAGAATATCGCCCCCATGGTGGAGGTGAAATCCCGCCGCGTGGGTGGCGCTACCTACCAGGTGCCGGTTGAGGTGCCCCCTTCCCGCCGTATCGCCCTGTCCATGCGCTGGCTGGTGGATTTCGCCCGGCGCCGGGGTGAAAAGTCCATGAGGCAGCGACTGGCCGGTGAAATTATTGACGCTTCGCAGGGTCGTGGCAACGCCGTGAAAAAGCGTGAAGATGTCCATCGCATGGCTGAAGCCAACAAGGCTTTTTCACACTACCGCTTTTAGAATTCACACTCTTACGCAGGATAAGCATCGTGGCCCGGACAACTCCAATCAGTCGATATCGCAATATCGGGATTTGCGCTCATGTGGATGCGGGTAAAACCACCACCACCGAGCGCGTGTTGTTCTATACCGGCCTGTCCCACAAGATTGGTGAAGTACACGATGGCGCCGCCGTTATGGACTGGATGGAACAGGAACAAGAGCGCGGTATCACTATCACTTCAGCCGCCACCACCTGCTTCTGGCAGGGCATGCAACAACAATTCGATCAGCATCGAATCAACATTATCGATACACCCGGACATGTGGACTTCACCATTGAGGTGGAGCGATCCCTGCGGGTACTGGACGGCGCCGTGGTGGTGTTGTGTGGCTGTTCCGGGGTGCAGCCGCAGACCGAGACGGTATGGCGTCAAGCCAACAAGTATGAAGTCCCGCGCATGGTTTTCGTCAACAAGATGGATCGAGCCGGCGCTGACTTTCTGCGGGTGGTCGAACAACTCAGAGAGCGGCTGGGCGCCGTGCCTGCGCCTGTGCAGATGACTATCGGCGCGGAAGAAAAGTTCCTTGGGGTTATCGACCTGGTAAAGAACAAGGCCATCATCTGGAACGAAGACGATCTGGGTACCACTTTTGAGTACCAGGAGGTTCCACCGGAACTTCAGGAGCAATGCGCCAAAATGCGCGAACACCTGGTGGAAGTCGCGGCGGAAGCTAACGATGAATTGATGGACAGCTACCTGGAAAATGGTGAACTGTCTGAAGGGGAAATCAAGCAGGGCCTGCGCGAGCGCACTCTGGCCAATGAAGTTGTCCCGGTTCTGGGCGGCTCGGCCTTCAAAAACAAGGGGGTGCAGGCCGTTTTGGATGCGGTAATCGATTACATGCCTTCCCCGCAGGAGGTCAAAGCCATAGAAGGCACCCTGAATGACGGGGCAACCCCGGCCAGCCGCGAGGCGGATGATGATGCCCCTTTCTCGGCATTGGCCTTCAAGATTGCAACCGATCCTTTCGTTGGCACACTGACCTTTTTTCGGGTCTATTCCGGCAAATTGTCGAGTGGCACCAGTATCTTTAACTCGGTCAAGGAGAGGAAGGAAAGGGTCGGCCGCATGGTGCAGATGCACTCCAACAACCGGGAAGAGATCAAGGAGGTACTGGCCGGGGACATCGCCGCGGCTGTGGGGCTGAAGGACGTAACCACCGGGGACACTCTGTGTGACACGAGCAGCCCGATTGTGCTGGAGCGGATGGAATTTCCCGAACCGGTCATCTCGGTTGCGGTAGAGCCCAACTCCAAGGCCGATCAGGAGAGGATGGGTATCGCGCTGGGCAAGCTGGCCCAGGAAGACCCTTCCTTCCGGGTCAAGACGGACGAGGAAACCGGCCAGACCATTATTTCGGGAATGGGTGAATTGCATCTGGATGTCCTGGTGGACCGCATGAAGCGTGAGTTCAGCGTGGAAGCTAATATTGGCAAGCCGCAGGTGGCTTATCGCGAGGCCATTCGCAACACCGTTGAGATAGAAGGCAAGTTCGTCCGTCAGACCGGTGGCCGCGGCCAGTACGGGCATGTCTGGATCAAGTTTGAACCGGCGGGTGATCCTTCCAGTGAAGGCCTGGAATTCGTCAACCAGATTGTGGGTGGAGCGGTGCCCAAGGAATATATCCCCGCGGTGCAGAAAGGCGTTGAAGAGCAGATGGTAAATGGGGTACTGGCCGGTTACCCCCTGCTGGGCCTGAAAGCTACGCTGTACGATGGCTCCTTCCACGATGTGGACTCCAGCGAAATGGCCTTCAAGATAGCCGGTTCCATGGCCTGCAGACTTCTGGCGCAACACGGTGGCGCGGTGTTGCTGGAACCAATCATGTCCGTAGAGGTGGTCACTCCGGAAGTGAATATGGGGGATGTGGTCGGCGACCTGAACCGGCGGCGCGGCATCATTGACGGCATGCAGGAAAATCCCTCCGGCAAGGTGGTGACCGCCGAGGTGCCATTGGCGGAAATGTTCGGGTACGCAACCGACCTGCGTTCGGCAACCCAGGGAAGGGCAACCTTTACCATGGAATATTGCCGTTACGCGGAAGCTCCACGCAACATTGCCGAAGAGATCATTTCCAAAAGCAGTTGAAGAACCTGCGGGCAACCTGGCGGGCTTGATTCGCTGCTCATGCCTTCCGATACTGCGCCATCTACAGATTATGGCCCGGTTAGCAGCCACCGGCGTACTCCAATATGCCTGAGAGAATCAAAGCCGCGGCAATGCACGGTCACAGCCTGCTTCAGATGCTGGACGCGTTTGCAACGCTCGATCAGGGCGATGAGGGCTGGACCATCGCCACGGTGGTGACAAAAGAGCAATCCAGTTACCGGCAACCCGGCGCCGTCATGTTGGTCAGTCCCTACGGGAAATCCTACGGCCTGGTAAGTGGTGGTTGCCTGGAAGCCGACATCGCCTTGCAGGCCAAAAAAGTGCAACAATCCGGTGTGCCGCGTTATCTGATTTATGACTCCAGTGAAGAAGGCGGTATCGCGGCCGGTTTGGGCTGCAACGGGCGTGTAGGCGTTTTATTACAAATCGTTACTCCGGGTTACAGGAAGTTTCTCGGTTTGCTCCACGCGCGCCTGAAAGACCGCCAGCCCTGCAGATTGCGCTATTGTTACCGCAGTGAAAATACCCGGGAAATGGCGCAATGCACACTATTGGATCAGGCGGGCCGGGTCCTGGCCCATGCGCTACCGGAGCAGGCAGGTGAACCCGGCGCCGATACCGGCCAGGTGACGATAGACCACTCGGCGCCGTGTTCGCTTTGGGTGATTGGTGGTGGCGCCGATACGCGTCCACTAGTGGTCATTGCCTCCTTGCTCGGCTGGCAAACTACCATCGTCGACCACCGGGTGGGTTATGCCCGCGCTACTGATTTTCCCAGCGCCCAACGCATCCTGCGCAGCAACCCCGAAGACTTCAACGGAATCATGGATGGCGATGTTGTTCTTCTCATGAGTCACAATTTGTCCATGGATGCCGCCTGGCTAAAAAAAATGGATCCCGAAAATTTACCGAAATACATCGGACTGCTCGGCCCCGAATCTCGCAGGGAGCAAGTCTTTGCCCTGGCGGCAATTGAACCCGGAAGTGAACTGGCCAGGAGTATCCATGGCCCCATGGGTTTCGATATTGGTGGGGATACCCCGGAGTCGATAGCCCTGTCAATCATGGCCCAGTGCCACCAGGTATTGCTGAGGGTTAGCCGTTAGCCGCATTAGGGCGACAACCTGACAGTGCGGGCCTTTTTACGATAGCATTCCTGGCAGTGATTTATTTTCGGTTCAGCAATGCTTGATCGAGATTCTCTCTCCAGGCTTGAAGGTCTGAAAGCCCGGATGGATGCGGAAAAAGTACGCGCCGAAGCTGTGGTCAAAGCCACCGAATCGAGCTATGGATTCGCTATCCTCGATGATGGCCGTAAGGTATTCCTTCCTCCTGGCGAAATGCTCAAGGCCTTTCATGACGACCGGGTCAGGGTCTGCATTCGCCCCGGCAAGGGCAGGCGTCAGGTTGCGGAAATCGAACGGCTTGTCCATTGCCCCTTGGGCGAGTTCCTCGGCCGCTGTGTGCGCAAGGGCAAGGCCCTGTTTGTGGCGCCCGACTTGCTGCATACCCAACGTTGGTTCTTCATTCCACCTCACGCTCGCCAGGGTGTGCAGGACGGAGACTATGTGCGCGGCGCCTTGCTGCGTCATCCCATCGCGGACGGGCGCCCGCAGGCCAAGGTACTGGAAGTGTTTGGCAACGACGACACGCCGGGCATCGCCAATCTTTACGCCATGGCCAAATACCGGTTGCCGCGGCAGTGGAGCGAAGCTGCCGAAGCGCAGATTGAAGCTATCGACCCACAGCGGGAAACCTGCCGCCGCGACCTGACCAGCCTGGAATTTGTCAGTATTGATGCCGCTCGCACCCAAGATATCGATGACGCCCTGTACGCAGATATCAGCAGCGCCGGTTGGTACCTGTATGTTGCTATCGCCGACCCCACCAGTTTTATCGAACCGGGATCGGCATTGGAACGCGAGATTGCCGAGAGGGGTTGCTCGGTGTACTTCCACGGCGATGCCATTCCCATGATGCCGGAGCGCCTGTCCCACGATACCTGCGCCCTGGTAGAGGGTGAAATTCGTCCGGCGCTGGTGTGCAAAATCGAGGTGGCCGACAACGGCATGGTTGGTGATTTCGAATTTATCGAGGCCCTGGTCCGCTCGCGCGCCAAATTAACGTACTCCGCCGTGGACCGCTACCTGGCGGGTGATTACGACGAGTTGATGAGCCACGCCACACCTCTGGAAGCCCTCTACCAGGTATACCAGGCGCTGCGTACTCACCGTGAAACCCATGAACTGGTCATGGAAGAGCACACCGATTATCGCTGGTTTCTGAATACACAGAAAAAGATAGACCATATACAAGCCTATCGGAAACTGCTGTCGCACAAGCTGGTGGAAGAGTGCATGATCGCGGCAAATCGTTGTTGCGCACAGTTCCTGTCCGCACGGCAATGCAGCGGCCCGTTTATCGGACACCGTGGTTTCAACAGCGGGCGCAGCGAGGAGATCAAAAAGTTCCTGGAGCACTTTGTGCCGGAATTCTCCTCCGGGTCTTTCAACGACCTGGACAACTACCGGTCCATTATGAACTCGCTGATGAAAAACCTTGGTGAACTGCCGGTGCGCTATATGGTCAACCGCCTGTTGACCAGGGCGGAAATAATAACCCGGCCCGAGCCCCACCTGGGCATGGGCCTGCCCTGCTACAGCCAATGCACTTCGCCGCTGCGCAAGTTCACCGACTATCTGTCTCACCAACAGATCAAGAGGGCCCTGCGCGATGAACCGGTGGACCAGGTAAGTAATGAGCAGTTGCGGGACTTGTCGGCACGCCTGAAACGTGCTCGGGATGCCACCGAGGAAGCGAGACAGTGGCTGAAATGCGAGTATCTTCTGGAACAGCCGGAGACGGAATACGAGGTCCAGATCTCGCACCTGCACAGCGGCGGATTTACGGCGCGGATAATGGACTATGGCATTGATGGCCTGGTGGACCTGCGCAGTGACCCGGAAAAATTCAGTTATGATCGCTGGGCGGCTACTCTTTCCGGTACCACCCGCAGCTTCCGCATCGGTGCGACGATACGGGTCAAATTGGCCAAGGCTGATCTGCACAATCGGGAGATTTCCTTTACACCGATGTCTGTGCCGGCAGCGGAAGATACACCGGCAACTCCCCAGGAACAGACAACCTGACAGCCAGTCGGCTGTTCCTCTACCCCGAGGAAACATTCGATGGCGGCAAGACGATCACCAGGGCGGATGTAGCGGAACAGTTCCCAGGCGCCGTATGCGGGTTAGCCCGCATATCTCACCAACCTTCTACTGCGGCCGCCGCATCACTCGCTGTGGCGGGGCGTACTCCTCCAAGCCGCTTCGACATAGTGTCAACTATGCCTTCAGCGTCTTTCCGTCCGCGCGCCCCGCCACAGCGGCGCTGCAGCGCCCTCGCGACGAACTTTGGTGAGATATCCGGGCTTAGTAATCCGCGTGTCCGGGTGTGCGCGGGAATGGAATGGCGTCGCGAATGTTGTCCATGCCGGTCAGGTAATTCAACAGCCGTTCAAAACCCAGGCCGAACCCGGCGTGCGGCACAGTGCCGTACTTGCGCAAATCCCGGTACCACTCCAGTTGGCCTCCGAGTTCGTTTTCCTGAAGGCGCGTATCCAGCACTTCCAGGCGCTCTTCCCGCTGCCCGCCACCGATGATCTCACCAATTCCCGGGGCCAGCACATCCATGGCCGCCACGGTCCTGCCGTCGTCATTGAGGCGCATGTAAAAGGCCTTGATCTGCTTGGGATAGTTCATTACCACCAGCGGACGGCCCACATGAGTTTCCGCCAGAAAACGTTCGTGCTCCGATTGCAGGTCCTGTCCCCACAGAACCGGGAACTCGAATTTCGCACCGCTGCGTTGCAGAATGGCAATGGCTTCGCTGTATTCCATGCGTTCGAAATTCGAATCTAGCACGCTACGCATGCGCTTGATAACGCCGGAATCAATGCGTTGCTCAAAAAAGGCCATGTCGTCTTCACGTTCATCCAGCACCTGCTGGAACACTGCCTTTAGCAAACTTTCCGCCAACTCGGCATTGTCGTCGAGGTTGGCGAAAGCGATTTCCGGTTCAACCATCCAGAACTCCGCCAGGTGCCGGCTGGTGTTGGAGTTTTCCGCCCGAAAGGTGGGTCCGAAGGTGTAGACCCTGCTCATGGCCAGGCAATACGCCTCGGCATTGAGCTGACCGGAAACCGTCAGGAAAGCCTCGCCGCCAAAGAAATCGTCGCCGAAGTCCACACTTCCCTGATCGTTCCTGTGCAGGTTGGCCAGGTCCAGGGTGCTGACCCGAAACAACTCACCGGCCCCTTCACAGTCGTTGGCGGTGATGATGGGGGTGTTGATCCAGTGAAAACCATGGCGATAAAAATAGTTGTGAATGGCATTGGCCAGCGTGGTGCGTACCCTGGTAATGGCGCCGAAGCTGTTGGTGCGGGGGCGCAGGTGCGCCACTGTTCGCAGGTATTCGAAGCTGTGGCGCTTTTTGGCGATGGGGTAGGTTTCCGCATCTTTCACCCAACCTACTACTCGAACCCGGTTGGCCTGTACTTCGATGGACTGCCCTCCACCCGGCGATTCCACCAGCAAGCCGCTTACCTCCAGGGCGCAACCCGTGGTCAGGGCCAACACCTCGTTATCATAGTTGTCCAGTTGCTTCGGAACCACTGCCTGTATGGCCTCGAAGCAACTGCCATCGTGGATTGTCAGGAAGGAAATACCCGCTTTGGAATCTCGCTTGCTGCGCAGCCAGCCGCATACTGTGACTTCATCGCCCGCCGCAATGCCGCCCCGCAGCAGGGTGGCTATTTGCTGTTTCGGCACCGATTCAACCGGCCAGGTCAAACTGCTCGCCCAGCAACTGCTCGGACAGTTCCCACAATTGTTGTGCGGTTGCCGCATCCCGGGCATGGGCCACCACCCCCTTGGAAGCGCTTTCGTCGCTTGTTGGTGCGGCGATCTGGCAATCCTCCAGATAGAGGCCACCCCGCCCTTCCAGTTCTGTTGCCGTGGCTGCCCAGACGGTGGTGGCAGCGCCCTGGGCCACACTTTTCGGGGTGGGGCGGGTGCGTCCAGACCGGGAAAAGATCGCCTCGATGTCGGCGGGCTGTAGATAGCGGCCCAGTTCGGTGACGATCACCCCGGGGTGCACGGCGTAGGCGGTAACCCCGTTCTGGGCAAGGCGTTGATTCAACGCCACGGAAAACAGGGAGTTGGCGGTTTTGGATTGTCCGTAGGCAACCCATTTGTCGTATTCGCGCCGCTCAAAATTCGGGTCGTCGAAGTCCACGCCGCTTATCTTGTGGCCCCCGGAACTGAGGTTGACGATGCGGGTCGGCGCGGCGGCCCGCAGCGCCCGGACCAACAGGCAGGTAAACAGAAAATGACCCAGATGGTTGGTGCCGAATTGCAATTCGAAGCCATCCCTGGTGCGTTCCTCCGGGCAAGCCATAACACCGGCATTGTTGATCAGCAGGTGCAACCGGGGCCAGCGCTGCAGAATCCGGTTTGCCGCTTCCCGAATACTTGCCAGGTCGGCCAGATCCATCAGTTCTTTTTCAATACGCGCGGCCGGCAGTTGTCGGCGCAGTTCGTCCACCACCGCGGACAGCTTGGCGTTATCACGGCCGACCATGACCACTTCGGCTCCGGCTCCGGCCAGAACGCGCCCGGTCTCCACACCGAGACCGGCGGAGCCGCCGGTGACCACCGCGGTTTTCCCGCCCAGGTTAATTCCCGAGATCACTTCCTCGGCGGTGCTGTCCGCCCCAAAGACATTGCTCATGCGGTTTACTCCGTAACACAGAAAAGCAGGCGGGCATTCTTCCAGAAAAACCCCGTGGATTAAAGTAAAAGGCAGTACAATGGAATTTTAAGGAGCGCCACACGTGGGACTGAACGCCTTGGCCAAGGCCAACTACCTGAATCTCGTCACCTACCGGAATTCCGGCGTGGAAGTGGCTACACCGGTATGGTTTGCAGAGCAGGGCGGAGATTTCTATATTTTTTCCGAGGGCCTGTCCGGTAAGGTGAAACGGCTGCGCAACTCCGGAAAATCACGCATAGCCGCCTGCACGGTGACCGGCCGGCCCACTGGAGAATGGGTGGATACCCATACCGTGATATTGGAAGACGCCGCCGGCAAGGACCGGGCGCTGGACTTGTTGCGCCGCAAGTACGGCTGGCAGATGCGCCTCCTCGATTGCATGTCCAGGCTTGGCGGCAAAATAAAAAAGCGCGCGTATCTGCGCGTAACCCCGCTGTAAAACCCTGGTTGGCGCTTGGCTCCGGTTCCTAGAGCAGGCTCGCCACAGAAGTCGCTGAATATTGCTTCAGCAGCGCCTGGTAGGTTTGCCTCCGGCTGACCAGGCTGGCCTTGTCAACTGCCAGTTGCAGGTATTTCACGGCCTTATCCAGGTGCTGTAATTCGCCATGCAGCCGTCCCAGACGATAATACAGTTCGGGATCATCCTTTTTTCGATGTATGGCGGCTTCGAAGTGGCGAACCGCTTGCCGCAAGTCGCCTTCAGTTTCCGCCTGCGTACCCAGTGCGGCATGGAAATAGGGATTGCGGGCACGATATTGCTTGATTTGCCTTGCCCAGTACTGCGCCAATTCCTTTTCGCCGCGCCGCAGGTGCATGACCATCAGGTTGTTCATCGCCGAGGCCGAGGCCGGATTGATTTGCAGCGCTCTACGATAGGAAGCGGCGCTGGCGCCCTGGTTCCCGGCTCGTGAATACACGGCTCCCAGATTGACCCAGAGGAAGTCGATTTCCGGGCTGTACGTCAAGGCCCGCACGGAATGAAGATACGCATTTTCCAGGTCTTCCTCGAACAGATTCTTCATCGCCAGGTTGTTGTGGTGCAAGGCAATGGCGGTTACGTCAGAGATGCTGCGAGCCTCGGTAATCTCGGTTCGGCTTACCGGGTCGATATCGACCATGTAACTCCAGCCCTGGCGCAGTGTTACCAGCACATTGAGGTGCTGACTCAGGGCCACCTGGTCCCCATGACGGCTCCATTCAGGGCGCAGGTCCAGCAGGTGATAACTTGCCTTAAGGTCCGCATAACGGGCCATGGCGATAAACAGGTGGGCGTAACTCAGGCAATTGGCGGAGCCCCGCTGAAATACTTCCACTGCGCTGCCATCGGCAACCGGGTCGTAATCAATGCCGAGCATGGCGTCGCTGCGCAGGCTTTGATGCAAGGCTTTCATTCGCTGTTGCATGTTGGGCAGGGTGTTTACATGGCGATCAATATAGTTGCGCATGGCCTCTGTCATGGCTAGAAGATCCGGCCTCGGCAACTGTTCCAGGGCCGTTTGCAGGTTCGGTGAGCCGGGGAATTCAAACAATGGTTGGATGTTTGCGCTGGCGGGTTTTTTGAGTGTGCTGGAGGTGCAGGCCAACAGGAAGGGCAGCAAAGCCAGCGCCGCCCACCGCGAAATCTTTGCGGCTGCATTTCCCATGCTCGCAGTATAACGCTATTGAATGGGGCTGTATCTCGGTAAATGCGAAGGCCCTGACTCCGCACAACCACTGCCATGGCCGGCTGCGTCGCGACTCAAGCCGAAGTATGCAGTCCGCACTCCCTGCCATCCTGCATCTTGGTCGGGTCGAAGTAATGACGGCATGTGGGTAAGCGGTGAGCAGCCATGTAGGCGTCCATGTCGTCTTCAGACCAGTAGAACAGCGGCGCTACCTTGAGTATGCCGCGTCCATCGAAGCTGACAATATCCAGCCCGCGGCGATGCTCGGTCTGATCCCGGCGCAGGCCGGCCAGCCATACCTCGGGTTTGAGGTCCTCCACTGCCCTGGAAAAAGGTTCCAGTTTGACCTGGTGAGTGAATTCCTGGTGAAGTTCCGCGTCCGCCGTGGTGGGCACTCCACCCATGATGGCATTACGCCTTTCAGAGGTGATTTCCGGTGTGTACACATGCACGTTCAACTCGAAGCGCTTGATCAGTTGCTCCGCCACCAGGTAAGTGTCACGCAGGTTATAGCCCGTATCCACCCACACCGTGGGAACAGACTTGTCAATTTCGCTGACCAGGTGCAGCAACACCGCAGCATTGCGGCCAAAGCTGGTTGTGGCTATGGTTGGCCGCTGCAACGCCAGCGCCCACCTCACCACAGCTTCGGGGCCCGCGCCGGAAAGCTGAGCGTTGATTTTGTCCAGGTCCAAATCCACCAGGGTTAATCGGTCTGATTACTGCCGGGGCGGCAAGCTTATTCGATCATTCTTTTTTGGACAAATAACCGCTGGGCATATGGTTATATCCTTGCTGAAGGTAACAATACTAAAGGGGTCAAAGCCCTTTAAGCAGTGCTCGTAGTGCTACGGCCGCAGGTCACCCAAGTGCTTAAAGGGCTTTGACCCCTTTAGTGCCGTCACTTGTCTGATCACATTGGACAATCAATATTGGCACCCTCGAACATTGTCGCCGGTCATCGATTTTGGGAACCTGTCTGAAGCAGTCGCGGCCAGCGACAGTATTGTCTGCCGGGCCGCAGCCCCGGCAAGGCCGGGGTCAACGCCACAAGGGGGTATCCGTCATGAAGAATTCACTTTGCGAGCGTCTGGGTATCGACTACCCGATATTCGCCTTTACCCACTGCCGGGATGTTGTGGTGGCAGTCAGCAAAGCCGGTGGGATCGGCGTACTGGGCGCGGTAGGCTTCAGCCCGGAACAACTGCGGGAAGAACTGGACTGGATTGACGAACATATCGGCGACAAGTCCTACGGTGTGGACATCGTCATTCCGCAGAAATACGAGGGCATGGGTAGCATGTCCGCCGAAGAGATGGAGAGTGAACTGTGGAAGATGGTTCCACAGGAACATCTGGATTTCGCCCAGAAGCTGTTGGCGGATGCCGGGGTGCCCGAGTGGCCCGATGGCACCCAAACCATGGGTTTGATGGGCTGGACGGATGTTACTGCAACGCCGCTGCTGGAAGCAGCACTTACCCGGCCCCGTTGCCGCATGATCGCCAATGCGCTGGGCACCCCACCGGCGGAGAAGATCAAGCTGGTACAGGATAGTGGCCGGCTGATCGGCGCCCTCTGCGGCAAGGTCAAGCAAGCGGTTGCTCACAGGGAAGCAGGGCTGGATTTTGTGATCGGCCAGGGTGGAGAAGGTGGCGGTCATACCGGCGACATCGGCTCAATCGTACTCTGGCCGCAAATGATCGACGCCATCGGCGACACACCTTTCCTGGCCGCGGGTGGTATCGGCAACGGCCGCCAGATTGCCGCGGCCATGGCCATGGGCGCAGCCGGCGTCTGGACCGGTTCACTGTGGTTGACCGTGGAGGAGGCGCACACCCAGCCCGCCCAGAAAGAGTCCTTGTTACAAGCGGAAAGCAGTGACACGGTCCGTTCCCGTTCCTGGACCGGCAAGACCTGCCGCATGCTCAAAAACGAGTGGACCGAAGCCTGGGAGCGGCCGGATACACCCGAGCCCCTGGGCATGCCCTTGCAGGGTATGGTCACTTCCGACGGCATGCGCCGAACAGCCACCTACGCGGATCGGGGGGATTGCCAGAGTGTGGCCTTCAACCCCTGCGGCCAGGTAATCGGCCAAATCAACCAGGTGGAAAGTTGCCGGAGTGTGATCTTCCGGCTGTTGGACGAATATGTGGATGCTGTGGAACGCGCCGGTTCGATGCTGAGCTGAATTTAGGCCCCATGTTTGGGACTAAAGGGGTCAAAGCCCTTTAAGCGGGTGACCTGCGGCCGTAGCGAGAAACTAGTGCTTAAAGGGCTTTGACCCCTTTAGTGCGAAGCACTGTGCCAGAAAAAAACTCCTTCTGGCGCAGTTGCTTGCAAGTTAAAACATATCAGCCTGCATATTTCACCAGCGTTCGTCGCGAGGGTGCTGAAGCGCCGCTGGCAAGGTCTGTGGGCCAGGCAAATTTTCAGCCATTATCAGGATCGGCTTTCAGCCAGGGAGTTTGTCAGGCAGCGTTCCAGACTCTTGTATAGAGTTCAACAATTTCCACCGCGCTTGGAATACGCGGGTTGTTGGCAGGGGAACCGGAATCCAGCGCCTGCTGCGCCATCAGTTCCAGGGAGCCGAACCATTGCCGCTTCTCGATGCCGTAATCGGCCGGTGAGGGCACCTGTAAATCCTGGTTCAGTTGCCGCAGACCATCCACCAGCTTGCCCAGCGCCACTTCATTCTGGTCGGCCTCATCCGCAATACCGAGGTGACGGGCCACAGTAGCGTAGCGCGGGCTGGCGCCCACTGACCAGGCGGTTATTTCCGGCAACAACATGGCATTGCTCAAACCGTGTGGGACGTGGAAGAGGGCGCCAATCGGCCGGCTCATGCCGTGAATCAGGGTCACGGATGCGTTGGAAAAAGCCATGCCAGCCTGGGTGGCGGCCAGCATCATTGCCTCCCGCGCCGTACGGTTTTCCGGCTGCTCGCAGGCGAGGCGGATGTTTCGGTAGATGCTGGCCATGGCGGTGAGGGCGAGACTGTCGGTAAAAGGATTGGCGCGGCGGCTGACATAGGCCTCCAGGGAGTGGCAGAGGCTGTCGAGACCAGTATCCGCGGTCAGACGCCAGGGCATGCTCAGGGTCAATTCAAAGTCCACCAGCGCTGCAACCGGCATCAGGCCCACGCCCATGCATAACATTTTCTCCTCGGTTTCGGTATCTGTAATTACCGCCACCCTGGTGGCCTCGGAGCCGGTTCCCGCAGTGGTGGGAATGGCCACAATCGGCAGGCTGCTGGTGACCACTGCCGGTGTTTTGAAGTTGCGCATGGCGCCCCCGTGCAGGGCCAGCACCGCTACGGCCTTGGCAGTGTCAATGGAACTTCCGCCACCCAGCGCTACTACAGCATCGTGTCCGCCCCGGCGCAGCGCCGCCAGGGCCTGGTCAACCGCCTCGGTGGTGGGGTCGGGGACGCAATCGGCAAACTTTCCGCAGGGTATGCCCGCCTCCCGCAACTGTTGTTCCAGCCGCTCAAGGTAGCCACAACTGACCATGAACGGGTCAGTCACCAGCAGGGGGTTCGCTATTTCCAGGTCCGCCAGCGTTTTCGCCAAGAGTTGGCTGGCGCCCCCGCCGATGTGCAGGATTCTCGGTAAATTGATATTCGCGGTCATGTCGTTTTCCCTAAAGAAAATTTTGTCCAGGGCCGATATTCAACAGCCCCGGGGTGGGTCTTTGCGGAGGAAAAGAAACCGGCTACTCTTGGCCCGCATATCTCACCAGGTCGCTATTCGCATGAAAAAACTTATCACATTTCCATGGATTCATGCCGAATTCCTTGATTGTACAGATTACAGGCCGCGCTGGGCGCGCCCTGGCTGGTCTTTTTGTCGCCAGTGTATGCATGCTCCCGTAAACATAGTTACCGCGATGCCAGCGGCCGCCCGCGGCCTCTGGCGACAGAAATCCTGCGCCAGCATTGCGCCCCCTGGTGAGATATGCGGGCTCGCATGATGAATGATCGTGCTTGCATTGAGGAGATCCACGAATTCTGGTTTGGTCCGTTGGACCAGCACGGTTTCCCCTCCGGGCAGCAGCAGCGTGTCTGGTTTACAGCCAGTGACGCTACCGATGCCACTATCAGGTTGCGCTTCACGTCCCTGGTGAGGCCTGCTCTAGGCGGGGAACTTGACCACTGGCCGGAACTGGACCGGGGCGCCGTGGCCCTGCTGCTGCTGTTGGACCAGTTTACCCGTAATATCTTTCGCGGCAGCACCCAGGCATTTGCCGGAGATGACCGGGCGCTGGCGCTGGCTCGGCGGGTAATCAAGGGAGGCGGCGAACAGTCCTGGCCGGTGATTCACCGGGTTTTCCTCTATCTTCCGTTTGAACACGCCGAGGATTTGTCGGCGCAGGAGCAGGGCGTGGCCCTGTTCGATCAGTTATTACAGGACTGCCCCCCAGCTATTCGCGAACAGGTGGCCGAGTTTCGTCAGTACTCGGTGGCGCACCGGGACGTGATTGCTCGCTTCGGCCGTTTTCCGCACCGCAATGCCATCCTCAACAGAACTTCCAGCGCCGCGGAACTGGCGCATCTGCAAGTCCATGGTGGTTTTTAGTGCCGTGTCACACGACAAGGCTTGCCTTTACTGTTAGCAGCGAGTGGTTGGCACTTCCTCCAACCGGTAACTGTGTTCCGTCATCTCGGCCTGGTAGACGCCGAAGCGCGACCGTTCCAGGTCGTCATAGGCGCGATTGATGGAATTGTTGACTTCCGGGTAGGCGAGCTGGTCCCAGGGGCATTCCTGCCGCGACAAAAATGCCGCCGCCAGGGATTCCGCTCCCGGTTTGCAGTCTTCACTTTCCACCATCGCTCGAAAGGCGACGTACACCTGGTTGATGAAGGTGATGGTGCCGGTCATATACAACTCAAGCGCCTGCGGCGGCAGGGCGATGCCGGTTTCCTCACGCAGTTCCCGTACGGCGCCTTCGGCCAGGCCCTCACCGGGTTCCATGAACCCTCCGGGGATGGCCCAGAGGCCACTGCGCGGTTCAAACTTGCGTTGCATCCACAGCAATTTGACGCCGCAGGAAACGAAACAAGTCAAAATGATGGCAGGATGGTCGTGGACGTAGGCAGCGCAGGAGCTGCACCAATATCGCATGCAATCAAAGCCGGAAGGGGTGCGGCTTTGCAGCGGGCCACCGCAATCGGGACAAAAATTCAGGGCTCCGGTCACAGACTCACTCAAACCAGCAAGATACCGGCCCTAATCATAACAGAGGCTCACCGCGAGCCTTGCTGGCCGCAATATGCGGGCTAGCCCGATGCTGACAGACAAGTGCGAAACGGGTAGTTCGAGTGCGCTGGCGCCACATTGCGGTCAGTTGCCCAGCTGTTATTATCGCGGCGTCTTATTCCACAACGCAGGCTCCAGAACAATGCCGACCAGCCATCCCGTAGTGCAACTGCTATTGACCGGCAACGAAATCATGAGCGGCGACACAGTGGACTCCAATTCCGCCATGATTGCCCAGCGGCTGGCTGAATTGGGCCTGGTGATTCGGCGCAAGGTCACCGTGGGAGACGACCAGGCCTTGCTCAGGGAGGAAGTGTCAGCCATCAGCAGCGCAGCGGACGTGCTGATCATCAATGGCGGTCTGGGGCCGACCGTGGATGATCTCACAGCCCAGGTGCTGGCCGAAGCCGCGGGCGTTCCATTGCGGGAGCACGCCGGGGCGCTGGCCCACCTCAAGCAGTGGTGCGCCCGGCGCAATATTCCCCTCAATGACGCCAATTTCAAACAGGCCATGCTGCCGCGGGGCGCCGCCATGATTGAAAACCTGATCGGCAGCGCCGTGGGTATACAGATGGAACTGAACGGCTGTTTGCTGATTTGCACACCCGGGGTGCCCGGTGAGTTGCGGCCGATGCTCGACCCCATTATGGAAACCCTGTCGAAGCGCTTCGGGCTGAGTTCGCGGGTGGAAGTGGTGCGCCTTCAGACTTTTGGCATGGGGGAAGCCACCGCCCAGCAGATCATTGATGATGGTGTTGAACAGTGGCCGGAGAGCGTGGCGCTCGGTTTTCGCGCCGGCGCGCCGCAGGTGGAAGTAAAGCTGACCATAAGCGGTCCCTCGCACCGGCCGGAACTGGAATACTGCAAACAGCGTATCCACGAGTTACTGGGCAGTCATATTATCGGCGAGGGGGACATCCGCCTGGCGCAGCGGGTGGTGGAATTGTTGCGGCAACAGGGCAAAATGCTGACTACGGCAGAGTCCTGCACCGGCGGTCAGATCGCCGCTATGTTGACCGGCATACCCGGAGCCTCAGCCGTATTCCAGGCAGGCTTTGTCAGTTATGCCGACCAAATCAAGAGTTCGGTGCTCGGGGTGGACCAGGATGTCCTGGCCGAACACGGCGCGGTCAGTGAGCCGGTGGCAAGGCAAATGGCCCAGGGCGCCATGGCGGCGGCGGCGGCGGACTATGCCATTGCCGTCACCGGAATCGCCGGACCCGATGGGGGCACGGAGGAAAAGCCGGTGGGTACGGTATGGCTGGCCTGGGGCAGCCGGGAGAAATTACAGACCCGCTGTTTGTGTTGGCCGGTGGAACGCAGCCTGTTCCAGACCCTGATCGCCGCGGCCGGGCTGGATATGATCCGGCGCAGCCTGCTCGGCGTGGCAGGCGAGTCCCACTACTTTTTCCAGCGCGGCGCCGGACAGATCAAGGTTCCAGGCGCTGAATAAACCAACCCCCTGTCTCGTTGCGGGTGTACTCAAAGCGGTCATGCATACGGTGGCTGCCGCCCTGCCAGAATTCAAAACGTTGCGGATGCACCCGATAACCACCCCAGGAAGGTGGTACCGGCACCGCGCCGCCCTGAAGCCGCTGCCGTAGCTGCTGCACTTTTTCCTCCAGCACTGCGCGGGCCGCCAGCGGACGGCTCTGTACCGAGGCCGAGGCCACCAACTGGCTGTCGCGGGGGCGAGTGTGAAAATACCGGGCCGATTCAGCCGGGTCGAGCGGCTCGGCAAAGCCACCGACAATGACCTGCCGCTCGAGAACATTCCACGGGAACAACAGGCTTACCTGGGGATTTTCAGCGATGTCCAGGGCTTTACGGCTTTGGGTATTGGTGTAGAAAACAAAGCCCTGCTGACTGACACCTTTTAGCAGCAC
>JAPOQD010000220.1 GCA_026710905.1 Halieaceae bacterium
AACCAATCGAGAATTCTCCGAGCATGCGTTCCCGGTCCGGTTCATGGAAGAAAGCCAGGAAATCTTCAGCCTGGCCGACTTCTGGCTGGAGACCCTGTTCCATCTCGCCAGGGAGTGCGCGGAGAGGCATCCGGAGCTTGCCCGGGATCTGCGGGAGACACATGCAGCGTTGTCGTCCCGCTGGAGGGAACAGGGGCTTGCGGATCATGCCCGCGCCTCGGTGCTCGAAGCGGCCGACCGTCTCGGGCGTAAGCTCGTGCTGATCGTCGAGAATCTGCAATCTCTTTGCGATAACACGGACGAGGATTTCGGTTGGCAACTTCGCGCGGTGCTCCAATCGGAGCCTCAGATCATGCTGCTCGCTTCCGCTACAAGCCGGTTTGAGGGGTTGGACAACGCGGAAGAGCCTTATTTCGAGCTGTTCCGAACCGTAGACCTGAAGCCGCTGGACACGGAAGAGTGCCGTCTCCTGTGGCAGGTCGTAAGCGGCGCTCCGCGGAGTAAATTCGAGATCAGGCCGCTTGAAATTCTCACTGGCGGCAGCCCTCGTCTGCTTGCGATCATCGCTGGCTTCGCGCGGCATCGCTCACTTCGCCAACTGATGGAAGAACTCGTAACCCTGATCGATGAGCATACGGAATATTTCCGGGGCCATCTGGAGGCGTTGCCCAGAAGCGAGCGGCGGGTTTACGTCGCCCTCATGGATCTGTGGCGGCCATCGAGCACGGGAGACATTGCGGCGCGCGCCAGGATCGACATACGGACCGCATCGACGATGCTGGGGCGTCTGGTCGAACGAGGCGCTGTGACGGCTGATTCGGCAAGGGGCAGCCGGAAGCGTCTCTATGCCGCAGCCGAGCCCCTTTACAGCATTTATTACAAGCTGCGGCGCGAAGGTGACGAAGCCGCCGTAGTCGAGAACTTGATCCGATTCATGGTGGTGTTCTACGACACGTCCGAACTGTTCGCTATTCAAGATCTGCTCCGGAACGAAGCAATCGCTTCGAAGACCATTCAGGCAGGCATTGATCGTGCGCTTGCACGGAAGCCGGAACCCGGCGACCTGCATTCCGAAATGAAATGGAACCGAATCGAGCAAGTCTCGAGATCTGTTCAAAGCAACCGTCGCCTGGAGGCGGAAATCCGCCTCAATGAAGACGTCCGCAAGGCAATGAGAAAAGAAGAATGGGGAAAAATTATTGAAGCTGTGGACCGGTTTATCGCTTCGGGGGTGAGTAGTTCGGCAACCGGCATGGAAGACCATGATCGCGTGTTCACGGCGGTTCTGGAATCCGAAGCTTATTTTCGGATGGGTCAATTCGGGAGGGTGGTTACTATCGGTGCGAGCATCGTCGACCGGTTCCGCGATACTCGCGACGTGTTCATTCTCTACTGGTCGGCGCGCGTGCTCTTTCTAACTGTCAAGGCGTACTTCGAACTTGGGAATTTCGGTGCAACCGTCTCCAACGCCAGGGAAATGGACCGGTGGTTCGAGAGATATACGGACGATCAATTCAATCCGGTCGTTGCAGAGGCGCTGGTCGTGCAGGCCAAGGCCGAGGCGGAGTTGGGTAATGTCGACACGGCTGTTTCGCTGTTGGACTCGGTTGTGCAGCGCTTCGGGGCCAGTGAGCACCCCGAGGTGCGGGATGTTGTCGTCGGAGCTCTTGTCACGAAGGCTGACAGTCTACGGCTGTATGGGAACGACGGTGAAGGAGCGCTTGCGGTCTACGACGAGACGGTCGAGCGATACGGTACAAGCGAAGCTCCAGAGATCCGGTCCCGCATCATCAATGCATTGCATGGTCGGGCCTTGACGCAGGCCGGTCTCGGTGACTTCGAGGGCGAGATTGCGTCTTACCAGGAAGTGATCGACCGCATGGACGATAACGAAACGCCAGATGCGGAATGGGGAGCATTGTTGGCGCTCGGGTTCAAGGCGATGAGACAGGCCGAGACCGGCCGGACCGGGGAAGCGCTGGCCGCTTGCAGTGAGCTTGAGCGGACGCTAGAGAAATGGACGGGCGATGAGAGAGCATGGTTCGAATGGCAGACGTGGTATGTACGGGCGATGGCGTCGCTGCTGGGCAAGGAGCGCGTGGCCTCAGTTGACGCCTTTCGTCTGGCCGACGAAGCTCTTCAGCCGAACAACGAAATTGCCATGCGTGGAATGATCAGGTTCGTTCTGAACTCGATCGCGCTCGGTGCGCCTGAAATCGATGTGTTGGAGATCCTCTCGGAGCCTCACAACAAATCTCAAACGTTGGCGCCGCTCATAGTTGCATTGCGCCAGAGGACCGGAGAGACAGTACAGGCGCCCGCGGAAGTTCTGGGAGTGGCGGAAGATATCCGCAAGCGGATTGAAGAGAAGGCGGCGCGGGGAATTTTGACCGCCTTTTAACAGTGATGGGAACAGAGATTCAGGTATCGAGACCCGCTCGATTCATTTGTAAAAAGGGGTTGGTGACGGCGAGCGCCAGCCCCGCGTACGGAGCCCGATTCGGAGCCATGGAGATGGTCATCCCGTTTCGGTCATCACGCTCCGCAAGTCCGGCAATGTGACGTCACTTCGACCTCGCGCCATTCAACGCCCCCTTTCGTGTACTTGCCTATTTCGCTACTTTCAGTTGTCATGACCAGTCTGACTAGTTAAGATCGCGTCATGACACGTAACTACTCAGTCTACGAAGCAAAGGCGCGGTTTTCCGAGGTCATTCGTCAAGTACGCGAAGGAAAGACTGTCACCGTCTCTTATCGCGGAGAGCCGGTGGCCGAAATCCGTTCGATCCGGCACGGGCAGAACCCCACGCTCGACGAGCGGCTGATAGACCTTGAGCGCAGCGGTGAGCTTGTTCACTCGGCCACTCCAAGGCAGACATTGCAGCCGGTCGAACGGCGACCCGGCGCACTATCGCGGTTTATCGCCGAGCGCGGCGAATGACGGTTGCTTATGTCGACACGTCGGTGTTGACGGCCATTGCTTTCGATGAACCGGGTGCGGAGTCTCACGCCCAAGCGTTGAACGAATTTGATCGTCTGATCTCCTCCAATCTGCTCGAAGCTGAACTTCGGGCAGTATTCGCTCGCGAAAAAATTCCCTTCCATGAGAATCTGATCGCGGGAGTCGAGTGGATTCTGCCAAATCGGCCGCTTTCTTCCGAGTTTGTAAGGGTGCTTGAAGCGGGCTACTTGCGGGGCGCTGCCCTGTGGCATGCTGCGACGGCGCTGTATGTCTCCCCGCAGCCCGACAGCCTTTCATTCGCTACGCTCGACGCCCGGCAGAGCGATGTTGCCAAGGCGCTCGGTTTTCCGATCCCGTGGGAGGAATAGTTACCATGACCGGCCGCCCCCATGTCGATGCCGGCTTGATGAAGCGCACAAAAGTGAAAAAAGGGGTCGGAGTCATGACTCCGACCCCTTTTACTCGAGGGCAACCATCAGGCCAGCAAGGCCAACCATCAGGCCGGTAAGGCCAATGAACATCCCGATGTTCCAACGCATCATGCTGTTCTGCGTTTGGGCGAATTTGGCGTCGATCTGGGCTGAGAGAGTCTCTCGTGTGTGTATGCCTTCCTGGTTGGTGAACGCCAGTTCTTTGCGAACCAGTGCTATATCTGTCTCCAACTTCTTTTGATTGGTATCGATCTTGTGGTCCAGGCTCTGGTAGTTGCTGTCAATCTTGTGATCCAGGCTCTGGTAGTTGCTGTCAATCTTGTGATGAATATCCTTTAGCTCACCGCGTATGCCGGTAATCTCTTCGCGCACCGAGGCAAACTCTCCGCGGAATTCGTCGCGCACCGAGGTAAATTCGCCGCGGAATTCGTCGCGCACCCCGACAATCTCTTCGAGAAGTTCATCGCGAACCATCAGCAGGTTTTCATTGACCTGCATGGTCTGGTCAGCAAGCCCCTTGAACGTTTGGGTAAACACTTCAGCCTGAGCTTCGGTGATACCCGCGTCCTTCAGGTGATTGAAGGTTTCGTGGGTATCATCAATGGGGTTGGTCACGGCGAGTCTCCCCCGATCCAAAGTTTCTGCTTTCATGGTTTGCTACTCCCTTCCCTGGATTGGTCCGCCGGCGCCCGGAATTCCTTTCCGTGCAGCCTGTTGTTGACGTGCGGCTTCCACGAATAAGCTTAGACCATGGAGCAAAAATTTCCACAGAGCCAAGGCCTCATGAGCAACTATTTTCCATCTATTCCGGTCAATTTGCGTCGAAATTGCGAAACATCGAAAAGGGCGGTGGGCGAAACGGGCGAAATGGGAAGGCGGGGTTTTTGACTCATTGTACGGTTTACAAGGCCTGCAAAGCTTGATTTTTCTTACTATTCGATCTTGGAAGGCCTGAATTCACGTATACGGTATTGCTTGGTATTTCAGTGTATTGCAACCTATTAAAAAATAGAGGATTTTGACCCTTTCTGGGCTGTTTCCAGCTACTATAATGTACTCTGAATCGGTTCCAACCCGCATGTGGGCCTTATTGGCCGTCAATGGATATCGGTGGAAACCGCGAGGCATAATAGCGGCGCCGCCGGGTCGGTGTCGGCGAACATGCGTCCATCAATGCGAATGTGCTCAAGTACAACGATTTGTAAACAGGAGGAAAATCCATGCTGGAAGGAGTAAAGGTACTGGTGACCGGGGCAACGGGGCAGGTGGCCCGGCCGATCGCCGAGCAACTCAATGGTCCCTGCGAGGTTTGGGCCGCAGCCCGGTTTTCCGATGCCGCCGCCAAAGAGGAACTCGAGTCCCAGGGCATCAACACGGTGTTTTATTCCCTGGAGGAATCAGAGCTGTCGCATCTGCCGGAGGTCGATTACGTGATTCACTGCGGTTGCAATACCGACCCGAAAACGCCGGAGCAGGGCCTGCTGCAGAATGCCGAGGGTCCGGGTTTCCTGATGCAGCGCTATCGGGACGTGAAGGCATTCTTTCATATGTCTTCTTCCTCGGTGTATGCGCTGGCCGGTGACCCATCCGCGGCGATCAGTGAGGATGCCCAACTGGGTGGTTTCGCCTCTTACTCACCACACTACGCCATGAGCAAGCAGTCGGCGGAGGCGGTAGTGCGCTTCCAGGCCAGGGCTCTGAATCTGCCGGCCATCATCGCCCGTCTGGATGTGGCTTACGGCAGCCATGGCCACGGCGGCGCTCCCATGGCGCTGGTGGAGTTCATGAAGCACGGCATCCCCTACCAGCGTTCGGAACAGGGCGACAGCTTCTGCTCGCCGATCCATGAAGACGATATTGTGGCCCAGGTTCAGGGCTTGCTGATGCACGCTTCGGTACCCGCGCAAACGGTGAACCTTGGTGGTGATGAGCCGGTGGCGATGGAACAGATACTGGCCTACATCGAATCCCTGACCGGGCTCAAGGCCACTGTCAATAGCGGGCCGCAGGCTACCTGGCAAATGACCGTGCTGGACAACAACAAGCGCAAGAAACTGGCCGGTCCCTGCCGGGTGCAGTGGCAGGACGGTATCCAGCGGGCGCTGCGCGCTCGCTACCCGGAACTGCTGAATTGAGTCTGTTGTGAAAAAAGGGGTCAGTGAAAAAAGGGGTCTGACCCCTTTTTTTGTGTTACTGAAAAAGGGGGTCTGACCCCTTTTTTTGGACTCCCCTTTTTTTGGACTAAACCTGTACTTTCCGCAGACACCGGTCTCATGCTACTATCCCGCGCGCACTTCGGTGCTCCAAACCTAATCCTGAGGGGTGGCATTGCCTGAGATGCCGCTGGCGCAAGCCTCGGCAAACCCTTTGAACCTGATCCGGTTAACACCGGCGTAGGGATAGGGAACAGAATGTCTGCCCTCCTTTCCACACCAACGTCGCCAACCGGGTTTCTTTGCTGTCACGGAGAAACTCCATGTCCATGAAACCATTTTTAGCCTTAGCCGTCCTGGCCCTGGTCAGTTCCATCGCCGTTAGCGAACCGCTGTTGCCGGAGATCGTGGTGACGGCCCAACTACGAACCGTCAAGCTGCTGGAAGACTCCGGCAGCACCAGCGTACTGACCGAGGACAACATCAGGCAGCAGGCTGCCCAGCACCTGCAAGACCTGCTCAATCTGGCGCCCAATGTCAATTATTCCGGTGGTACTTCGCGGGCGCGTTATTTCCAGTTGCGCGGAATCGGCGAGCGCAGTCAGTTCCAGGAGCCCTTGAACCCCTCGGTGGGCCTGCTGCTGGATGGTGTGGACTTCAGTGGCATCGGCGCCATCGGCACCATGTTCGATATACAACAGGTCGAGATTCTGCGTGGGCCCCAGGGTACCCTGCATGGGGCCAACGCTCTGGCGGGGCTGATTAACATCCGCAGCAACCGGCCCTCGCAACAGCCGCAGAAACGCGTCGATCTGGGCTTGGCGGATTATGCAAGCTGGCATCTGGGTGTGCTTGGCAGCGGGCCCCTCTCCGAGACGCTGGGCTACCGGCTGGCGTTACAACAGTACCGCAGCGATGGCTTCACCGATAACGAATTCCTGGGCCGGGATGACACCCAGGAACGGGATGAACGTACCCTGCGGGGCCGTCTAAGCTGGGAAATTTCCGGCCGGCATCATCTGGACATGACCCTGACCCAAGTGGATATCGATAACGGTTATGATGCCTTCTCCCTGGACAATGTGCGCAGCACACTGTCCGATGAACCGGGGCGGGATAAACAACAATCCGCCGCTGCCGCCGCCACCCTGGTCTCAAGTTACCGAAATCTGGATACCGAACTGCTGCTCACCTATGCCGATACCGAGGTCGACTACAATTATGACGAAGACTGGACCTTCGCGGGATTTCACCCCTACGGCTACAGTTCCCGGGATCGCTACCAGCGCCAGCGCGACAGTTACAGCGTGCAGTTGCGTCTGCTCTCCAATGAGCGGTCCCGGCTGTTCAATGACGCGCTGGAATGGCTCTTCGGTTTCTATTCCCTTGTTAATGAAGAGGACCTGAAGCGCAGTTATACCTACCTCGGGCAAGATTTTTTAAGTCGGTACGATACTTCGACCCTGGCCCTGTTCGGCCAGATAGACCTCCAACTCAATAACCACCTGGACTTGGTCGCAGGCCTCAGAACCGAGCGGCGCAAGACCGAATACAGCGATAACAATCGTGTCGGTTTTGACCCGGAGCAAGACTTGTGGGGCGGCAAGCTGGCCCTGGAATACAGTTTCAGCGATGTCAGCATGTTCTATGGCAGTATCAGCCGCGGATACCGCGCCAATGGCGTCAACGCGGAGATTCTGGCCAGTAGTAACGCCACCGACGACTCCGCTATCCAGAATCAACTGCGGGCTGTACGGGAATATGACGAAGAGGCGCTGATCAACTACGAACTGGGCCTGAAAGGGCAATTCGACCAGCGGCGTCTGGGCGCCCGGCTGGCCCTGTTCTACATGGACCGGGAAGACCAGCAGGTCAAAGGTTCCTTTCTGATTCGGCAAGCGGATGGCGGCACCAGCTTTACCGATTACACCGACAACGCCGCACGCGGCAACCATTACGGGATGGAACTGGAGCTCAACTGGCTGCCGCTGGAGCCGCTGTCCCTGTGGTTGAACCTGGGGCTGTTGCAGACCGAGTACGAGAACTATGTCAATGCCGACGGAATCGACCTGTCGGGCCGGGATCAGCCCCATGCGCCACGCTATCAGTTCGCCGCCGGAGGACGTTATCAGTTCGGCAGCGGCCTGTATCTGCAGGCCGGCCTGGAAGGCAAGGACGGCTTCTACTTTTCCGACCGTCACGACGCCGGTGCGGATTCCTACGAGTTGCTGAACGCCGCTCTGGGCTATCGCGTGGAGTCCTGGGAACTGACCTTGTGGGGCCGTAACCTGACCGACCAGGACTACTATGTACGCGGCTTCGGCTCCTTCGGCAACGACCCGCGCAAGGACTACGCCACCGAACCCTACTACCAGTACGGAGACCCCCGCCTGATCGGTGTGAGCGCGAGCTACAAGTTCTGACATGGGTGTCTGGGAAGCCATTGCCGCCGCCCTGGGCAGCTCCGGAATGGGCATCTGGGAGGCCATTGCCGTCGCCCTGGGCCTCGCCTACCTGGTGCTGGCAGTGCGCCAGCAACTGGCCTGCTGGTATGCGGCTTTCGTCAGCAGCGGCATATTCCTGGTGTTATTCTGGAATGTGGGCCTGCTGATGGAGTCGGCGTTATATACCTATTATGTGTTCATGGCCATCTACGGCTTCCTGCAATGGCGCACGGGTCCGAACAACAGCAGCCAAAGGCCGATAAGCCGCTGGCGGCCGTTGCAGCATGTCCTCGCCATCGCCGCTGTATTGCTGCTCTCCGTTGGCAGCGGTTGGTGGTTAGCCGCCAACACTTCGGCCAACCTTCCCTTTGTGGACTCCTTCACCACCTGGGGCGCCGTCTTGACAACCTGGATGGTGGCTCGAAAAATTCTGGAAAACTGGCTCTATTGGCTGGTGATTGACGCTGTTTCAATCTACCTCTACCTGGACCGGGAGCTGTACCTGACCGCAGCCCTGTTCGTCGTGTATATCCTCATCGCCGTGTTTGGTTTTCGTCAATGGCTGCAAAGTTACCGCCAAAAGTACAATTGAGGGTTGAGCAGACGCTCGATCAGTACTCGCACTGGCAAGTTGATTCGAGTTTACCGGAACGGCCCGAAGCGGTCCGGCTTTTGAGCGGTGGGCGCAGTAATTTTAGCCTCAAGGCCAGCGCCGCTGAGCAGCATTTCGTGATCCGCGTGGATGGCCCGAATATCCGCAGGCTGGGTTTGAATCGCAAGCTTGAGTGGCATGTGCAGCTTTCGGCCTGGCGCCGTGGCCTGGCGCCCAGGCCTGTGTATTTCAATCCCGAACTGGGGGTGCTGGTCAGCCGATACTGCGAAGCGGAAAGCTGGCATGCGCAACCGGAAGTCGAACTCGGCCAAGTAGCCGAGCTGCTGCGGCGAATTCATGCCTTGCCCGCGGTGAAATATCGCCTGCAACCCCTGGACCGCGCCCGCCACTACGCCGGCTTGTTGCACCAGGGCGCCTTGCCGAAAACATTTGAGTCACTGTGCCTGCGTTTACAGCGCACTGCCATTACCTGTCTGTGCCACAACGACCTGCTGCGCGCGAATCGCCTGTACAGCGGCGGCCAACTGCTGGCGCTGGACTGGGAATACGCCGCCATGGGCGACCCCTGGTTCGAACTGGCGGTGATTTGTGAGGGTGACGCCCTCGGTGATGACCAGCGCCGGCAACTTCTGACCCGCTATCTCAGCCGCGAACCCGGCCGCAAGCAATGGCAACGCCTGTCTGACTATTGCCGGGTATATGGCTACCTGACGGAGTTGTGGGAGCGCATTACCGAGGCCACCGAGCTGGCCAGATAATCGATATTGTCCGGGTTGATTCCGGCAATATTGATACGCGATGAACCCAGAATATACACGCTGTGCTCGGTGCGCAGGCGCTGTACCTGCTCCGCGCTCAGCCCGAGCAGGGAAAACATCCCTTTCTCGCCACGGATGAAGTTGAACTCGGCGCCGGTGGCGGCGTTCAGCTTTTCCACCAGCAGGGCGCGCAGCGAATTCATGCGCTCACACATCGCCGCAAGTTCCCGGCGCCAAAGCGGATTCAGTTGCTCGCTGGAAAACACCTTTCCCGCAAGAATCGCCCCGTGCGCCGGCGGCATCGAATAAATGCAGCGCGCCGCCACCGTACCCTGACTCTGCAGGGCTCGCGCCCTGGCCGCATCTGCCGCCACCACCACGATGGCGCCGGTGCGCTCCCGGTACAGGCCGAAATTTTTTGAACAGGATGCCGCGATGATGACTTCGGGCACAGAGTCCACCAGCAGCCGCAGGCCGTGGACATCTTCCTCGATACCATCGGCCATGCCCTGGTAGGCGACATCGACAAAGGGGGTAAAACCAATGCGCTGGGCCAGCGCGGCCAGTTCACTCCATTGCTGACGGCTGAGGTCGGCGCCGCAGGGATTGTGGCAACAACCGTGCAGCAGCACCACGTCCGTGCTCCGGGCCTGTTCGAGGTCGGCCATCATGGCGCCGAAGTTCACGCCGTGACTGTCGGAGTCGTAATAGCGATAGTTCTGGAGTTCCAGCCCCACACTGCCCAGCAAGGGCTTGTGGTTGGCCCAACTGGGGGTGCTTAACCAGACCCTGGCGGCGGGTTCGGCTGATTTGACAAGTTCCGCACCCAGCCGCAATGCACCGCAGCCGCCGGGTGTCTGGATGCTCATCACCCGGCCGGCGGCCAGGGCGGAACTGGACTCGCCCAGCAGCAGGCTGCGGATACCGCTATTGAATTCTGCATCCCCGACCTGGGGCAGGTAGACCTTGCTGCTCTCTTCCCGCACCAATTGGGCCTGGGCTTGCCGGATGGCATCGAACACCGGGGTCACTCCGCTCTCATCCATATAGACGCCCAGGGTGAGGTCCACCTTGTTCGGGTTGGGGTCCGCTTTGCAAGCCGCCGCCAGGCCCAGAATCGGGTCGCCGGGTAACTCCTCAAGTGTTTCGAACATGGTGATTTCCAAGGCTGATTGATGCGATGGCGGATTGTCTAACAGACCTCCCGCGCAATGCAATGCCGGGCCGCCACAGCCGTAAAAACCAGGTAACTACTCGCCCCCTCTGCTCTGTCCGGGGTCGGGAATTAGTGCGCCGGCAAACGGGTGCGCAGAGGCGAGGCATGCCTCGCCCCTTCAACCTGTGAAGGCGTGAATAGTTACTCTTTTACCTGGAACTCGACGCAGATGGCGCCGCTTACATGCTCACCGAGCCGGTTTCTACCCGCGATCTTCACCTCGACGGTTCTCGCGGCATCATTCTTGCTGCTGATCACACCGCTGAAAACCAAGCGATCACCGGGGTAATTGGGTGCGCCCAGTTTTATATCGACTTTCTTCAGGCGCGCCCCCGGACCGCACCAGTCGGTGACATAGCGCCCCACCAAACCATTGGTGGTGAGTATGTTCATGAAAATATCGGGAGAGCCCAGGGCTTGCGCGGCATCCTGGTCATGATGGACATCCTGGAAGTCGCGGCTGGCGATGGCGCCGCCGACAATCAATTTGGCGGTAATCTCAATACGCAATTCCGGCAGATCGTCACCCGGCCGCAGTTTGGCAAAGCTGAGCTTATCCATTGTCCAGGTTCCAATTGGCCGGACGGTACTTGAGGACCCGAAAACGCATGGAACCGACCGCTTCATCCTCCTGATTATAAAAAGTGGACAATTCCGTACAGAAATAGCCGGTGCCCAGTGCAGTGGCTTTTTGCTTCGAAACGGACTCCAGTTCCGCGTAGTAGTGAATGCGCTCCCCCTCCCTGAGATAGCGGAAGTACTCCTGTTCACAATTCACCGCGACCACCCCGGGAAAGCCCGCTTGCTCAATCGTATCCAGTACCTCGAAGGCGTTGCCGGTGGCTGAGCCCGGCGGGCGCAGGCCGTTATAGCCCGTCATCACCCAGGTATGCAACATGGTGGGGGGAGCCACCAGGCCCGCATGCCCATGCGCCCGGGCAGCGGCAACATCGGTGTAAATGGGGTTGGTATCCCCCATGGCTTCGCACCAGTGACGAATCATGCTGGCATTGACCGGGTCCCAGCAATGGAAGGGGCCGAAGCGCTGCCCCAGATATTGCTTCAGGCCGGGTAGAACGTCAGCACCCATAATTTCCGTAGGGGCCCTGTGCCCGAAGGGTGCGACATGGCGCATCCGCCGGGCACAGGGTCCGCCGACGGTCGTTCGGGCGCTGGTGGATAGCGGGTCGGACCCATACAGCTTCAGCAGACATCACGCCAATACCGAATGGACAGGTCTGTTCCGGACGATGCGGCGCAGCGAGGTCTGCGGTCCGGCGCCACTCATTACTCGAACAGGCCGGCCTCGAATTCACGGGCATGGTCACCGGGTTTCTCCAGCGCCGGCACATGGTAGACGCCATTCGCCTGCTGCAGGTATTCGGCAGCGTTGGCGCGCTTGTCGTAGAAGTGGGCATACCATTTCCGCACTTTCCTGAAAGGGCCGTCGTTAGGCATTTGCATGATTCTGATTGCGCTGCGCTTGTGCCGCCAGATATCAAAATCCGCGGCAAAAGCCTGCAGGGCGCCTTCCTGAATCGCCTTGGCGGTAGCAAGATCTTCCTCGGTGTGAGGCAGGTTGCCGGCCCGAGCCAGCGCCGCGTGCCAGATCCGGGAGACACCATCATCCACCGGGGTGTTGGCGATCAACTCATAGGTGAGTACATCGCCGAATTCCTGCTTGGACAAAAGAACGCCGGGGCCGGTGTACCAGGTTGTGGTGATCAGCATGGCGTTGTAGCCCTGGTGGAAACCACCCTGGCGCTGAATACACAGATGGCCATCAATTTCGTTTTCAAAATACTCGCACGGTGCGCCGTGGGTGGGCCCCAGGTGCTGCGCATCCGCCATATTGTCGAGAATCTCCTGGCCGTGCAGGTCGATTTCACCGAGGTGGTCCAGTTCCCAGTGCACCCAACTGGGGTCATCCCACTCTTTCAGGCACGGCGCCGCATAGTCGGGCTGCCCTCCCTCCGGGTCGTGCCACATCATCACACAGCCCATCACCTCTTCCACATGCCAGGACTGCAGCGCGGCGGACTTGGGCAGCGGCCCCTGGTGATAGGGGATATCATCCAGGCGGCCATCGGCGGCATAGCGCCAGCCGTGGTAGGGACAGCGGATGCAGTCCCCCTCAATCTGCGCGCCGTTCTGTACGATCACGGCGCTTTTGCTGGCGGCAATATGCGTTCCCATGTGGGCGCAATAGGCATCCAGCATCACCACGGCGCCACTCTCGCCCCGGTACAACGCAAAATCCTTGCCGAAGAAACGGACGGGCAGGGGGCCGTCATCCAGTTCCCTGCTTTCGGCGACAATAAACCAGCCGCGTGGAAACGTTTCTGGTCCCAGTGAATACTCTGCTGCCTTTGCCATAGCCGGTTTCCTGAAACTTTGGAGACTTTATTGTCTCCGATTTAGACACTGGCGGCCATATTATCGAGGGATAAACCCGGCTGGTTTTCGTGGCTAAACCGCCGTAACCGCTTACAGTGTTATGCCCTCGAGTTGAAGTAGCGCCGCTTTGGCGGAGAGGCCGCCGGTATACCCTGTCAGCTTGCCGTTGCTGCCGACCACCCGGTGGCAGGGAACGATAATCGGGACAGGATTGCGGGCGTTGGCCGCTCCCACCGCACGCACCGCCTTGCGCTTGCCGATGGCATCGGCGATGTCCCGGTAACTGCGCAATTCGCCGAAGGGGATATTGCCGAGGGCATCCCAGACCCGGCGCTGAAAAACCGTGCCCGCGGCCGCCAGTGGTATTGAGAAGCGCCGGCGCCGCCCCGCGAAATATTCATTGAGTTGTTCGGCTGCCCGCAGCAACACCGGGTCATCGGCCCGCTCGCCATCTTCCCGGTGCTGGTTCTCAAACTCGATTCGGGACAGCGCCTGCCCGTCCGAAAGCAGGCGCAGCCTGCCGAGCGGGCTGTTCATGTAGAGAAAGTTAAAATCATTCATTTCCGGAATTTCTCCATAACAGGTTTGCAGCGCAACAACGCCGGGACTTGCGGTATGGCTTGCGCCGCCTGGGAAAAAAGGGGTCAGAGCCCTTTAATCCCTTCGGTTACTCGACGGGGCCTTTCACCTGGGATTGGATTAAAGGGCTCTGACCCCTTTTTTTTCCATCATGCCTTGTCCGAAAGCATACCTTTGAAATTACAGGGACTGAAACAGCTTCACCATTTCTTCGCGGATCCCGGCATCGGGCACGATGCCGAAGTTGGCGCCCATGTTGTCCTCCATGTGATGAACCTTGGCGGTGGCGGGGATCAGGCAGGTGACGGCCGGGTGGCCGATGATGAACTTCAGAAAAAACTGGGCCCAGCTCTCGCAGCCCAACTCCATGGCCAGGGACGGCAGTGGTTTCCCCCCGACCTTGTCAAACAGTTTGCCACGCTGGAATGGCCGGTTGATCAGGGTGGCGATGCCGCGGTCGGCGGCCAGCGGCAGCAGCCGTTGCTCGGCCTGCCGGTCGATAATATTGTAACTGAATTGCACGAAATCCAGCGGTTCGGATTTCATGACCTCTTCCATGCCGGCATGGTTGCGCTGGTGGGAGGTTGTGATGCCAAGGTAACGAATCCTGCCTTCTTCCTTCCACCGCTTCAGGGTCGGTAATTGTACTTTCCAGTCGCGAAGATTGTGAATCTGCATGAGGTCGAATACCGGTATCCGCATGAGTTTGCTGGAGTTGCGCATTTGCCGGATACCTTCCTCTTCACCGTCCGCCCATACTTTGGTGGCGGCGAACAGCGCAGGCTGCTTCGGCAGCCGGGAGATCACCTCTCCGAGAACGGCTTCGGCGGCTCCGTACATGGGAGAGGTATCCACCAGGCTGCCCCCGCCGGCGATAAAGCGGCTCATCACCTCGCCCAGCGTGGCCAGGTTGTTCTCATTGATGGGAACATCAAATGTTCGGGACGAGCCCATACCCATCACCGGGAGGTTCTCGCCGGAGGAGGGTATGGGCCGGGTTATCAGGGACCGGTTGTCTGCAAATGAAACCGTTGTCTTGCCTGCAAGTAGCATACTGCCCGTTCCAATCACAAATGATCTGCGTCTCATTATTTCTCTCCTCTCGGGATCATCAGCAATAGCTGCCGTCAAAATAGGCGCGGCCGGAATGCCGCAAGCAATCCACCTGAGTGTGGCAGGTCCTGCAAAATACGCAAATGCAACTTGGCGTTTTCTCCATTTTCCCCGGAATTCGAGCGGAAATCTTTTGCTTGTTTCCTCCTCTGTATAGCGTTGGAAGCCAGTTCTTTCAAGGGTTGGCCGAGTTCCTGGTTTGATCGGCCATTTTCGCTGCCGGGGTATACGGTACAATGAGTTCCTGTTACCCCCGAACACAGGATTTTTCCATGACCGTGATTCGCCAGGATGACCTGATCGACAGCGTGGCCGATGCCCTGCAGTTCATCTCCTATTTCCACCCCCTCGATTACGTCAACGCGGTGCATCGGGCCTGGCAGCGCGAGCAGAATCCCGCGGCCAAAGGGGCCATGGCGCAAATTCTGGTGAACTCGCGCATGTGCGCCGAGGGCCACCGTCCCGTTTGCCAGGACACGGGCATTGTCAACGTGTTTCTGAAAATCGGTATGGAGGTGCGCTGGGAGTCGAAATTGTCGGTTACCGATATGGTCAATGAGGGTGTGCGCCGCGCCTATCTGCACCCCGACAACCCGCTGCGCGCTTCCATCGTGGCGGACCCTGCCGGCGCCCGCGGCAATACTCGCGACAATACCCCGGCGGTGGTGCATATGGAGGTGGTGCCCGGAAATACCGTGGAGGTGGCGGTGGCCGCCAAGGGCGGTGGTTCGGAAAACAAATCGCGACTGGCCATGCTCAACCCCTCCGACAGTATCGTCGATTGGGTGGTGGAGACCCTGCCGGGCATGGGGGCTGGCTGGTGTCCACCGGGCCTGCTGGGTATCGGCATCGGCGGCAGTGCCGAGAAAGCCGCCCTGATGGCCAAGGAGGCCTTGCTGGACCCCATAGACATTGATGAATTGCGCCAGCGCGGTCCCTCCGGCCGGGCCGAGGAATTGCGCCTGGAAATCATGGATGAAGTCAATAAACTGGGTATCGGCGCCCAGGGACTCGGCGGCCTGACCACCGTGGTGGACGTAAAGATCAAGGAATTCCCCACCCACGCGGCCTCACTGCCGGTGGCCATGATCCCCAACTGCGCCGCGACCCGGCATACCCATTTTGTTTTGGATGGCTCCGGCCCGGCCCGGCAAATTCCGCCCAGTGTCGATGACTGGCCGGAGGTCGCCCTGGAAGAGGGGAAGCAGGCCCGGCGGGTGAACCTGGACACGATCAGCGCAGCGGACACGGCCGGCTGGCGGCCGGGGGAGACCTTGTTGTTGTCCGGCAAAATCTTTACCGGCCGCGATGCGGCCCACAAGAAGATCAGGCAATTGATCGAGAGTGGCGAGGGGCTGCCGCCCCAGGTGAATCTGGCCGGCAAGTTTATCTATTATGTCGGCCCGGTTGATGCGGTTGGCGATGAAGCGGTCGGCCCGGCCGGCCCCACCACCGCGGACCGCATGGACAAGTACACGGAATTCATGCTGGAACATACCGGTTTGATCGGCATGATCGGCAAGGCCGAGCGGGGGCCAAGCGGTATCGAGGCGATCAGGAGACATGCGGCGGTCTACCTGATTGCGGTCGGTGGGGCGGCCTACCTGGTCTCCAGGGCGATTACCAGTGCGCGGGTGGTGGCCTTTCCGGAGTTGGGCATGGAGGCCATTTATGAATTCGAGGTTGAGGACATGCCGGTTACGGTGGCGGTAGATTGCCGGGGTGAATCCATTCATGCCACCGGCCCGGCCCTGTGGAAGGCGCGCATTGAGGAACAAGCCATCAAGTTGGTCTAGCCCGCATTGATAACGCAAGGAGTATCCGTTTGAAGGGCAGCTTCTACTGGCATGACTACGAAACCTTCGGCACTGACCCGAGCCGTGATCGCCCGGTGCAATTTGCCGGCCTGCGCACCGATGCGGAATTGAAGGTTATTTCTGAACCCCTGGTGCTGTACTGCAAACCCGCCCGCGATGTGTTGCCTCACCCGGAGGCATGTCTGCTCACTGGCATTACTCCACAGAAAGCACTGCGGGAGGGCCTGTGTGAGGCGGAATTCATAGCCCGAATTCACGCCCAGCTTGCCCTGCCGGGCACCTGCGCAGTCGGTTACAACAGTATCGCATTCGACGACGAAGTTACCCGTTATACGCTTTACCGTAACTTCCATGACCCCTATGAGCGGGAGTATCGGCACGGCAACTCCCGCTGGGATATTATCGACCTGCTGCGCGTGGCCTATGCGCTGCGTCCGCAAGGAATAGTCTGGCCCCGGGGGGATGACGGCCGGCCCGGCTTCAAGCTGGAGGCGCTGGCCCAGGCCAATGATATTGCCCATGAGGCAGCCCACGACGCTCTCTCCGATGTGAACGCAACGATTGCCCTGGCGCGCCTGGTCAAACAACAGCAGCCGCGGCTGTTTGACCATGTACTGGCGCAGCGAGGGAAGTCGGCAGTGGCCGCAATGCTGGATATTCCAGCTATGCGGCCGGTGCTGCACATCTCAAGAAAATTCGGCGCTGAGAGGAGCAATATCGGCCTGGTAGCTCCGGTCGCCAGGCACCCGTCGAACTCCAATGAGGTGATTTGCGTCGACCTGTTACAGGACCCCGCCGAGTTGGCCGACCTGAGTGTTGAGCAAATAAGCGAGCGTTTGTTTACTCCCGCCGCCGAATTGCCCGCGGGGATGCAGCGGCCCGGGATCAAGAATATTCGCACCAACCGCTGTCCGATTGTGTTGACCCCGAAGCTGTTGGATGCACAGGCGGCGCAACGCCTGGAGATCGACCTGCAGACTCACTGGGCGCATGCCGATACGCTGAAGACCCTGCCTGGCCTGGGCCGGAAACTGCAGGAGGTGTTCGCGGCACGGAAGTTCCCGGTTCCGCAACACCCCGATCAAATGCTCTACAGCGGAGGTTTTTTCAATGACGCCGACCGCCGCGCCATGGCCTGGGTGCGTGACGCCAGTCCCGAACAATTGCGTGATGAGCAGGTCGGTTTCGAAGACCCGAGATTGCCGCAAATGCTGTTTTTGTACCGGGCGCGCAATTACCCGGAGAGCCTGGACGGCCCGGAGCGGGAGCAATGGGAGGAATATCGCTTTCGTTATCTGACCGACCCCGAGGCGGGGGCAAGCCTTTGTCTGGAACAGTATCTGGAGTTGATTGAGCGGATGCAGTCCGCGTCTTCCCCAAGCCCGGGCGAGCAGGCCATTTTGGATGCCCTGTTGGAATACAGCGATCAGTTGCTGTCTTGATTTCAATGGGGTTCCCCGCTCCCATAGGCGCCATATCGGGGAGAGCCGGTTACGCAAAATTAGCAGCGGCACTAAAGGGGTCAAAGCCCTTTAAGCACTCGGGTGACCTGCGGCCGTAGCACTACGAGCACTGCTTAAAGGGCTTTGACCCCTTTAGTATGTTTATAATGTCCCGGCTTGCTTGACCGGAGGAGTTAGGTGCAGTTCGCTGGCAGCCATATTATTTCCGTAGACCAGTTTGAACGTGCGGATATTGAGGCCATTTTTGCCGTGGCCGACCGCATGGAACCCTACGCCCATCGCCGCAAGATCACCCGTGTACTGGACGGAGCTATTCTCGGTTCCATGTTTTTTGAACCCAGCACCCGCACCAGGGTCAGTTTCGGTTGCGCTTTCAATCTGCTGGGCGGCCATGTGCGTGAAACCACGGGCTTTGAACACTCCGCCATCGCCAAGGGCGAATCCCTGTACGACACTGCCCGGGTGATTTCAGGCTATAGCGATATCATAACCATGCGCCACCCCGAGCCCGGCTCGGTGACGGAATTCGCCAACGCCAGCCGGGTGCCGGTACTCAACGGTGGAGACGGCAGCAATGAACACCCCAGCCAGGCGCTGCTGGACCTGTATACCATCAAACTGGAAATGCAGGGCCGGGGCGGTGGCATCGACAGGATTCGGATCGCCCTGATCGGCGACCTGCGCTTTGGGCGTACCGTGCATTCCCTGTGCAAACTGTTGAGTCTGTACCGGGATATTGACGTGCTGTTGATTTCACCCCCGGAATTGAAAATGCCGGGGGAGATTGTCGCCACCATGCGTGAGGCCGGACACTCGGTAACCGAAACCGAGAATTTGGCGGCCCATATCGGCAATGTGGATATTGCCTATTCCACCCGCCTCCAGGAAGAGCGTTTCGGTTCCCAGGAAGATGCCGACCGCTATCGGGGGCGCTTCCGCCTCAATCACCATTTCTATACGCAACACTGCGACCCCAACACCGTGATCATGCACCCCTTGCCACGGGATTCACGCGCCGTTGCCAATGAACTGGACAACGACCTCAATGATAACCCCAACCTGGCGATCTTTCGTCAGGCCGATAACGGTGTGCTGGTGCGAATGGCCCTGTTCGCCATGGTGTTGGAGGTGGTTGACCAGATTGACAATGACTCCCGTGGCGTCAACTGGTATACCGGCAGCCGCTTTCAGAAGCCCGCGCCGTAACCCGCATATTGCCATGGAGACCGGTACTGGGATGAATCCGCCGCACCCGGAAGAATTGCGCGAGCCATTCAGCGGCCCACCGGAAGAGGAACAGGACACGGGCCTGTTGCGTTCCACTGCCGTGGTCGGCTCCATGACCATGCTGTCCCGGGTGCTGGGCTTGCTGAGGGACATCGCCATAGCCGGTCTGGTCGGCGCCAACGCCAATGCGGACGCTTTTTTTATCGCCTTCAAGGTGCCCCAGTTTTTGCGCCGCCTGTTCGCCGAGGGCGCTTTTTCACAGGCGTTCGTGCCCGTACTGGCGGAATACCGGCAGCGGGGCTCCCAGGCCGCGGTCCAGGACCTGTTGAACCGGGTGGCCGGTGTGCTTGGCGGCAGTCTGATTCTGGTCACCGGCCTGATGGTGCTGGCGGCGCCGTTGGTGACGATGCTGTTTGCCCCGGGGTTTGTTGGTCACCCGGTGAAATACCAACTCACGGTGGAGTTGATTCGCATCACCTTTCCCTACCTGTTCCTGATCTCCATGGCAGGATTTTGCGCAGCGGTACTCAACAGCTTCGGACGTTTTGCGGTGCCTGCCTTTGCCCCGGTATGGCTGAATCTTTCTCTTATCGGCGCTGCCGTGCTGGCGGCGCCGCTGCTGGAAGAACCGGTGTATGCTCTGGCCTGGGCCGTTCTGCTGGCCGGGGTGGTGCAACTGTTATTTCAATTGCCCTTTCTGTACCGGCTCGAAATGCTGCCCAAGCCCATCTGGGATACCCGGGATGAAGGCATACGCCGAATCATGACGCTGATGGTCCCCGCCCTGTTTGGGGTTTCGGTCAGCCAGATCAATTTGCTGCTGGATACGGTGCTGGCCAGTTTTCTGCCTACGGGCAGTGTCTCCTGGTTGTACTACTCCGACCGGCTGACCGAACTGCCGCTGGGCGTATTCGGTATCGCCATCGCCACGGTAATACTACCCAGCCTGTCTCGCCATCAGGCCAGGGATTCCAGCCGGGAGTTTTCCAGCACCCTGGACTGGGCCATGCGCACGGTAATGACAATTGGCATACCGGCCAGCCTGGCGCTGCTGGTTCTCGCTGAGCCCATCCTCATTTGCCTGTTTCATTACGGCGCTTTGCAAGCTCATGATGTACACATGGCCAGTCTCAGCTTGCGCGCCTACTGCCTCGGTCTGTTGCCCTTCATGCTGGTGAAAATACTGGCGCCAGGTTTTTACGCCCGCCAGAACCTGCGCACCCCGGTGAAAATCGGCATTATCGCCATGGCCGCCAACATGGTTCTCAATCTGGCGCTGGTGATTCCGCTGCATGTGTATTGGCAAATCGGCCATGTCGGCCTGGCCCTGGCCACCAGCCTGGCGGCCTTTCTCAATGCCGGTTTGCTGTTTCTTGGTCTGCGCCGGGAGGGTGTATTCCATTGGGCGCCCGGCTGGAGGGTGGTGTTGTTAAGGCTATTGGTGGCCAGTAGCATGATGATCGCCGCACTGTTGTGGCTGGTTCCACCCAGTGAACAATGGCTGGCCTGGCAATGGTGGGAGAGGGCCCAGCAACTTGGCTTGCTGGTGGCCGCCGGCTTGGCTGTTTACCTCACCACTCAGTTTGCCCTGGGTCTGCGAGGCAGGGATTTTTACGCCCCCAAACAACCTTGACTTCGCTATAATGCCGCGCTTTGACGGTACATATCCGGCAGCCATGGAGCTTATTCGCGGCCTACAAAATCTGCGCCCCCGGCATCAAGGCTGTGTAGCGACCATTGGCGCGTTTGATGGGATGCACCACGGTCACCGCGCCGTATTGGGAAAGTTGCTGGAAAAATCCGAAGAACTGGGCTTGCCGTCGGTTGCAGTGCTGTTTGAGCCCCTGCCCAGGGAGTACTTTTCTCCCGCCGAAGCGCCCCCGCGCCTGATGAGTTTCCGGGAAAAGTTTTTGGCGCTGCAGGATATGGGCCTGGACCGGGTGTTGCGGGTGCGTTTTGACGCGAAACTGCAAACCATGCGGGCCGATGATTTCACTACACGCATTTTTGTCGAAGGCCTGGGAGTGCGCTGTATCGTATTGGGCGACGACCTGCGTTTTGGTCACGGCCGGGAGGGCGACTTCAAGTTGCTGAAGCAGCATGGTGAGCGCTATGGTTTCCAGGTCATGCGCACCAGTACTCTGGGTGTCTCCGGCAACCGGGTAAGCAGCACCCGCATCCGCGAGGCGCTGGCGGATGCGGATTTTTCCCTGGCGCGGGAATTGCTGGGGCGTCCCTATCGGATTACCGGCAAAGTGGTGTACGGAGCGCAACGGGGCCACGGCCTGGGCGCCCCTACCGCCAACCTGGAATTGCATCGCTTGCGGGCGCCCGTTTCCGGAGTTTTCCTGGTCGAAGTGGACGGCGTGGCTACAAAGGCGTTACCGGGAGTGGCCAATGTGGGAATTCGGCCGACTCTCAATGAAAGCATTCGCGCCAACCTGGAGGTGCATCTTCTGAACTTTTCCGGCGATCTGTACGGCCGCAGAATCGGTGTGACCTTCCTGGAGAAAGTGCGGGAGGAACAGAAATTTGCCTCGGTTGAGTTGTTGATGGAGCAAATACAAAAGGATATTGCGCTGGCGCGCCGGTTTTTCAAAACATGAGTGATTACAAAAACACCCTGAATCTACCCAGCACGGATTTTCCCATGAAAGCCGGGCTGGCCCATCGGGAACCGCTGCGCCTGCAGCGATGGCGGCAACAGGGTTTGTATCAGAAGATTCGGGCGGCCGCTGCCGGAAAGCCCAAATTCGTGTTGCACGATGGCCCCCCTTACGCCAATGGAGAACTGCATATCGGCCATGCGGTGAACAAGATCCTCAAGGACGTGATCGTCAAATCCAGGACGCTGAGTGGATTTGATGCGCCCTATGTGCCCGGCTGGGACTGCCATGGCCTGCCGATAGAACTCAATGTGGAGAAAAAGGTGGGCAAGCCGGGTCACAAGGTGGATGCAGCGGAATTCCGCCGCAAGTGCCGGGAATACGCCCAGCGTCAAGTAAACGGACAACGTGAAGAGTTTCAGCGCATGGGTGTGCTGGGGGACTGGGAGCAGCCCTACCTGACCATGGATTACGCCTGCGAGGCCAACATTATTCGCAGCCTGGGAAAAATTGCCGGTAACGGCCACCTGCAGCGGGGATTCAAGCCGGTGCACTGGTGTCTGGATTGCGTTTCCGCACTGGCCGAAGCGGAAGTGGAATACCTGGACAAGACCTCTCCAGCCGTGGATGTTGCCTATGCGGCAGTGGATGGCGCGGCGCTAGCGGCCAGATTCGGTCTGCAACTGGCGCTGGATGTGGCTATTCCCATCTGGACCACGACTCCGTGGACCCTGCCCGCCAGCATGGCGGTATGCCTGCACCCGGAGTTGGAGTACACGCTGGTCAGCAACGGGCAGCGCGCGCTGGTGCTGGCCGAGGACCTGGCGGAAGAGGTATGCGAGCGCATTGGCTGGCTGCAATTCGAAAGGCTGGCCCAATGCCGGGGTGCGGCGCTGGAGCATCTTTCCCTGTACCACCCGTTCCTGCAGCGGCGGGTACCGGTGGTTCTCGGCCCGCACGTCGGTGCTGAAACCGGTACCGGAGCGGTCCACACGGCGCCCGGCCACGGTCTGGAAGACTTTGCGGTAAGCCAGGAATATGACCTGGAAGTGTACAACCCGGTGGGTCCTAATGGTGTCTTCCGGGAGGATACCGAGGTCTTTGCCGGCCGGCATGTTCTGTCGGTCAACGACGCCATTATTGAATTGTTGAACGAAACCGGCGCCCTGCTGCATAGTGAACCCTGGCGGCATTCCTATCCGCATTGCTGGCGCCATAAAACACCGTTGATCTTTCGCGCCACCCCGCAGTGGTTTATCAGTATGGAACAGGCGGGCTTGCTTACCGGGGCGCTACAGGAGATCGAGCGGGTGGAATGGATACCCGGCTGGGGTCGGGCCCGTATCGAGTTCATGCTGCGTGGAAGGCCGGACTGGTGCATTTCCCGGCAACGTTGCTGGGGCGTGCCGATTACATTGTTCATAGACAGGCAGACCTCTGCCCTGCACCCGGATACCCCGGCCCTGATTGAAGCGGTCGCGCAACTGGTCGAGCAGGGGGGAATCGATGCCTGGTTTGAACTGGAGCCCGCGGCGCTGCTGGGCAGCGAAGCCGAGCACTACGACAAGGTTACCGACACCCTGGATGTGTGGTTCGATTCGGGGGTGAGCCATGCCTGCGTACTGCGGCAGCGGCCGGAACTGCAATATCCGGCGGATCTGTACCTGGAGGGTTCGGACCAGCACCGCGGCTGGTTTCAATCTTCCCTGCTGACCGCGGTTTGCAGCGAGGGGACGGCGCCCTACAAAGCGGTGCTGACCCACGGCTTCACGGTAGATGCCGAGGGCAGAAAGATGTCCAAATCCCTGGGGAATATCGTCTCTCCGCAACAAGTCATGAACCATCTGGGCGCCGATATTTTGCGTCTCTGGGTTGCGGCTACGGATTATCGGGCGGAGTTGGTGGTTTCCGATGAGATTTTCCAGCGCACCGCCGATGCCTACCGCCGTATCCGCAATACGGCGCGCTTCCTGCTGGCCAATCTGAATGGCTTTGATCCAGCCAGCGACCGGGTCGAGGCCAGCCAGTTGTTGGCCCTGGATGCCTGGGCGATAGACCGCGCGGCCCAGTTGCAGGAGGAAATTATCAGCGCCTACGAACAGTATCAGTTCCATCTGGTGCAACAGAAACTGCACGGCTTCTGCGTGACCGAGATGGGTGGCTTTTATCTGGACGTCATCAAGGACCGCCAATACACAACCCGCTCTGACAGCCTGGCCCGGCGGTCCGCGCAGACCGCTCTCTATCTTGTCGCCGAGGCCCTGGTGCGCTGGATCACCCCCATACTCAGCTTCACCGCAGAGGAGATTTGGGAAAATCTTCCCGGAGAGCGCAGCGAGTCTGTCTTCCTGGAGGAGTGGTTTGAAAACTTTGGCGTAACGCTCGAACAGCGGGCCATGGGCCGGGATTTTTGGCTGCAGGTGATGGCGGTCCGCGCCGAGGTCAACCGCGAGCTGGAAAATCAGCGCACCGGGGGCAGCTTGCGGGGTAGCCTGGATGCCGAGGTGAAATTGTTTTGTGCGCCCGAATTGCGCCAACTGCTGGCCCGGCTGGGTGACGAATTGCGCTTTGTGCTGATTACTTCGGAGGCCAGCCTTGCTGGGCTGGCCGAGGCGCCTGCACAGGCCGCCGCCACGGAATTGGAGGGGCTGAAATTGCAAGTCACAAAAAGTGAGCACGGTAAATGCGAGCGCTGTTGGCACCGCCGCAAGGATGTGGGCAGCCACCCGCAGCATCCGGCGCTGTGCGGTCGTTGCATCGAGAATGTCGATGGCGCTGGGGAGGCGCGGCGCTTTGCCTGATCGGGGCGCAGCTTCGCGGCCGCTGCGGGGGCGGTTTACTCCACCACTGATGTTATGGTTGTCGATTGCCGTAGTAGTGGTGTTCCTGGATCAGTGGAGCAAGGGTCTGGCAGTCAGCCAGTTGCAATACGGCGCGCCTGTGCGGATATTGCCGGTTTTGAACTTCACCTTGCAATTCAACAGCGGCGCCGCCTTCAGCATACTCAGTGATTTAGGTGACACGGGGCGTTGGCTGCTCAGCGCTTTGTCCATTCTGATCAGCGTCGGTCTTCTGGTGTGGATGTTTTCCCTGCCCTCCGGGGAATGGCTGTTGGGTTTTGCACTGGCTTTTATCCTCGGTGGCGCACTGGGGAATTTGTGGGACCGCTTGCAGCTTGGCCATGTGGTTGATTTTATTTCCGTGCACTATGCGGACAGATTTTTTCCCACCTTCAATCTGGCCGACTCGGCCATTACCCTGGGCGTTATTCTCATGTTGGCGGATACCCTGATTCAGGCCCGTCAAGGCTCCCGCGCTTGAACGGCCGCGCCAGCCCGGATTGATTCACGGCGCCTGCCCCTGGCCTGCATATTTCACCAGCCTTCTGCTGCGGCCGCTGA
>JAPOQD010000157.1 GCA_026710905.1 Halieaceae bacterium
ACCGAAAGCATAGTGGTGACTATGGTTGAGGGAGCATGGCCGCGTCCCGACGTACAAGGTGCCCGAAGGGTGAAAGACCAGCGAGGGCGCATCCAGCGCACTTTGTAACCGTGAAAAAGTTGAACTAAAAGGAATAACTCATTGATAGACATAAACTTTCACAACAACTTCAAGCGATCGGGTGCCATGTGCCCGTAGGGTGCAATATGCGGGCTAGCTGCAATGTTGCACTCTCTGGCGCCGCATTGCTCCTGGCAGTCTGTTGGCTGGGGAATTTCCCACGCTGCGGAAGCCCAAATCCGACTGACTGCCACCACCAGGCGCCTGAGGCGCTTTTTCCATGAGGACAAAACATGTCAACAACCCAGGTAACACTCTACGAGATTCGGTCGGACGCCGCGTGGATTACTCTGAACCGGCCAGAAAGGCGCAATGCGCTGTCTGCTGAACTGGTTAACGACTTGTACCGCCATATCGAGGCCGCCAATGCCGATGACAGTGTGCGCTGCATCGTGCTCACCGGCGCCGGAACTGCATTTTGCTCCGGCGCCGACCTGAAGAGTCCTCCGGGGCAACTCTCCGAGAGCTCGGACCACGCCGTGTCTTATCCCGAGTTGCTCACCGCCATCATGGAAAGCTCCAAGCCGGTGATCGCTGCGGTTAACGGTCCCGCTTTTGCCGGCGGCCTGGGCCTGGTGGCCGCAAGTGACATCATCTTCTGTGACGAGGCCGCCCAGTTCAGTTTCAGCGAGGTGCGCATCGGCGTGATTCCCGCCATGATTGCGGTGGTGTGCCTGCCGAAACTGGGCCGCCACCAGGGCATGAGACTGTTTCTCACCGGGGAACGATTTAACGGCCGGGAAGCAGTGGCGCTGGGCCTGGCCCACCGGGCGGTGCCAGGCGATCAATTGGTGCAAGCCGTACAGGAGGAAATCGGCACGCTTGGCCTCGCGGGCCCTATTGCCCTGCAGGAGTGCAAGAAACTGGTGCGCAGGGTTCCCGAACTCTCGGTTGCCGAGGCTTTTGCCGAGACCGCCGAGTGGAGTGCGCGCGTGTTTCGCTCGGAGGAAGCAGCCGAGGGCTTGGCCGCATTCCGCGAGAAGCGCAAGGCCTCCTGGGTGCGCGTGAAGTGAGGAGAAGCGGGCGCCACTTGGACGACCTTCTCAGCACCCCTCGAAATAGCAGCCAACGGAGCAGCCAAGCCCCCCCATCTTGACCCTCCCGAACGATGCTTGTCGGTAAATTTGCCGAAATACCTCTTTCTATGTTGTATTTTTTCCATACTATGGAATAATTTCAACAATGATTCAGCGAGAACTACAAAAAAGAATTCTTGAATTACTACGGGTCAATGCCGCTGTAGTGATGACCGGGCCTCGTCAGGTTGGCAAGACAACGCTGGCCCTGGCGATTTCCAGCGTATTGAACGCAGTCTATCGGGATCTGGAGAATCCGCGAGAGCTGGAGCAGGTGAGGGACCTCGAACTCTTGGTTAGCCAGTATCCTGGACGGTTGATCATTCTGGACGAGGTGCAGCGGGCTCCAGAAATTTTTGCCCCGCTGCGCGGCATTATTGACCAGCGCAGGCGGCAGGGTCTGCGGTCAGGTCAGTTTTTAATTCTCGGTTCGGCTTCCCTGGAACTATTGGGGCAGACCAGTGAAAGCCTGGCCGGGCGGGTTAGCTACGCTGAGATGAGCGGCCTCAATCTGCTGGAATGCCAGACCGCCAAAGAGCCGGAAATCAGTGCCGGGGAACTCTGGCTCAGGGGAGGATTTCCCGAGAGTCACCTGATAAGAGACCAGGGTCTGAGTATGCAGTGGCGCCGTGACCTGATTCGCACATACCTGGAGCGTGAAGCGCCGCAATTCGGTTTTCGGGTACCCGCTGAAACCCTGCGGCGCTTCTGGACAATGCTGGCCCATCATCAGGGCGGGTTGCACAATGCAACCACGTTGGCCAAGGGGCTGGGAGTGAGCTCACAAAGTGTTGCGCGCTACCTGGACATCATGGTCGATTTACTGCTGGTGCGGCGCTTGTCCCCCTGGTACGGCAATGTGGGAAAACGGCTGGTAAAGTCGCCCAGAATTTATATTCGCGATAGTGGTCTGCTGCATACGCTGCTGGACATCCACTCCCTGGATAACCTGCTGGGCCATCCGGTTGCCGGCGGAAGTTGGGAGGGATTCGTGCTTGAAAATCTGGTAGATGAAAACAGTGTCCACCAGTACCGGCCCTACTTCTACCGCACCCAGCGCGGCGCTGAAATCGATCTGGTTCTGGTCAGGGGAGGTATCCCGGAAATCGCCGTCGAGGTGAAGCGCGCTTCCAACCCGAAGGCCGGGAAGGGGTATCACATCGGCTGCGATGACCTGGGGATTGAGCATCGCTATGTCGTCTATCCGGGAGAGAAAAGCTATCGTCTTCCGGGGGAGGTCTGGACCACCTCACTGCCGGAATTGATCAATACCTTGAGAACGCGCCGGGGGATGTCATTTGCCTAACATGCCCAACCGTTTATTGGATCATGTTAGCTCAGAATCCCCAAAGAATTTGTCTATATTGAAACCTGCAAGCGAACTACACTACTCCCAACACAAATTCAAGGATGGGAGTGGCAGCACATGGCTTACTTTCTTACCGGCGGCACCGGCTTTATCGGGCGCAACTTTATCGATAAGCTGAAACAGCGTGAGGGAGATATTTACGTACTCACCCGCAAGGGTTCCGAGGCCAAATTCGAGGCCCTGCGGGATCGATTCGGAGCGGCTAGTGAGCGCCTGGTCCCGGTGCCTGGCGACCTGGCCAAAGCCAGCCTGGGGCTCTCCGCCGGGCTTACCGGCAAGTTAAAGGGCAAGATCCGGCACTTCTTCCATTTCGCAGCCGTCTATGACATCGGCGCTTCGTTGGAATCTCAACAGTCCGCGAATATCGGCGGAACCCGCAACGCAGTGAATCTGGCCGCTGCCCTGAATGCCGGTTGCTTTCACCATGTCAGTTCCATTGCCGCGGGGGGCCTCTATCGGGGCACCTTCCGCGAAGATATGTTCGAAGAAGCGGAGAACTGCGAGCACCCCTATTTTTCGACCAAACACGATGCCGAAGCTATCGTTCGCAGCGAATGCAGGACGCCTTTCCGCATTTACCGGCCGGCCATGGTTGTGGGCGATTCCACAAGCGGCGAAATCGACAAGATCGACGGCGTTTACTACTTTTTCAAATCCCTGCAGAAAATTCGCAACCTGCTGCCGCCCTGGTTCCCCCTGGTAGGTATTGAAGGCGGCAAGTTCAATATTGTTCCGGTCGATTACGTGGCCGCCGCCATGGACCACATTGCCCACCTGCCCAACCGCGACGGGGACTGTTTTCACCTGACCGACCCCGAGCACCACAGCATGGGCCAGATGATGAATATCTTTGCCACGGCAGGCCATGCGCCCAGATTCAGCATGCGTCTGGATACTCGCATGTTCAGCTTTATTCCGGGTGTTGCCCGAGACACCCTGGCCAACCTGCCGCCGGTCAAGCGCGTGATCAGGACCATGCTGGAAGATATGGGTTTGCCGGAATCCGTAACCATGTTCATGAATTATCCAACACGTTATGACAGCCGGGAAACCGAACGCGCACTCAAGGGCAGCGGCATCGCCTGCCCCAAATTGCAAGACTATGCACCAGTCATTTGGGACTACTGGGAACGCAATCTGGACCCGGACCTGTTCGTGGACCATTCTCTGGAAGGCAACGTCAAAGGCAAAACCGTACTGATTACCGGCGCCTCTTCCGGTATCGGAAAGACCGTTGCCCTGCGTCTGGCCGAGGCCGGCGCCCATGTATTGTTGGTGGCACGCAGCGCTGACAAACTGGAGGAAACTGCCCGGGAAATTTCCGAATTGGGCGGTATTTCCACCAGCTACCTGGCCGACATATCGATCATGGAAGAATGTGATCGCCTGGTAGCCGATGTCCTCGAAGCTCATGGCCACCTCGAAATACTGATCAACAATGCAGGCCGCTCAATCCGCCGCTCACTGGAGTTTTCATTCGACCGCTTTCACGATTTCGAACGCACCATGCAAGTGAACTATTTTGGCGCAATCCGGCTGATCATGGGTTTTGGCCCGGTGATGATTAAGCGCCGACAGGGGCACATCATCAACATTTCCTCGATCAGCGCACTGACCCCCAGCCCGCGCTTTTCGGCCTACGTGGCCTCAAAAAGCGCCCTGGATGCCTGGACCCGCGCCGCGGCCGTCGAGTGGTCGGATCGCAATATCCGCTTCACCACCATCAATATGCCGCTGGTGCGTACGCCGATGATTTCCGCAACCAGCGTTTATGAGCACATGCCGGTACTCACTCCGGACGAGGCGGGCGACATGGTGGTTGATGCGATCATCAACAAGCCCAAGCGCATCGCCACACACATGGGTGTCTATTTGCAGGTGATGACGGCCCTGGCGCCAAAATTCACCGAAGTGGTAATGAATGTCGTATTCCGCATGTTCAAGGATTCCGCGGCCGCTCGCGGCGAAAAACAGGCGGAGAAGGTCGAGGCTTCCAATGAGCAGGTCGCAATAGCTTCCCTGATGAAGGGCGTGCACTTTTAGACCGCATCAAATGATTCGGTATGATGATGGGGAGAAAACAACCATTTTAATCAGGAGAGGGAGGGTCTCAGAGTGAAATGGCCAGTAGCGAAGCCAAAACGGACATCGGTAATTGTGTCGGGCGCTCTGGGATTGTTGTTCATTCTCAGTCAACCCGGGCTTGCCCAGACTGGTCAGACTGTTCAGATCGGTCAGGCCGAGTTGATCGGAGATGTGCTTGCGGGACAAAGGAAGGCGGTATTATGCACCCTGTGTCACGGCCCGGCTGGAGTATCCGCAAATCCCTCGATGCCGAGTCTCGCCGGACAACAGGCACAGTATCTGGCCAATCAGATCAAGGCGTTCAAAACGGGTCTGCGGGCGGAAGTCACCATGTACCCGTATGTGCAGGGATTGTCCGACCAGGACATCGCCGACCTTGCCGTGTATTACGCTGCCCTGCCACCACGTTGGGTAAGGTAAAGCGCGGTTCCGGCTATCGGCGCAGCAGCCCCGGTCTGTTCCCTCTGTAGCGGCAGTAATCAGAATACCGGAGCGCGCATTGCCTACCCGCGTGGCTGCATACCACGGACCATGGTCAGGAACTCCAGTTTGGTTCCCGCCCTGCGATATTCGGACAAGGCCTGGTATTCTTCATCAGCATACCAGTCCCGGCCGGCTTGCTCTGAGGGAAAACTGAAGATAATCATGCGGCCCTCGCGCGGTGAAACGCCTTCCAGGGCAATGGGGTTGTCGTCAAGGGTGACGAAGGACCCGCCGTATTTTTTTAGAAATCTGAAAAACCCTTTTTCATAGCGGCGGTATTCATCCGCGTCGGTAACGGTCAGGTTCACTACCATGTAGACAGGTATGTCGGCCATACTTACTTCCTTTACTCAACTATCAGTTAACGGATTCCAGCGGTTCGCAAATCAAGGCGCTCATTGTAGTTAGTTTCGGGGTCGAATGTGTTGAAATGCCATCGATTACATTGGTTAAGATAGATGAAGTCGCTTCACGGCACAAATTGGCTCACCAGTTCAGGTAGTAATTATGATCACAGTTCCTCCATCTCCAGTGCCTGTTAGCCTGGTTAACCAGGTGATGCGTGGCTTGAATAAAATCGGCATCGCCAGGACAACTCTGAATGCCGATGAATTGATTGTCGGGGCGCAAAAGCGCGCAAATCTAATCGATTTCGGCCCAGGGCCTTATAAGGAGAATCTGCAGCAATTAACAGATGCCCTGAACAGCGAGGCAAAGCTGTCTCCAGTAGGAAGATTGTTAACCAGGGAAGCACTGATTTCTTCATTGTCGAATCAACTGAAATTACAAGATTGGTTCAGGCGGTACCCGGAGATTGCCGAACAGGAAATACAGAGCCCCATCATTATTATTGGCATGCCCCGTTCGGGAACCACAATACTGCATGAAGTGATGGCGCTGGACGACAACTCACGCATACCGCTTTTTTGGGAAGCTGATAACCCGTTTCCTCCACCCGAGACAAATACGTATCTCACGGACCCACGCATCAAGAGAGCTGAGCAGCTTCTGAAAATATCTCACTACCTGATGCCTGGTGTCGAGAATTTACATCGGATGGGCGCCCGCCTGCCGCAGGAGTGTGTCAAGTTAACAGCCGACATGTTTGCCAGTATGTTGTACATAACGATTTACCATATACCGAGCTATGCAAAGTGGTTAGCTGAAGAAGCAGATATGCCGCGCAGCTATCAATATCATCGTCGTATGCTTCAACTACTGCAGTGGCGATGTCCCGCGAAGCGTTGGGTAATTAAATCCCCTGGGCATTTGTGGACCCTGGAAGCATTACTCAAGGAATATCCAGATGCGAAACTTATTCAGACGCATCGAGACCCTTTGAAGGTTGTGTCCTCGCTTGCCAGCATGATGCCGGTACTGAGGTCTGCCTTTAGCCGGGATATTGATCCCCAAAGGGTAGCTGCTGAATGGTCAGAGTGTTGTGCGATTGCATTGAATGCTTCTTTGGAAACCCGAAAAAGTGGTTTGATTAAGCCGGACCAGATTATCGATATTCAGTTCAGGGAGTTTATGGGGGCGGAGGAGAAAGCCGTAAAGGAGATTTACGCGGCTTTTGATTTGGAATTCACTGATGAATTGGAGGGGCGAATTCGCCGTTACGTTAGCGGCAATCCCCATGACAAGCACGGGGGCCATAAGCACAGCTTCGAAAATACAGGCCTCGATTACCAGGTTGAAAGGGCAAAGGTCAAGGCCTATCAGAACTACTTTAACGTCGAGACCGAATTTTAACCGGGATGGCAGCCCTTGCCGTTACCCTGGGAAAAGCCGATTTTCGCAGATTTTCTACCTGCCTGACATTTGCCAGCATGGACACCATGGGTAGCAGTTCCGGATCAAAGTTGTATTTCAGTTGGGCTCCATTTTAGGACCGGTTTTCCGCCATATCCCTGAGTGAAACGCGTTCGCGTTCAATACCATAATAATCGATATACTCGCCGAAGTAGTCCTCAATGATCGCTTCGTCCAGTTGGTAATCGCCCAGCCGATGGCGAACGCTCGCGTCCGGATGCACCCTCGCTGGTGCAACATGCGGCCTAGCCCTGCATTTCTTCCAGCTCGAGACCTCGGGTTTCGTGCACCACTTTCAGCACAAACACAGCGGACAGCGCCGCACATATCGCGTAGAACCCATAGGCGCCAAACAGACCAATTGAAGTCAGCAAGACAGGGAAGCTGACAGTAATCAGGAAGTTGGTTCCCCACTGGAATAATCCCGCCACCGCCAGGCCTGACCCGCGAATCTGGTTTGGGAACATCTCACCCAGCATCACCCACATGACCGGGCCCCAGGAACCATTGAAAAACATCACATACGCGTTGGCCGCTATCAACGCGAGAACGCCCATGTTATCGGACAAACTCAATTGGCCACCGGCCAGTGTCCCGGTTGAGAAAGCATAAGCCACCAGACCCAGTGTGACAGACATGCCCAATGATCCCACCCAAAGCAGGGGCTTTCGTCCTATCTTGTCGATCAGGCTTATGGTGATCAAACAAGCGGCAATACTGACGGCGCCTGACACGACGTTAATTAACAGAGCATCAGATTCAGAGAAGCCCACCGCCTGCCACAGGACTGCACCGTAGTAGAAGACGACATTAATGCCGACCAGTTGCTGGAACGAGGCCAAGCCTATCCCCACCCAGACGATCTTGCGTACTTTGCCCGTTGACGCATCCAGCAAGTCTCTCATCTTGGGGCGATGGTGATCAGCGGCCAGGGAGTTATAAATTTCATCGACTTTTTGTTGCGCGCTGGACTGCCCATTCAAACGGGCCAAGACGGTTTGAGCGCGCTGTTTTTGTCCCGATGCCACCAGGAAGCGAGGGCTTTCCGGGATGAACAGCAAGGTAAAAAAGAATAGGGCGGCCGGCGCCATTTCAACCCAGAACATCCATCGCCATGCCTGGTAGCCCAACCAGAATTCGGCCGTCGAGGCGCCGGCGAAATTCGCCAACAGGTAGTTGCTGACAAAGGCGAAAAACAGTCCGCTGATGATCGCCACCTGTTGAATAGTTGTCAGTCGACCACGGTATTCGGCCGGGGCGACCTCGCTGATATATGCTGGAGCCATAACACTGGCGGCGCCTACGGCCAGGCCGCCCAGAATACGATAGACAATGAACTCAGCGGAGCTGGCCGCAGCGCCTGAACCCCAGGCGCTAATGAAAAAGAGCAGTGCCGATAGGATCAGCAGCGTGCGTCGGCCGTGGATATCCGCCAGACGTCCGGCAAAAAAAGCGCCCGCGGCACAGCCCAATAGCATGGAGGCAACGTTAAGGCCGGTACCGACACTGTCTGAGTTAAATGCTGCTTGTAAGCCGTCGACAGTGCCATTGATGACGCCACTGTCGAAGCCAAACAAAAAGCCGCCAATGGTGGCGATACAGCTAATCAGAATCACAAATCGATGATTTGCGTCTGCGTTGGCGCCGGTACTGCTCATTTTCTTGTCCTTTGTTGCAATATTCTTATTGTTCAAACAACCAATCAGTCATCGATTTGGTGTGCAAGGGATTCCCTGGCTAATCGTTACGACGCCGACCAGTGTGTTTGCCTAGGCGCTGCCGGTAAGTGCAGCACTGAGATCGGCGCCAGTGAGCTGGACCCGGTTATTGCCCGTCATCCGCGTCAGAAGAAAACACGGAAATTCGGTGTATTCCATACTATACCTGACCGATGAATCCAACCTGAAGTACGATCGGGCGGGTGGCCTTGACCTTCTCCCCGCCAGGTTAGCCATGACAACCGGGAGGTTTCCCACTGGATTGGCCCATGGGAGGTCTCGTTATGGAACGCAAACGGTACACAGAAGAACAGATCATCGGTTTCCTGAAAGCGCTGCACAATGCCCGTTGCCGAGGGCGCCCGGTTTTCGCCCGTTTTTTGTTGAGTTTGGTAGAGATTTTGATTTTTGATGCTTATGGTATAAAGGCCCCGCTGCCGACACCGATCAGTTTCCGGGTCATGTCGTCCGCCGAAACGGGATGTAGTGAACTTGGCTGAAAACAAACGTGTCTGAGATTGGAATAGAAGAATATGGCATCACAAGGTATAGCAATGGTAACCGGCGCAAGCCGGGGTATAGGCAAGGCGACCGCGCTGGCGCTGGCGGAAGCCGGGTATGATTTGGTACTTGCGGCGCGTACAGTCAGCGCTACGCGGCGAGCAAGCGAAAATGTTCGCGGTGCGGATGGCGAGGTTTTACCCGGCACGCTGGAGCAAACAGAGGAGGAAGTACGTGCGCACGGTAGTGATGCCATCAGCGTACCGCTCGATTTACTGGACCTGCCCAGCATTGACGCCGCTCTTGCCGAGGCAAAGAACTACTTTGGGCAGATAGATGTCATCGTCAACAATGCGATCTATCAGGGCCCGGGTTTGATGGCCGATTTTCTCGACGGCCCTTTTGAAAACCTTGAGAAAACCTTCAAGGCGAACGTGCTGGCGCAGGTGTATATTGTTCGCTCACTGCTGCCAGACATGCTGGCGCGTAAGTCCGGCACTGTTGTGAACCTGACCTCTGCGGCTGGCATGACCAGCCCACCGATAAAGCTGGCCCAGGGGGGGTGGAGTTTTGCTCACGGTGCAACCAAGGCGGCCTTTCATCGCATGGCGGGTATACTGGCCCTGGAGTATGGCGATCAGGGCATTCTCGCCTACAACCTGGAACCGGGTTTGGTGGCCAGCGAATCGATGGTGGCGGTATTGGGAGAAACCTCGGAATTGGAAAAAATGGGCGTAGTCCCTGCGCCCGTGTCCGTTCCGGCCGCTGTCATTCGCTGGCTTTGCACGTCACCTGAAGCGGTGGAATTGAGTGGTAGGAATGTGTTTGCCCAGGAATTTTGTAAAGAGCATCGCCTGGTGCCTGGGTGGCCGAAGCAATGATGACTACAGCGGCATAGTTTCATGACAAACACTTTGATGAATGGGAGAAAACCATGCAAACAGAAAAACTGCAGATTGGTGTAGTTGTTGAAGACCTGGAAAAAGCGATACACAAAGCCGAACAGTTATTTTCGATCAGGCCTTGGCAAACATTGGATGTGCCTGAGGCAGGCGTTCGCGCCGCCATCGCCGACTGGGCGGGTGTGGAGATTGAACTCATTGCCGCCGCCAATGAAGTAACGCGGGAACAACACCGTAAGACACTTAGGGGTAAGTCGGCCAGATTCACGCATGTTGGGGCGTATGTGGCGGATAAAGACGCCGAAGTTGAGCGTTTGGGCGAGCTGGGAGTACCCGTGGTTTACCGGGATATAGGCGGTGAGGAAGTGCGTACGGCAATGGTTGACGTGCGTAATGAAGCCGGTTACATGCTTGAGCTGTTGCAGCGGATTTCCTAGATTTTCCGTAGGTTTCGTTCGCTCCTGCCGTGGAGCGGAGGGGGCCGATTGATAGGAACATCCTGGGGGTGGATTTCAGCGGGGCGCAAAACGGCCGAAATACCTGGCTGGCCCAGGGCTCACATCCGTATCGGACTGTTTTACGCTGCCTCGCGCTCGCGCAGCAGCCGTGCAATGTCGAATTGCGCCTGCAAGGCGAGCCAGAACCGCGCTGTGGACCAGCCCATGGCTTCCAGGTCCACCGCCAGCGCCGCCGGGATGCTTCCCCGGCCGGAGAGTATGCGGCTGAGTTTCGCCCGCGATATCTTCAATCTCGCAGCCGTCTCGACGATTGTCACATCGTGGCCTTCAATCCATTCTCGCAGGACCTCTCCCGGATGACTGGGATTGTTAAGAACCACCTGCTTGTTTTCACTCATGGCTATTCCCTCTAGTGATAGTCAATCAAATCCACGTCCACCGCCTCGCCGTTCTCGAAGCGGAACGTCACGCGCCAATTGCCGGTTACGCGGATACTCCAGTGCCCGTCACGATCTCCGCGCAGCGGGTGCAGCCGCCAGCCGGGGTTGTTCAGGTCTACAGGCCGTGCAGCTGCCGATAGCGCCGACAGAATGCGCAACAACTTCCCTGCCATCGCCTGGTCTATCCCCCTGGCAACCCCCTTGGTCGCGAATCGCCGCAATCCCTTGTGCTTGATTTTCACTGAGCCATTGTCTCATTTTTTGACACTCCAGCCAACAGGATTTCATTCGAGAGGGCATATGGGAAGGGCATGCGAGACAACCATCATTTCAAAAAAAGACCAAAACGGCAGACCAAAACGGGACACCCACCTTTTCCTCGGAAACGGGTGTCCCAAAAGATACAGGTCACCCATCAACTCAGATGACCAGAAAGTGGGTGTCCCGTTTCTTACGTTTCTTGCACACTCTAGTCGCAAAGGGGTCCACACCAGCAATCAGGATGACCTGTTCTAATGGCGGCTGGCGCAATAATGCGGATTATGGGGCGGCTTGGTGGCTTGCCCCTGACCCCGGGGATTCCACAGTAGTTCCTTTGACCAGGGCCATTTCGGGCTTTGCTACATCAATTACGCAGATTGATATCTTTCGCGCCTCGCCGGGTGTCAGGGCGCCGCGTAAGCGCTGCTGGAGTTCAGCGGCGCTATTCGGGCGTGAACCGTACTCAGGTGGCTGGCACTCTCCGAACCAGAACACCAGGTAAATTCCATATCCATCCGCGCCTGGATCCCGGCTGTACCGGGCAACCAGTTGCGTCTTGAGAGCGCTCCAGAGATGAGGATTGTTGCTTTTCTTGATTTCAATCGGGACGTTGAGCCCGCCGTAAGAAGTGCATATATCAGATCGTTTGTCATCGGCGTAACGGACCTCGGCTTCCGCGGCGATGCCCAATGAGTCGAATTTCAGTTTCAAGTCGGACAGCAGCGCATCGCGGCATGCATTTTCGGGTTTCGGATCCAGTGGCCGGTTGTATGAGTCCTCATTCCAATATTGGCGCCAATCCGAGGTATTGCCATGGCGAATGTTGGCTGCGATTTCATTCAGCGTACCGACGGTCAGGGCGGCGAGGTCTGCGGTGTTGGCCGGGTCGCCATGGTTGAGCGTTTCCCGCACCTGCCTGAAATCGGGATGCCGATATTCGGCGTCGCGTCGGAGCAGCCGCTGGCGAATTTGCGCATCGCGCAAGTCGCCGCGCCAAGGAGACAGGGCTGCCTCCCCGGCGAGTGTTTCCAGGGCAGTGGCTGCGTCCGGGGTGGGATTCGCCGCAAGGCGTTGAATTTGCGTATTGACCAGGCACGCTGCTTGAAAGGAATCCCTAATGTGGTTCAACGATCCTAAGTCATCAGGACTGAAGCGCGCACCGAACAGGCGAATGAGTAACACCATGGTAGGGATTTCAAATTCATACAATGAAAATGGCATTGGGTCGTTTGGATAAAAAAAGCGAATGAGCTGATCCATCCATTGTTGGTCTTTTCCAGCATTGACCAAGTCTTGCAGGGGCTGGAGGTATCTCTTCCCGCGGGCCGCTATACCTGCAGCCAACCAAAGTACGCGCTGCCCGATGTTCATGCTCTTGCGCGACAGCTTTTGATCAATCAGCACCTGAAAAGCCGCTGGCTCGGCATGTTGAATGGCGGCCCAGAGTAAAAGATCCAGTGCGTTTAGCTGGTCTGAACGGCAGCGGATAGGAAATGCGCGAAGCAGGCGAAGACTCGCCAGCCGGGCGACTTGAGCATAAGCTGAATCTCGCGCCAGTGGCCAGAGCGTGTGGCCCGCTTTGTGGCCATGACCTAACTGGCAGTTGGCGAACCGCACCAGCGCCTCTGCGGCGCTGGCGGGATTGGTCTGGATAAGGCGTTCATACCACAGAGGCCGGCCGGTAGCCGGAGGCGTACAGTAATAAAATAGAAATGCCTTGCTGATTCTCTCTTCTGGCCACAGGTCCACATCTACATTGGCGAGACGTTCGGCCTCAGCCAAACCCGCCAGGAACGGCCAACTCAGGTAGTGAACCTGCTTGTTGCCGTAAAGAAGGAGAATTTCGTCCTCCGCGGGGACATCGGCCCGGTGAGGGACGCCGCGAAAGGCGGCGAGCACCAGGCTGGTCAGGTTCTCGTCGCCGGACAGCGCCTCGCGTATGAGACGCGGGCCGTTGTCACCAATGCGCCGCCAGGAGTTTCCGAAGTAGATGCCCGCCAGAGCATAAAGTAGGGCAGGTGCAGCCCGGTTTTCTTTCAGCGCGGCTTCGTTGGCGAGGACCTGTTCAACCCATTCCTTCTCTGGCAGCCCGTGCTTCGGTTCTCGCACTTCGTGTCTTTCCACCCGGGGGGTGGGGGGCAGCTCCAGCGGGCGTACAAGACGATCTGAGAGCGCAGGAGAGTTGCTGATAGGGTCTCGGAGCAGCGTTTCCTGAAGCCCCGTGTTGCCCCGCCCGCGGTGGTGCGCCCACAAAGCTTCTTCGCGCAAGTACTCGGCGGCGCGTGGTCTATGTTCCGCCAGACGAATTGCCTGCTCAAGACACCACGGGCCGAAGTCGTCCGCCGGAGGTACGCCATACAGGCGTCGCTTGATGTCAAAGACACACTCTGAAAATTCGCTTGACTCGGGACAGCGCAGCAAGCCCTCGATCAGCAACTCTTTTTGCCGATCGGGATGTGCGGCAAGCCAATCGCGCACTTCCGCCCTGGCGCCTTTGAAAGGCGTGTCGAATTCCTCAAAATCCCCCCCGAGCCAGTCGTACAGGCGTTTTGTTTCGATCCGCTCACCGTGAATCTGCAATCCGTGAGCCAGCAGCTCTGTCGGCAGCTCTTGCATTGGGCGTTGCTCGAACACCGGCCGCAGATAAGAGATACGCAAGACCAAATGGTCCAAAAGTTGCTTGATGTGCTCATCCGAGGACTTATGGAGCAGGAGGATCTTCCAGAACTCGAAATACTTGCCGTATCTAGTGGGAGCTGCCTTCTTGCCGAGGTGGTTCCACACCCGTGCAGGGGGCAAAGCTTCCGGATACAGAACATCCAGTAATCTCCCGAGTAGCTCATTGTCAGTATCGCGGACCACCTCCACATCGATGTCATCGAGCAAGGTCTTGAGCCTGGGGTCACGCTGATTGCCGCAATGATGAATAAATGCATCAAGCGCCAGCCGATTGATGCCTGGCTCAAGCGTAGCGTCTCTGGCCATCAGCATGAGCAGGTCTGCCAGCAGCGGCATTGCGGACCCTTGCGCCAATAGTATCAACACAAACCGGACCAGTATCTGCGCCTCCTCACCACGGTCCGGACTGGCCAGTATTTTCCGGAAGACCGGTTCCATTTCAGGAACTGCCAGCGGACGGAAGGCAGGCGCAGCCTCGTACACCGAATCGATGGTCACAGGCTGGCGGCTCAGAGCTCCAAACAGCGCTTGTTTCTCATCAGTGGAGAAGCGGTGTATATCGCCATACAGTCCTACCCCGATGGCGTCCCGTTCGACAAGTTCCACGCGAGCAATGGGGCAATGAGCGGCAAGCCAGGCGGAAAGACCCCGTAGCGGGGTAACTACCCCGCCGTCCCCGCCGCTCATCAAGGCGGCGATGCGGCCGACTTGAACCCCGTCATTGATGCGCTGGGCTAAATGGCGGCCGCCAAGAAATTCCGCGATGTGACGGTGGACCGGCTCTATCCGGCCTTCGGAACTGCCCGTGAACAGTTTGCTTGCAAGCGCATGCCGGTATATAGCGGTGTCGCCAGTAAAGACTTGCCGCAAGTCCAGATAGTTGCTGTTGGCCTGATTGGGCCGCATTGCGTAGCCGGCGGCGCCGGCCAGTAGTTGCACAGCGCAGAGTTCAGCAGCGGCGGTCAGCAACTCCTCCTCCGACGCGGTATCCGCAACGCTTGTGTGTTCGTCATTGTGTTCCAGGACCAATTGCGCACAGGCAGTCTCGAATGCCTCGAACCGGGTGTTTGGCATACTTCCATTGAGCGTGAATGCCTTGACCAGCATGTACAGGCTCTGCGGATTTGTCAGCAGGGCGTCGATGCCTTGCATCCTGGTCTTGGCAATAAAGTTCTGAGCGTCTTCAATACCGCTGTCTTTGAGGATGTGGACGATATCCTCCCCGGTCAGAGGTTCGAGGTGCAGCACGGTGACTTTCCCGTTCTCCGCCACGGCTTCGAGATTGCTTCGATCATTCACGCCGAGCCAGTCCGCCGAACGGCAGGACAGTCGAAAGTGCGGTTTACCCAATTTCTTGAGGCGGCGGCGAATCTCATCGAAAGGAGTGCGGGCGTCCCTCTGTCCGGCCCGGGCTTCGTCGAGTCCGTCGATGAACAGCGTTTTTCCTCGCCACTCGGGTTGGCTGGCAGGGTCGAAGGTGAGAAAGTCGCGGGCTGTAATCAGCAGAGCCTCATCGCCCAGTACATCGCATTCGGTGCGAAACGAAGTGCTCTTGCCAAGACCGGGGTCGCCCAGCAGAACGTAGGCTGGCATGTCGCGAAATGCCTCCAGGGACATGGGCTCGCGCAACTCCCCTTGCCGGTTCGGCGCCACCGCGAGTTCTCTGCATTTGCGGGCTACAGTATTCATGAACTCTCGAACCACTCTGCGGCCGGCACGCTCAGGAACTCACTGAGGGGCATGCCCTGATCGCTGCCGACCAACTGGCTGCGTTGGGGCTTGAACTGCCGCGAGAACTCGTCCATGCCGGATTGAGACCCGGACTTGGGGCCGCCTTTTACCTCAATGGCGACGACTCGCGAACCTCGTTGTAGCACGAAATCCACCTCGCGCCCGGCGTCGCGCCAGTAGTGGACAGCGATGTCCGGGGTCGCTGTGTTGATAAGGTGGGCGCCTGCTGCGCTCTCAACAATACGGCCCCAGAAACTGCGGTCCGCTTGCGCCTCGGCGAAGGAATACCCCGAACCGGCGGTCATCAACGCGGTGTTGAGCACGTTAAGCTTGGGGCTGGAGGCCCTGCGGCGGTGGGCATGGCTGGCGTACTTCGATAGACCAGCCAGCAAACCGGCACTCGACAGTAGTTCCAGATAGCGGGCCAGGGTGGTGGTATTGCCTGCATCCTGAAGTTGGCCAAGCATTTTGTTGTACGAAAGAAACTGTCCGGAATATTCAGCGCCGAGTTCAAACAACCGTTTCAGCAGCACGGGTTTATCAACGCGCTGCATTGCCAGAATGTCAAGTTCGATGTTGGGTTCAACCAGCGCGCCCAGAACATAGTCACGCCAACGTTGTTGGTCATGTCTCAGAGGCGCGGCGCCAGGGTAGCCGCCGAAATAGGCATAGGCGGGCAGGTCGAAACCGAAGGCATCGGCCATTTCCCGGAATGACCAATGCATGACCCGCAGGTACTCGTAGCGTCCGGCCAGGCTTTCACTGAGCCCGGATTGCATGAGCAGTGGTGCGGAACCGAGAATGACTACGTGCAGCCGGCTCGCGCTGGCGCGGTCCGCGTCCCACAGGCCCTTGACCGTTTCTGACCAGTCCGGAATCTTCTGGATTTCATCAATGGCGAGCACATACCCGTTCTCCGCCTCGGCCGCCTTGCGGCGTGCGCTCTCCCAATGGTGCACCAGCCATTGCGCATCGCGGGTCGGTTGCATGGGGCCGGTAATTGCCGCCGGATCGGTCAGGAATAGGGATTCCGGTACGCTGGAGGGAACCGGATCGTCAACAGCGAGGTAAAGACCACGAAGCTGCGTCTGCCGTAACGCCTGCTTTATGATCGTCGTCTTGCCGGTCTGGCGCGGCCCGAACATCGCGATGATGCGGTTTGGGGGCTCCGCCAGACGTTGCAGGAGCGTGGCTACATGGTGGCGTTGAAAGTCTCTCATGATTGAAAATTACTCTATTGAGTAAAATTAATCAATATGTGAAATTAGCGAACACCCCGTCAGTATCAGGAATTGCTCAATTCCTCCCGCCTGGCGGAAACCTGAATTCTGCTATACAAGTAGAGGAAGGATAAAAGGACTACGTTGAATTGATTGCCTGACGGGGTCCACATGCCAGGCCTGACGATTGTGGGTCGCGGGGAGCGGGTGGTTCTGGGGGAGAGCACCGGAATGGGAGGTACCGGAATGGGACACCCATCATTCCAAGAAAAATCTTATGCATGGCGAATTAGGCGGGTGTCCCGTTTCTTCAGAGGCCAAAGAAAAGATACGGGACACCCATCAACCCAGATGGCCAAAAAGTGAGTGTTCCCTATTCCCTTCACTATAGTTATTCTGAGGCTAGTAGCGTTTGCACCGCAGCGTATGTCGAAACGCAATATGGCACCAAGTAGGTAAGCGGAATTTTCCATAGTAGATCTTCTGATGGACTTCCTGACATCAATGTGCCGCCGTGATTGATTGCCGTCAATATCGTCCCAACTATGAGCGCCACTTTGGTACTGCGTTTCACGATGGCCGGTTGCTTTGCCGCAACAAACCACTTGCGCAACACAATCGATATTCTCTTCCACATGTGACCTCATCCCAGGCGACTTGCCGGAAAAATTTGCGACGCAATTTGCCAGAAAGTGCAAGCGAACCCGTTGATCGTGCGTTGCACCAAATAGGATAGCATCGACCAATTTCACTAGATCGTTTTACCTCCATCCACAACAATACACTCCCCGTTCGTGTAGCTGCTGGCGGCCGACACCAGATACAGAAGATACGGAGAGAAGATACGGGACACCCATCAACTCAGATGGCCAAAAAGTGGGTGTCCCGTTTCTTGCCGTTTCTTGCCGTTTCTGGTGTCCAATGAGGTGGATGTCCCGTTTCTTGTTTCCAAAGTCCATCACCACTTAGTAGGTTAGAAATAGGTAACCATAAGTTCTAGGCAAGTACTCACTGTAATTCCAGCCTCAAAGAACGTCCAACTGCGTGTGCGGCTCTAGAAAGGACATTAAGCGTAACGCGCTCATTTTTTGGGTCGAGCAGCCGGTCGAGTTGTGAACGGCTGGTTGACAGCCGCTTTGCCATTTCCACCTTACTGATTCCTTGCTGCTTCATTGCTTCAACAAGTTGATAGGCCAAAACACGTTTAACCGCTTGTTCGGTTGTTTCTTCATAAGAGCCTTGTTCTTTCAGGAAATCTTCAAAGAGTTGACCAGGCTGACCCTTTTCAATTTCTTTATTCATTTCATACCTCTCATTCGTTTGTCTGCCAGGTTCAAATCCTGGCTTTTTGTCTTCTGTGCCTTCTTAATGAAACCATGAAGTAGAACCATTGAGCCCGCATGAGCACAGAATAAAACTCGCGCTATCCGTCCATTGGAGAGAGTAGTGCGAATTTCCCATAACCCCTTGTATCCTTTAAGGGGGCGGCAAAGCGGCATTCCGACCGGCCAGCCGAACTCTGCAGTTCGAATGTCATCCCCAATCGCCTTACAATCTTTCGGATCAAGGGATAAAAGCCATTCCCGGACGGGAACGTTACCTTTTTTCTGACTCGAAGAATCGGACTGGCAGTCTTTTCTTTTCGCCCATGCGACAATGTACTATAAAAGGTACTATTTATCAAATGTATTTCTGCCAGCGATCCAGAAAAATACAAAAATACGGGACACCCATCTACTCAGATGGCCAAAAAGTGGGTGTCCCGTTTCTTGCCGTTGCGGTTCTTGATGAGGTGGGTGTCCCGTTTCATTTTTCATTTCTCTTGAAGAGGTGGGTGTCCCGTTTCATTTCCGTTTCATTTCGTGATGAGGTGGGTGTCCCGTTTCTTTTTCGATTCGGCTGACTTTCGGGATTTTCCAGCCGGGATATTGTGAGGAAGACTGTTGGAGCCACCCGACCCAGTTACCTGCCAGCACATTGCCAACCTTTTTGGCCTGCTATAGACAACAACAATTTTCCAACTGAACTCCGCTGTGCTCTCATGCCAGAAACACAAAGCCAGAGCACCGGCACCATGACCGATATCACCTTGTTCTACGCCCCGCAAACCTGCGCCCGGGTACCTGCCATCGCGCTGGAGGAAATCGGGGCGCCCTTTGAAACACGCCTGGTGCGCTTTTTGAAAGGCGAGCATAAGTCGCCGGACTACAAGCAGTACAATCCCAAGGGCAAGGTTCCCTGCCTGCTCATAGACGGTAAAAGCCTGACCGAGAATGTGGCCATTCTCAGCTACCTGAATGAGCGTTTCCCCGTGGCGCGGCTGTTGCCGCCGGCAATAGGCGCACTACCCCGTTACCGGCAGATTGCCGACCTGAGTTTCTGCGCGGCCACCCTGCATCCCATTGTCACCCGCATCCGCATACCCTTTTTCTTCTCCAGGGCGGAACATGCGCGAGCTGTGTGGGAGAGCGGCTGTGAGGCCATGAAGGAGTACTTCAGCCTGATCGAGGAGCGCTTGGCAAACCGCCACTGGTGGTACGGCGAGGAGTGGAGTGTCATGGATGCCTACCTGTACTGGATATTCTGGCGGGTCCAGGGAGCGGATTTCGATGTCACTCCCTATGCCGCCTTCCAGGATCACGCCGTGCGCATGGAAGAGCGGCCATCAGTGCAGCGAGCCCTGCAACGGGAAGCGGAAGCCGAGCAACAACTGGAAGCCGAGGGATTGAAATTCAGCCCACCGCCACTGCCGGATTGACCGCGCTCAGTCGGCAGCCAGCGCGTGGATATGCAGTAATTCCCTGACCAGTTCCGGTGTGCGCACCCTGGCAATACCACACTCGGTGGCGATGCCGAAATTTTCCACGACCTGTTCCGCGGCCGCGATACGCCGCCTGGTGCCCTCTACCCCATCGCCGGCGTGTACGAGGCCCAGGAACAATTCAGTCTCCGCGCCCAGTTCCAGGTTTGCCAGTGGCTCAAAATAGGCCAGGTCGTCCCGGTCAACCGGCACCGGTAAGTGAATCCAGCCGACAGGATGGTCGATCGAACGCGTGATCAGGTTGACCATTGCCGTCGCTTTGCCGGTATCGGTGGGTTCGATAAAGTGTTTCGCGTCCAGGTCGCCGTAGCAGAGATGGAAACCCAGCTCCACAGCGTCGGGTATTGCCTCAGCGAGTCGGGCAAAACGTTCGCCGAGAAATTCCTCCACGTTGTCGGGCGCGCCAAAAATAGGCAGGCGGCCGCCAACCTCACCATCCGGGCAGCGTTGCACCTTGCTGCCCAGTTCACGGCCAACGGTGGAAAAAACTTCTTCCACGGTATCCAGCCCGATGCTACCCACGAAATGTACCTGCCTGGTCATCTGCAGTCCTCGTTGAAAAGTCAGTTGGGTGTAATCCTCAGGGGAATGCTGGCATAGCCGCGCAGGGTATTATTCAAGCGAATAGTGGGCTCCGCTTCCAGCTCCAGGGTAGACTCCTTCCGGGCGAGGACGGTGAACAGCACATCCGCCTCCAGTCGCGCCAGCATCTGCCCCACGCACATGTGAATACCGGCGCCGAAGCCCACGTGGCCGCGGGTGTCGCGCCGGATATCGTAACACTCGGGTTCCTCCCAGCGATCCGGGTCGCGATTAGCGGCCGCCAGGAACAACAGGACCTTCTGGTCTTGGGGTATGGTAGTTCCTTCCACTTGCACCTCGCGAGTGGTTGTCCGGAAGAAGGTCTGCACCGGCGATTCCAACCGCACTGCCTCGTCAAGCGCAGCGCGACCCAGGGTGGGGTCTTCCCTCAGCAACTGCCATTGCCCGGGATTGCGGGCAAGGTTATAAAGGGCATGACCCAGTCCGTGGACAGTAGTATCTACGCCGGCGGTCAGCAGGGAGCGCACCAGCAGCGGAGCCTGTTCCGGAGTAATTTCACCGGCTTCGGCAGCCGCGTGGACCTGGGCGCCCAAACCGTCGTCGGTGAGCGATTCGCGCAGACACTGTGTGCCAATCCACGCACTGACCTCGCCGACATTCTCCATCGATTTTTCGAACAGGGCGTTTTGCGGGCCGAAGGCGTTGAAAGCCATCTCTCCGTAGGGCAGCAACATGCTCCTGTCCGGGTCCTTGATGCCCACAGCATCGGGAAAAACCTGCATGGGAAACAACCGGCCCAGATCGGTGAAGCCATCGATACTACCCTTCGCTAAAGCCGACTCAACTACGGCTTCCGCCTTTCTCTCAAAGGAGCTGCGTAATACTTCCAGCGCCCGCTTCGACAGCACGCGGTTGACCACCGACCTTACCCCGGTGTGTGCCGGCGGGTCCGCTTCCAGCAACAGGCTGGGCTGGCGCCAGGGTTCCTCCTGGTGAAAATTACTTATCCCAACGCCGGCACTGGAGCAGAAGGTATCCGCGTCGCGCAAACTGTCGTATACCTGTTGGTAGCGGGCCATTGCCCAAATACCGTAGCGCTCCAGGCGCACAACCGGGCCCGCCTCGCGCAGCAGTGCGTGACCAGGGTACGGGTCCGCCAGGAAATCTTCCGCGAAGGGGTCAAGTTGTTCGGCTTTCACGGGGTTGTCCAGGAATGGAAGCGTCAAAATAGTATCTCACGCCCTATCGTTGTGCGAATAGATGAGGTGGATGATTCCCATCGGTCACAGGAATTATGAATTCCCGAACCATTCAGGCATTCCCGCCACTATTGTTGAGAAGTAGCTCCACGCAATTGGCGGGGGGTGGAAGTGGAAGCAGTGTCCCCGGACGGCTCGCCCCTGTTCGGCGCAATGGATCAAAAAGTCGTTCGCAGCTGATTCGCAACTCCGCCCAAGGCTATCTATACTTCGGGTTGTTGTGCGCAGCCGCTGCGCGCCAGCAACGGAAAGGAGAATAAATCTTTGCATTTCAATCGCCTGGACCTGAACTTGTTGGTGGGACTGGATGCGCTGTTACAGGAAAAAAGCGTCACCCGCGCCGCTGAGCGCCTGCACTTGACGCAGCCGACCATGAGCGGGGCTCTGCGGAAGCTGCGCGAGCACTTCAACGACCCCCTTCTGGAGCGAACCGGGCGCAGGATGGAACTCACCCCCCGGGCCGAGGAGTTGGTCAACCCGGTCCGGGAAATCCTGATCAGAATTCAAGGTCTGGAAGACAGCGACGATTTCTTCGATCCCGGCCGGGTCAGGCGTTCCTTCTCCGTAGCCATGACGGATGTTGTCTCGAGTCTATTTCTGCCGGAGATAATGAAACGGCTTGTGAGAGAAGCGCCGGGTGTCAGCTTGCGGATCGAGTCACTCACCCCTGACATGCACGAGCAACTGGTGAACGGCGAACTGAATCTCGCCATCAGGGCGGATGTTCACTCCCCGCAAATTCACAGCATCATGGAGAATCTGGCCGACGAATTCCTGTTCGAGGACCAGTGGGTTTGCGCGGTAAGCGCTGATCATCCTACAGTTGGTGATGAACTGAGCCTGGAAGAATTTGTCGAGTTACCCCACGCCTCACTGCGGTTCCCGGGCGAAGTCCCCACCCTGCAAGAAATCTCCCTCATGCAGGCGTCACTGGACATCGATATCCGACTCGCCGCGCCAAATTTTTTCACCTTGTTCAATGCCCTGCCAGGCACTTCCCTGGTAACCCTGGTGCCGCGACTGATGGCCGAACGCCTCGGCGGCAGTACCCCGGTCAGGTTGCTCAGTCCACCTTTTGAGATCAGCCCCCTGCGCGAAATGCTGGTGTGGCACAGTCGCGACAGCACAGATGCGGGCCACCGCTGGTTGCGTGATTTGTTCAAGGAAGTAGCTGCCGGCCTGCATTAGGCCAGCAGCAATTCGGTTATGCATTCCCGGACCTTTTAGTCATTCTTGCCAGTAAGGTCGAGGAGTAGCTCCATGCGATTGGCAACAGTAGACAACGGCAGCCCCGATGGCGCCCTGGTAGTAGTGAGCAACGACCTCAGGGAATGCACACCCGCCAATGAGATTGCACAGACTCTGCAGCAGGCGATGGACAACTGGAAACAGGCAGAACCTTCCCTGCAGGCACTGTCCGACGCGCTGGCTGCGGGCACAGTTGCCGCAGTACCCTTCGACAGCGGGTCGGCGCTGGCGCCTCTGCCGCGGGCCTGGCAGTGGCTGGACGGGTCCGCCTACGAAAGCCATGGCAATTTGATGCAAGCGGTTTTCGGTATGGAGTCCCCGCCGAAGGAGATGCCCTTGATGTACCAGGGTATATCCGACACTCTCCTTGCCCCGACAGCCGACGTACCTCTGCCATCAGAAGAAGGCGGCATCGACTTTGAGGGCGAGTTCGGCGTAATTGTCGATTCGGTACCCATGGGTATCAGCGCCGAGCAGGCCCTGAACCATCTCCGCCTGGTGGTGCAGATCAACGACTGGTCGCTGCGCACTTACGTCCCTCTCGAAATGAAAACCGGCTTTGGCTTTGTCCAGGCCAAACCGGCCAGCTCCATGGCGGCAGTGGCGGTTACCACCGATGAATTGGGCGATGCCTGGCGCGACTGCCGGGTGGCGCTGCCCTTGCGGGTATGGTGGAACAGCGAATTGTTCGGGGAACCCGATGGCTATCAGATGAGCTTTGGCTTCCACGAGTTGGTGGCCCACGCTGCCCGCACCCGCAACCTGGTAGCGGGAACCATCATAGGTTCCGGGACGGTATCCAACTCCAACTACCGCGAGGTGGGCAGCACCTGCATCGCCGAGCGCCGCGGTATGGAAGTGCTCGAACAGGGGGAGCCGAAAACCCCCTTCATGGCGTTTGGCGACAGGGTGAAAATGGAAGCAGTGTCCCAGGATGGTTCGCCCCTGTTCGGCGCAATAGATCAAAAAGTCGTCCGCGGCTGATTCGCAACTCCGCCCGAGGCTACCTGTACTTCAGGTTGGTGTGCGCAGCCGCTGCGCGCCACCGCCGGTTGCGTGATTTGTTCAAGGGAGTAGCTACCGGCCTGCATTAATCCTGCAGTAATCGCAGTTCTGGCATCGTGGCGCGCTATACTAACTATCGGTAAAGTCTATTATCTATTTTCATCTGCGCCACGGATACTTGTGTCCACACCCCATTCGAGTTCGATGTGGGTTACAGAGAGCGACTGAGTTCAACATTCGTCCCCCTGCACGGGCCCGAGTGCACGGGTAGAAAATAAACAAGGATGAATTTCAACCGGAGAGGACTATGCGTAATCTAAGCAAAATTCTACTGTTCCATACCGCCATTGGTGCACTTTTAGCGCCCGCAACGTGTGTCCTGGCGCAAAACTCTGATGGCAGACTGGAGGAAATCATCGTCACTGCAGAACGGCGTACCTCCAATGTCCAGAATACGGCGGCGGCGATTACGGCAGTTTCCGGCGAAGACCTGGAGCGTATGGGTGTGATCGCACCGGAGGACCTGAGGAAGGTCACTCCCGGGCTGTATGCGACCGTCGCCGGCAACATCTTGCAGTTCTATGTGCGTGGCGTGGGTAACTATGCCGCCAACGCTTTCGCCGACGCGGCAGTGTCGTTCAACCTTGACGGGGTTACCCTGTCCCGTCCCACCACTTACGCGGGCTTGTTCTTTGACCTGAACCGGGTGGAAGTCCTAATGGGCCCCCAGGGCACTCTCTACGGTAGAAACGCCACCGGGGGCGCCATCAACCTGTTAAGCGCCCGCCCCGAAATTGACGGGGAATTTGGCGGCTATCTACGCGGCGATGTGGGAAACGAGGAATATTACAAACTGAATGGCGCGGTGAACTTACCGGTTTCCGACCGCTTCGCCCTGCGCGCGGCGGGGCAGGTGGTGGAGCGAGATAGCTATTACAATGACGACACCGGCGATGCCGGTACGTGGAGTGGACGGCTATCGGCCCTGTTTGAGCCTTCGGACCGTGTCTCGTTACAACTGATTACCGATTATCAGAACGTCGATCATATCGGAATTGGCGCCACCATTATTGGCCCGAACAATTTCTTCGACGGGAATTTTATCGGCAGCGACCCCTGGGAGGTCGGGGCAACCTCGGACGAGGCCAACGCCTTGCTGGCGGCATCCAGCGGTTTTCTCGCGCGCGGACCAATGGGCGACCCGGACCCGTTCAACGAGGCTGAGGTATTCGGCGTGTTGGGTCAGTTGGATTGGGAACTCGGCCTCGGCAACCTGACGGTGCTTGCATCTTACCGGGATGCTGACTACCACTTGAACACCTACTTCCCCGGTTTCATGGCTAATATTGATGAACAGGCGGAGCAAACCTCGTTCGAAGTGCGTCTTGCCAGCGCCAGGGAAGAGGGCCTGGATTGGGTTGTGGGCGCCTATTACTTCGATGAAACCATCGGTACCGATTCATTCTTTTTCCAGGACCTGAATTACCCCTTTGCTGCAGAGTTTGAAAACTCCACCCGTCTCGAGCCAGACCTGGATACAGAATCCCAGGCAGTGTTCGGTCAACTCACTTTCCACATCAGTGATCAATTAAGATTGACTGGCAGTGTGCGCTATACGGATGAAGAGAAGACCATGGGCGGCAGGGTCACCGGTGATCCGATTTTTTCCGGCCCCGCCACCCTGGAGTATCCACTCGACGGTGCAGATGACTGGCAGGAGACCACCTGGAAAGTGACCGTGGAGTTCGATCTCAGTGATGACAGCCTGCTCTACGCCAACGTATCCACCGGGTTCAAGGCGGGTGGCTACTTCGCCGAACAACTACAGTTCGGTAACACCTACGACCCTGAAGAACTCATCGCCTACTCCCTGGGTAGCAAAAATCGGTTCCTGGAGGATCGCCTGCAAATCAATGCAGAACTCTACTACTGGGACTACGAGGACCATCAGGAGTCTCACCTGACCGCCAGCCCTGCGGGCTACAACCTGTTTATCACCGAGAATATAGGCACGGCTGAGATGGCTGGAATAGATCTGGACCTGGAATTTCTACTCACTGCCAACGCACGCATCCGTGTGCAGCTACAGTACCTGGATGCCGAATTCACAGAGTTCAAGTACAGCGTAGCCTCGGTGGGTCCGCCCCTTGTGGGCTGTCCCGCCACTGCCCTGGGGGGTGTGTTTTACGAGGTGAATTGCGATGGCTTCGATGCAATCCGCGCACCTGAATGGGCTGGCACCCTGGGTTACCAGCAGCTATTTGCCCTCGGTGAGGGCAACCTGGTGTTCGATGTGAGCGCTCAGTATTCCGACGAATACTTCACCAGTATCGATTACCTGCCTTCGCAGTTGCAGGAGAGCTATACCTGGATTGACGCATCACTCACCTGGCGTTCCGCCGATGACAAGTACTCCCTGGGCCTGTGGGGTCGCAACCTGACTGAGGAGGAAGTGTCCACCGATGGTTTCGTATCGCCTTTTACCAACCCCGGTGGGGGGCTGGTATACGGCACACAGCGCGCCCCGCGTACCTACGGCGTGAGTTTCGGGGTTAACTTTTGAGCGCAGCCTGGCGGCGGCCAGGAAATCAGACTTGACCGAGGCGAAGCAAGGGACAATTGAGTGGCATTGGCGGCGGAAAAAATACTGATCGTCGGGGGAGGATTCTCCGGCATGGCGGCGGCCATACAGTTGAGTAAGGTGGGCGCAAAGGTTGAACTGATTGAATCCGACCCCCAGTGGCGTTCCTACGGCGCCGGAATCAGTATCGCCGGGCCCACGCTGCGAGCCTTTGCCGAACTGGGCATTCTCGAGGAGTTCTTGCAGCAGGGCGCGACCGTGAACGGTATGGAATCCTACAGCGACGATGGCCGGTTGCTGGTGCGGATGCCGGCGGCCCCGAGTGCCGGCGTGGATGTCGCTGGCACGGGTGGGATCATGCGGCCGGTGCTGGCGGGGATCATGGCGGTGGCGACGCGCGCCTCCGGGGTCGAAGTCAGGCTGGGTTGTAGCTTCAAGGCACTCTCCTCCCCGGTCGGGGAGGAGGTGCAGGTCGAATTCAGTGACGGTTCATACGGGCGCTACGACCTCGTGGTGGGCGCTGATGGTCTCAATTCCGATGTGCGTGCCGCCATATTCCCAAACGCGCCTACACCGCAGTACGTGGGGCAGGGCGCCTGGCGTGCAGTGCTGCCGCGGCCGCCCGGTGTGGAGTGCGGGAAAATGTGGCATGCCGATTCGCTGAAGGCGGGGATCAACCCGGTGTCCAGCGAGGAGATGTACATGTTCGTGACGGAAAACAAGGCCGTGATGGAACGGGTTGATCCGGACCAGGCGCCGCGGCTGCTGGCCGACATGCTGGAGGCATTTCCCGCCGCCGAGGTCCAGCGAATGCGTCAGCAGGTGCAGGACAGTTCCCAGGTGGTGTACCGGCCGATGGAGTCAATGCTGCTTCCGCTGCCCTGGCACAGTGGCGCGGTGGTCCTGATCGGAGACGCGGTGCACGCTACTACTCCGCACCTGGCGATGGGTGCAGGCATTGGCATAGAAGATTCCATCGTACTTGCACAAGAACTCGCTGCAACCGGCGGCCTGGCGGAGGCACTGGAAGGTTTCGAACAGCGGCGCTGGGGGCGCTGTCGCATGGTGGTGGAAAACTCCGGCCAACTCTGCGATATGGAGATCAATGGCGGCGACATGGCGGAGTATGGCCGCATCATGCAGGAAACCAACATGGCCCTGGGGAAACCCATATGACAGGGAAAAGCCGGTGACCTGGGCGCTATCAGCGATCATCGCGGGGAGAGGTTGAGCCATGTTGGAGCTTTACCATAACAACATGTCCGTGTGTGCGCAGAAGGTGCGCCTGGTGGTTCGAGAAAAGGGACTGGAACCGGTGGAGCACCACATGATGTTACGCAACGGGGATGTGCACGAACCCGACTACCTCAAGCTCAATCCCAAGGGTGTCGTACCCACTCTGATCGTGGATGGGCAGCCGATCATTGAGTCGACCATCATCTGTGAATACCTTGAAGATGCGTACCCGGAACCCCCGTTGTTACCGGATGATCCCATTGGGCGCTCACAGGTCCGGCAGTGGACCTTGCAGCCCGATGCGGGCTTGCACCAGGCCTGTGGCGTGCTCAGCGTGACGGTGGCCTGGCGCGAGCAGATGCTGGCTGCCGGTGGCGCCCAACTGAAAAATCGCCCCGATGCCGCCGGCGCCAACGACCAGTTTGCCGCCATACTGGAACAGGGAATCGATTTTCCCGGGGTACCTGCCGCGGTCAAAGTCTATGAACGGGCGATCGCCAGGATAGCCGGCGCCCTCTCGGCTGGCGGCCCCTGGCTCTGTGGTGACAGTTATACCCTGGCGGAAACGGCCATGCTGCCCTATGTCTGTCGACTGGAGGACCTGGCCATGGACTGGTTTTGGGAGGGCGAGCGGTCAGTAGTGGCGGACTGGTTGGCGCGGGCCAAGGCACGGCCCAATTTCAGTGGGATCAGCGACTACATCGTGCCGGATTACGTAAGCCTGTGCGCGGCCAAGGGAACAGAGGCAACACCGAAGATACGGGCCATGCTGGGGAACTGACGGACCTGTGAGCAACCCTGACCACTATGCAATCGGTACCTTCACCGCCGCTGACAATACAAGCTTTCCTGCCTTGGTGATGGGCAAGTGTGTATACCCACTTGCCACCTTGCCCGGCTTGAGTGAGGCGGTAAAGCAATGCCCCACAACACTGGCGCTCTTCGAACACTGGGAGTCTGCCCTGCCACAGCTCAACGCCGCGGCCGCCGCGCTGGAGGCAGGACCATCCGAGGCTGCCCTGGACGGGTCGGGCTTGCGCACCGAGGCGCCGGTGATGCCCCGACAACTGGTTTGTGCCGGCGCCAACTACTACAAACACGTGGTCGAGCTGATCGTTGATTCCATTGAGACCGGCGGTGACCCCAACCAGTCACCCGAGGAGCGGCGGAAGTCCGCCGAGATAATCATGGACCACCGCCGCGAACACGGCCAGCCGTTCTGCTTTGTCAAACCGGTGTCGACGATTCTGGCGCCCTTCGACGATTTTTCCGTGCCTGCCGACAGCACTACGCCGGACTGGGAGTTGGAGCTTGCCGTGGTGATTGGCAAGTCTGCACACCGGGTCAGCCGTGACCGGGCAATGGACTATGTGGCCGGGTATACCATCGCCAATGACATCAGTTCCCGCGACCACCTGCTCAGGAAAGATATACCGGGAATGGGCATGGACTGGGTGGCCGGCAAGGGTAAACCCGGCTACTGCCCACTGGGGCCGGTGATCGTACCGGCACAGTTTGTTGCCAACCCGCAGGACCTGTGGATCGAGTTCAAGCTCAATGGCGAGGTGATGCAAAGCGAATCCACGGCCGACATGATTTTCGATGTGGCCCAATTGATTGAATTCATCTCGGCCCACATGAAGCTCTTTCCCGGGGACATAATTTCTACCGGTTCGCCGTCGGGAAATGGCACCCATTACAACCGGTTCCTGACACCGGGGGATGTGATGGAGGGCGCCATCACCGGTCTCGGGAGCCAGCGTAACAACTGCGTGGCAGAGCAGCTTGCCGAAGATGCTGTGATGCATCGCCCCTTTACTCCGCTCACCCCGCCAAACTGAAAACCGAGGAGAAACACCGTGAGCACAGACGAAACGGAAGCCCAACTGTTCAAATGCAGTCCGCCGATGGAGGTAACCCATCCGGGTGAGAGTTACCAGCGTTTGCCGTACCGAACCATCGACGTACACTGCCACACCTTGATTCCCGCTGTGGAGGGACTGGTCGCCGGCCACCCGGGCAAACAGGCTGAAGTTGCCAGTACTGACACCCAGCTCAGTTCGGACTCACAGCAGTACAACGGTGAAATGATCGGCGTGCTGGGGCCGAAACTTACCAATATCCAGATGCGCCTGGACGACATGGATGCCAACGGTGTCGATCTTCAGGCTATCAGTTCCTCACCTACCCAGTACTACTACTGGGCCGAGGAAGACCTGGCCAGTACGATTGCCGCTGCCACTAACGACCACCTTGCAGAAATTTGCGCCGGCCATCCAGAACGCTTCCTTGGTCTGGGTACAGTTTCGCTGCAATACCCTGAACTGGCTGCAGGGCAACTGAGTAAATTAATGAAGAACTACGGTTTCAAGGGAGTGCAGATATCCACCCTGGTCGGTGACAGGGATGTGGCGGACCGCTTCTTCGATCCGTTCTGGGCCAAGGCAGACGAACTTGGCGCGGTGGTGTTCATTCATCCCTGGGGCACCAACCTGGGTAGCCGGATTGCCGAGTACTACCTGATGAACCTCGTGGGGCAGCCACTGGAGACCACCATCTGCCTGTCCAAGCTGATCCTTGGCGGTACCTTTGACCGGCACAAGAAGCTCAAGATCATAGCTTCCCATGGCGGCGGCTACCTGCCGACTTATAGCAGCCGCATGGATCATGGTCATGCCGCGCGGCCTGATACGGGATGTTGCGAATGCCGACCCAGTGACTACCTGCGTCGTATCTGGTTCGACTCGGTGGTGTTTGATCCGGAGCACTTGCAGCGATTGATAGCAGTGGTTGGCAAAGAGCAAGTTGTCACCGGCACGGACTACCCATTTGATATGGGTCATTACAACCCGTCCGCCATGGTAGCGAGCATGGACCCGGAAACTCAGGCGGCGATACTGGGTGGAAACGCCGCTGCATTATTTGGATTGAAAGCAAATTAACAGGCGCGGGCAAAATGAGCCTACCCAAGGGACATCGTGTGGTGACCGGGCATGATGAAAGTGGCGCAGCCATCATCTCGTCCCGGGGTCAGCTTCCCGTGGTGCGAGAACCGGACGCTGTGCCGGGATTGATTTTCCACGAAATCGGGAATACCAGCGGCGCGCCGGCGCCTATGGAGAAGGCTGGGGACCCCAAACCGGGCGACATTACCTTGATCCTGGATGATTCCGAAGTAGACATGACGGCTGGCTGCATCCTGATCGACGGCAGCTTCGACCCGGTTATCAAAAATGTACTGGAACAACGCAGGGGAGCATAACCATGGCAATAATTGGAATTGAAACGGTACTGTACGGCGTTGATGACGTGGCGGAGTGCACCCGCTATTTTGTTGATTTTGGCCTGCCGCTACTGGACAGCAGTGACACTCACGCCCATTTCCGCTTGGACGAGGGCTCAAATGTCCTTATCAGACATATCGACGACCCGGCTATTCCTCAGTCAAGTCTGGTGGGAACCGGCGTACAGGAAACCATCTGGGGTGTGGACCGGGAAGAGGCGCTGGAAAAACTGGTGGCCGGCTTGGAGAGCGACCGCGAGGTGCGGCGTGACCAGGACGGTTCCGCCCACTTTCTCGATGACGGCGGCATGGCCCACGGGCTCAGGTTGTACCGCAAGAATCCGGTGTACTCTGCGCCGGACCCGGTCAATTCGCCGGGCATCATTAACCGCATGAACCAGAACCGCAAGTGGAAGACCAAGGCGCGGCCCAAAACCATTCAACACGTGGTTTACCAAGTGCCGGATACCCGCAAATGCTTGGCTTTTTTCCTCGACCGCCTCAACTTCCGCCTCTCCGATGACCAGCGCGAGTTCGGTGTGTTTGCCAGGGCGGACGGCGCCAACGACCACCACAATATCTATTTTCTCAACTCTCACCTGCCTTTTCCGGGATTCGACGGCCAGACGCATTTCGACCACGTGAATTATGGCGTCGAGGACATCGACGAAATTATGGTGGGGGCCAATTACATGGAGCGCCAGGGATGGCCCAAATCGGTGTGGGGCCTGGGTCGGCACCGGATCGCCTCTGCCCTCTTCTTGTATCTGCCCTGCCCGACCGGGGGTGAAGCCGAATATGGGGCGGATTCGGACTTCATCGACGATTCCTGGGTGCCGCGCAGTTGGAGTCCCATGTTCGGCTTCTTCAGTTTCATGCATAACCTGGCGCCGTTCATGATGGATGCGGCGCCCTGGGAGTGGGAATATATGGAGGGCTATACCCCGCCGCCCAAAGAGGGTGGACCTTCGGGAAGTGATCAGGATTGACCCGCAGACACAAACACCCTGAAGGCATGGTTGGCACGATGTCGCTGTAGGGGGCGCACATGTGCGACCCGCTGGCCGTGTGCCCGAAGGGTGCCGTGTGCCCGAAGGGTGC
>JAPOQD010000196.1 GCA_026710905.1 Halieaceae bacterium
ATTCTTCGATTGAGAGCTGCGCGATTCTAGCGGCCCTGGAAACTGTCACCACACCTTCCTCATAAAGTTTGACCGCCAGGTTGATGTGTACGCCGGACCGCAGCAGTTCTTCGTCGAAAGGGATGGCAAGGGAAATCGGGTCGTTTCGATTGGTTACCAGGACATACTCACCAGCCTCGGCGGATTGACTCAAGACAGCCGGATTTTCGCGTAATGCTCGAACACCTATTGTCTTCATTGCAATTGCGCCCCCATAATGTACCCCATTAAAGTGGTACATATTATGCCTTTGAGATGTTACCAGCAAGCTCTGTATTTCTGCGTGGGCCTGGCATGGCATTTGGACTTTGAAGGCAGGGGCGAAGCGGACACCCAATCTCGACACTCGGAATACGATAGATCACCTGTAGGGATTCGCCTTGGCGCACCCTCCGGGCACAGGGCCCGCCGCCGGTCATCGGGGTGGCGGGGGTTCGCGGATCGCACATGTGCACCCCTGGTGAATGGCAGAACCCATCAACGCTGATAAATGCCTTTTGTGATTCGATCGAAGTAGAACCTTGTATATTTGAGCTTTTAGCGCAATAATACAAGGATGATTGAGCGAGAAACTTTTCGTCTTGTCAACCATCGGCTGGCTCATTTTGACAGCGTAGCTATTGTCGGACCCCGGCAGGCCGGCAAGTCGACTTTGGCGCGTCTGATCGCGGCCGAGCATGGCGATAAAACGCGCTATCTGGATTTGGAAAGCCCCTCGGACAGGCGTTTGCTCGATGATCCTGAAAGCTATTTTAGCGCCTATGCGGATCATCTGATCATTTTGGATGAAGTACAGCGGGCGCCAGAAATATTCCAGGTGCTGCGCGGACAAATAGATCTAAGACGGCGCCTGGACGGCAAAGGAGGGAAGTTTCTTATTCTTGGCTCGGCTTCGATGGACTTGCTGCGCCAATCGTCTGAAAGCCTGGCTGGTCGAATCAGTTATGTCGAGATGACTCCACTGACTCTTCGTGAAATCGTAAACGACAAAAAGAACGATGACGAAAATGAACAAATTCTTATTGACAGTCTTTGGCGGAAGGGCGGATTTCCGGAGAGTTACACCCGCGAAGACGAGGAGGCATCACTACAATGGCGCCTGGATTTCATACAGACTTATTTGGAACGTGATGTACCTCAATTTGGATTGCAAGTTTCAACAGATCAACTTGCACGCTTCTGGAGAATGCTGGCGAACGATCAAGGTGAATTATTTAATGCTCAGAGATATGCGCGGTCACTCGGCGTAAGTGGGCACACTATTGCCCGTTATCTGGATATTCTCGAAAAACTTCTATTGATTCGGACGCTGGCGCCGTGGTCAGTCAACAGAGGCAAGCGGCTTGTAAAGTCTCCGCGACCCTTTGTCCGAGATTCCGGGATACTGCACGCTCTACTAAACCTTCAAACAATGGATGCCTTGAGAAGTCACGCCGTATCCGGAAAAAGTTGGGAAGGTTTTGTCATAGAAAATTTGATCAGTGCGTCCAACGGCAAAGTGCGGCCTTTTTTCTATCGTACCAGCGCCGGTGCAGAGGCTGATCTTGTCCTGGAGTTTCCCTCGGGGCATTGTTGGGCGATTGAGGTCAAGCTCAGCAGTTCACCGACAGTTGACCGCGGCTTCCATAATGCGGCCGATGACATTACGGCTGTCCGCCGCATTCTTGTTCATAAGGGTAAAGACTGTTTTCCAATGCGCGGTGGAATAGAGGCTATGACCCTTCACCGTGCGATGGACGAAATCAGTGTCGCGATTGACGCATGACGCCGGGCCGACTCGTCATGAAATAAAAAATGAAAAAGGGTCGGAGAAAAAAGTGAGTGGTAACGTCTTTGTCCCCGGCGCCGCCATTCAATCCCGGGACATTGCGGTCACTTCTCGATCCAGCCCCGAGACCAGTTCGGCCCTTCCGTTGTTCAGCCGATAGACCCGGTCCGCCGCTTCCCTCATGGCGTGGTTGTGGGTGATGGTGAGGATGGTGAGTTGCCCCTTGAGGCTGCCCAACGTCCGGCAGATGTCGGCTTCACTGTCCGCGTCCAGTGCGCTGGTGGCTTCGTCGAGTATCAGCAGCCTGGGCCGATTGATCAGCGCCCTGGCGATGACGATACGCTGCCGTTGGCCACCGGAAAGTTTGCCGCCGCGTTCTCCGACCAGGGTGGCGCAGCCCTCCGGCAGCCGTTCGACAAATTCCCAGGCCCCGGCGGCCCGCAAGGCTTGTTCCACTTCCCCGGCGCCCAGTTCAGGATCGCCCAGGGTGACATTGTGCGTAATGCTGTCGTGCAGCAGGACTGTTTCCTGGGGGACGTAACCGATCAGGCCGCGCCAGTCTCGCAGATTCAATTCCTGAAGTGGTTTGCCGTCTACCCGTATGGCCCCGGACTGTGGTTGCAGCAGGCCCGCGGCAAGGTCGATGATACTGGTCTTTCCGGCGCCCGATGGTCCAACCAGGGTAGTGAGCTTGCCTGCCTCTACTTTCAGGTTCAGTTTTTCAAACACCTGGCGCCGATCATAGCTGAAGTCGACATCGGCGAATTCCAGGCTGTGCTCCAGGCTCGGCGCCGGGCCGGTAAACAGATGTTCCCGCGCCTGCTCGGCGTTGACGATGGCATCCACCATGGCCCAATAAGCGCTTTCACCTTGAGCCAGTTTTTGGTACTGCTTCTGCACTTTCCCCAAAAAGGAAAAACCCCGGCCAAGGGTGAGCACAAGTATCATCACGGTGGGCAAATCCATGGCGAATATTTGCAGGGCTGCATACATCCCCATTGCGATGAAAATGGCGAACAGGAATTCCTGGGCGCCATCCAATACTGCACCGCTCAATACCGCCTTGCGCAATGCCTGGTTGAGCCGCAGGGTATTTCCGGCCAGGGCGTGGTCCGCCAGATGTTCCCTCGCCATCGCCTTGATGGGCTTGACCGATTGCAGGGTATCGGTCAGGTCGGACATCAGGAAACCGAGTATCTTGGTCTGGCGTTTACCTGCCCGGCGGGTGATACGGACCAGAAAGTGTGAAGCGAAGATGAATACCGTACCCGCCGCCAAAGCCGCCAGGCTGGCTTTCCATGACAGGGCGAAGGCTACGCCCCCGTAAACGGTGGCCTGTATCAGGTAAGTCAGCGCGGTGGCCCCGTGCACAAAAGAGGTGGATGCACGCTGTGCTTCGGTGGCCAGTGAATTGGTTAATTTCCCGATCGGCTGATGCAGAAAGTATTCCCATTTGCTGCGCATCACCGCCCGCAACATGCGCAGCCGTAAATCGGTGCCGACCTGGGCGGCGGTATAACCGACCTGGCGATTTGCCACCACCAGCATCAGGCTTTTCAGCAAGATCATCATGACGATGATCAACAATAAATTCGCCAGGCTTGGAGAAATGTTGAACCAGGCCAGGAGTTCGAGCACCTGGCGTTCGAAATCATTCTGTACCGCAGTTTCCGGAAGTCCTAGTGCCGCTCCGGCCTGGGAGCCCAGCGCCACGTTCAGCAGGGGCAGCAGCGTGGACAGGCCCAGCCCTTCCATCAGCCCGGACAGCAGCAGGGCCAGCAGCATCAGCAAGGTGTGCATGGGATAGGCGGAGAAAAAACTCAGCATTAATCGCATGGGCTGAACGCTCTCGGCTCGCGGAGAGGAACGGCAAGGCTGTGAATAATGGCCATCACCAGCGCATGCCCCGCATCAACAGGCCGCTGCACAGTAGCACAATGAACGCCGGTAGCAATGCCGTCAACTGGGGGCTGGCCTGCGTCATCTGACCCAGTGCGTGGGTGATCTGCGTACCCAGAAAAAAGAAAATGCCGATCAGCACCCCGAACGCCAGGTTGACACCGAAGTTGCGGTTGCGGCGTGAACCGAGGTCGGCGCTGATGGGGGTGGCCAGCAGCACCATGGCGGCTACCGTGAGCGGCAAGGTAACCCGTTGCCAAAAGCTCATTTCATGGCTCGCGAAGGCTTGTTGATTTCGTTTCAGGAAGGCGATGTAATCCCTGAGCACGGATAGCCGTATGCTGTCACTGCTCAGTGACAGGGTGGGCAACTCGGCCGGCGACCACAGATTGTCTATCTGCACTTCCGCCAGCAGCCTGGTGGCCAATTCGTCAGCCTGCAACTGCTTTTGCCTGACTTGCTGAAAACGCCAGCGCCGGTCAGGGCTGACCTGAGCCTTGGCGGCGTCCAGAGCCAGCAGCAGACGACCCTGTTCATCAAACTGATACAAGCTGATGTCTACGGGTTTGTTGCCTTCGCGCATGGCGCCCAGGTGGGTGAAACGGCTCCCTTGCCTGGACCATACTCCGCCGTCAGGCAGCAGGTTGGGCAGTTCGCTGCGGGCCGTTGCTTTCAGTTGCTGGGCGGACTGAACCAGTGGCGCCGTGACGAATTCCAGCAATAGCCAAAGTACCACCAGCAGTGCGGCAACAGGCAGTGCGATGGCCTTCAGCAGTGAGCGCAGCGATATCCCTGAACAGCAAATAATGGTCAGTTCGCGGTGGCGGCCCAACCCCGACAGGGCCAGGATGGTGCCCAGAAGAAAGATGACCGGCGCCAGGTCCAGCAGGCGGCTGGGCAGGGACAGTAGGGTAAACTGAATGACCTTCACCACCCCATAACCGCCGTCGGCGCGTTCCAGTTCTTCAATCAGGCCGATAATCCCGAATACCGTTCCCAGAACCCCAAGAGCCAACAGCCAGCCGCTGACCAAATGAACGGCGATATAGCGGGACAGGATAGTCATCATCAGTTGGTCCCGGGGCGGCGCAACAGCAGTAACAGAACGATGAAAATAATCGCATAGGAGGACCAAAGGCCGGGAAAAGCGTCGATGCGGCCCTGCTCGATAAAGGTGCGGGTGACACTGGTCAGGCCAAACATGGCCACATAGACAGAGATGGCGATAAAAATACTGCGCAGGCGTGATTGCCGCGGGTCCGACCTTCCCAATGGTGTAGCCAGCAATGCCAGCAGCAGCGTAGCCAGTGGCGTCGACAGGCGCCACTGATATTCCGCGATATCCTTCGGTTCGCCGGACTTGCCCAGTTGAGACGTGGTTTCCGCCTTGCGCCGGTAATTGCCGAGAGCTTCGCTATAACCCATATCAACGCTCAAGTAATCGAAGCGCACGGTAACATCCTGCGATTCCCGTTGATCAAGAAGGTAGTGATAACCGTGATAAAAACGGGCGTTGAGGGTTTCGCCGGGGTTGAGCTCCGGCAGCGCGGCCTGTTCCGCGACAATGATCTCGGTCCGATCTTCGCCACGGTGTTTCTTGTGCAGGAAGACGTTTTTATGCAGGCCCTGGTCCAGGTCGATATCATCGGCAATAAAGATGTAGTCGCTGGTTCCCATGCTGACGAATTCTCCCGTGGCCAATTTCTTCAGATCAAAGCGGGCGGCCGCCTCAGCCTCCAACCGGTAGATTTCACGGTAAGCCCAGGGTCTGCCTTCCATGGAGATGAAACCGGTGATCAGCGCCACCACGACAGCGAATTGGAACACCGCCCCCAGTATCCGCAAGCGGCTGATTCCGGAGGCGTATAAAACGTTCATTTCCTGGTCTCTGTGTATGCGGCTGATGGCGGCCAGCACTGAGAAAAACAGGGCCGAGGGCATGAGAACCTCTAGGGTCACGAAGGTGTTAAGGGCGATCAACCCCAGGGCGGTGGAGCCGCTCAGTTGCCCCTGTGCGGCCAGGTTGAGTTGCACAGTGGCCGTATAACCTACAAAAATCAGTACCAGCAGGCCCAGCCCACTGACAAAGGGGAGTAAAATTTCGGAGTTGATATACCGGTTGATAAGCAAACGATCGCTTCCTGGCGGGCTTTCGGCATATTGTAGCATTGGCGAAACTGGTTATTTCCCGGGTCTTATCACATAATTCGGCGCACTATTGCGGCACAGGTTTTCGTTCCGGTTCATGTTACAGCCACGCACCTGGATCATGGTCAGCGATAAACGCGGCGACAACGGACAGGTGGAGACCCTCGCCGATGCCCTGCCGTGGCCTTGCGAGCGAAAATTTCTGCAAATGAAGCCACGGTATGTGCATGGCAAACCCCGCTTTTCCCCGTCTCTGCATCATTTGGACCAGAGCCGCTCCGACACTCTGCATGCCCCCTGGCCGGATCTGATTCTTACCGTGGGCCGGAGGCCTTCCATGGCGGCTCTGTGGGTAAAGCAACAATCAGGTGGGCGCAGCAAGGTGGTGCTGGTGGGCAAGCCCACTGCCCGCATGATGGACTTTGATCTGATCGTGTGCAGTGCGGAAAAACACATGCCGCCGATGCCCAACTGCCAGCCCATCACTTTGCCGCTGATGCGGGTGAGTGACCAGGAGGTCGCAGCCCAGGCCGGTTCCTGGAAACAGCGTTGGGCCGATCTGCCACGCCCGCTGGTGGCCTTTTTCGTCGGTGGGGGGACCAGCCCCTATGTGATGAATCGCCGGGTGGCGCAGGGCTTGCTGAAGTTGGGAAAACAGGTGACTGATGAGTTGGGCGGCACCGCCTATTTTACTACCAGCCGCCGCACTCCACAGGTGGTGGTGGAGACCTTGCGTGAAGGTCTGACCCCTGGCTCAGGATTTTACCAGTGGTCGGAACAGGGTGAGGATAATCCGTATCGCGCGCTGTTGGGGCTTGCCGATGGTTTTGTGGTTACGGGCGACAGTATTTCCATGTTGGTGGAAGTGGTTTATCTGCGCCGCCCCCTGGCAATATTTCCTCTTCCCTATGGCATCCTGGGCCGTCTCGACCAGCGCCGCCGCTCTTTTGCCCGCTGGCTGTTCAGGCCGCGTCTGGTCTCTACGAGTGATCGGCTGCGGCACTGGCTGGCCCGGTTGGTGTTTCGCCTGGATGTGTTCACTCTGTTGTCCTCGACCCGCGATTTTCGCGCATTTCACCAGTTGCTGGTGGAACGCAAGCTGGCGGTCTGGAGTGGACAGGCCCTGAGTCACCCCAGTGGCTCACTGCCCGATGATGTGCCCCGCGCCATCATGCGGATTCAAGCCCTGTTCGAAGAACAACTTGTTCATTGATGCTTGAAGAACAGCCTGACCAATGATGATCTTCCGGCGCGCGACTGCCGGTTCGGCGAGGCCTTGAATGGAGTCGGGAATGTCTGAACCTTTGGTGTGGCTATTGCTGGGCAGTAAGGCGGGCGACAATACCCAGGTGCGGGCACTGGCAGTCGAGCTGGGTTGGCCGGCGGAGGAAAAACGACTATCCGCCCGGTCCTGGGAATTGCTGACCCATCTGTTGCCGGGGGTGACCCTGGCGGGTATTGATCGAAGTGCATCGAGCCCACTGGGGGCTCCCTGGCCGGATCTGGTGATTAGCGCCGGGCGCCGAAATGAGCCGGTTGCCCGCTGGATCAGGGCGCGCAGTGGAGGCCACAGTCAACTGGTGCATATTGGCAGGCCCTGGGCTCATCCCCGGCACTACGGCCTGGTGGTGACCACGCCCCAGTATTTATTGTCCCGGCAGGCAAACATTCAGCTCAATCGCCTGCCCTTGTATCGCCTGCCTGGGGAGCAGTTACGGGATGCAGTGGCTTCGCTGCAACCACATCTGGAGGAATTGCCGCGTCCTTTTACCGTTTTACTGGTGGGGGGCAACAGTGGCCCTTATGTGTTTACGCCGGCCAAGGCCCGCAATCTAGGCCAGCGGGTGCAGCAACTGGTGGCCGGGAAGGGCGGCTCCCTGTTGATCAGCAACAGTGCACGGACCCCGCCTGCAGCCTGGCGTGCGCTGCTCGCCCAGATTACGGCGCCGCGCTTTACCCACGATTGCCGGGACACTGGCGCCGCCAACCCTTACCTGGGTTTCCTGGGTATTGGCGAGCGTTTTATTGTCACTGGAGAGAGTGTGTCCATGCTGGCCGAGGCCGGCGCCATGGGCAAGCCGCTGCACATCTTCGACATGGATGATCACCCGGGCCCGTGGTGGCGTTACCTGCACAATTACCGTTATCGGCCCCTCAGTCATCGCCTGGCCATGGTCTTGGCGCCGCGGCGAATGCGCCGGGATGTGCGCCGAATTGTGGGCGCCCTGCTGGAGGCGCGGCTGGCGTTGTGGCTGGGGCAGGATGAGTCGGCTTCCCTGGCTCTGGAGAAGCACAGCAATGTGGAACTTCTGGAAACAGCCGGACGGGTAAGAGAACTGCTCAGGCGGCGCTGCTAACCTGGTTAATCAAGGGATGAAGCGGTGCCGGCGGCAACTCGGGCACTCGTTCCAACACTTCGAAAACATCGTGGCGGATATGGTTTTGCACCATTTCCCGGCGCAGAAACTCCTCACTGATCCTGCCCTGATCCAGGCACTCTTTCAGCAAACCGAAGAAAAAGTTTTCCTGGTTGGGGTCAGGGTGTGACTTGTAATTGCCGAGAAAGGCGTACTCTCCAAACAGGTGGCGGCGGGCGCGCATCAGCCAGGCGGCCGGGGGGAACAGGCGGAAGCGTTCCGCAGGGCGCCAGTCGGTGGGCAGGCCGGTTTTCCAGGGCTGGGTTTTTCGGCGGGTAGTGTGCAGCATCCTGGTGGCGGGGGTGAACTTGTCGAAATCGTTCCACTCCGGCTCAAAGAATCCGATACTGTCGCGGTCTTCTTCTTTCAGACATATCCAGGGCTGATAGTCCTGCCGGAACTCAAACATGGCGTTGAAGCTGGCTTCCGCATCCCAGTGGCCCAGCCTGGCGCAATCCAGCAACATCACACTACTGGCGAAGCAGCGGTCAACCAGACCTTTTGGCCCGGAACGCATACGGCACAGGATTGCCTTGCCGCACATATCCCTGTTCAACAATTCCCAGATGTCGCTACTGGCAAAAATGTCCGGGTCAATGACCAGCGCACGGCCCTGGAAACCCATCAGACCCGGTGGCATGAAGCGGGTCGGGGTGAAGGATTGCAGGTCGTCGTTCAGCCAGGTTCGCTTGACCCCGTCACGCAGGTACTGTTGGCCCTCCCGGGCGGTGAACATGGGGTAATCCCGACTGTCGAGAATCCGTACATCGAATTTGTCGTTATTGACCGAATAACGCCGCAACGCGTATTCGCCAACCATGGCGCCGGTCATTTGCTTGTGATTGGTATGGATGAATACGCAGTGGTTCATGCTGTCTCTGTTTCTGAATCTGTGCGCCGCAATTGAGAGTGTCAACTGTAAGGGTTTGGAATCGGGAATTCCAGTAGCTTCAGTATCCTGTCCGATCGGCACGATCACCGGGTTTGCCCCCAGGGGTCTACACCCGGCGCTGCCTGGAAAGCAGCTTGACCCCATGCCGGGAGGGTGCATAATAGCCACCCTCCATGGGCGCTCCCTCTGACAACAACCTGCCGATAACCGGTTCGGGCGGTTTTCGCTTTGCTTCAATCAACACCATTTCCTGGTTATTGGTGTTATTGCTGGCCTCGGTTTTTGTTGTACCGATGCCGTTTGATGCACTGCTTGGCCTGCCGCTGGTCGCTGCCGTCTGCATGCTTTCAGAAGGGCAGTCTGTGAGGCGCAGCCTGCTGCGCGACCATGTCTTCTGGCTGGGTGTAGTGTTGGTGCTCTATATGGCCTGCAGCACATTCTGGTCGACCGGCGCCAATGTCCGTGGAATTGGCCAGGTGTGGCTGCGGGCGTCGGGAGATGTTGCTTTTTTTGTCGCTCTGGCCCTGGTGCTCAGCCATCGCGCAGGTTTTCTTTCCGTGCTCAGCCGCATCGTGGTGGCGGGAGCCGCCATTGGCATTGTGGCAGCGCTGGTGTTGTATGTTATCGAGCCACCCTCTGATGGCCGCCTGGAGGGTCTTTTTCGCCTTGCCAACCCCGGTAGAGCCGGCCGCACCTGGTGTGTTGTACTGCCTTTTTCTCTTACACTGATTCTGAGGGAGCGCGGATCGTGGGGCAGTTTCGGGGTACTCACCACCGCACTGTTATTGGTTGCTATCCTGCTGAGCGGGACCCGTTCCGCATGGATTGCAGTGGTGATCTGTCTGCTCGTCTATGGCGTCGCCCTGGCGCAACCCCAGTGGAGGCGCTTTTCCCTGTGGTTTTGCGCCGGTCTGGCGCTGTGCTCTGCCGCCGCCTGGCTGGTGTTGCAAGACCCCTCCTCTCAGGCCTCCCTGCTGCCGCGCGGAGACAGTTATCGGCTGGGCATCTGGGCCGCCACCGCCACCGACCTGTTCGCCAGCAAACCCTGGTACGGGTGGGGGCAACTCTCCGAGCACTGGACCCGGGTGGGAGATCAGAATTTTCGGGGCGCCCACAACTTGTATCTTTCGGTGATGTGGCAGGGTGGCATTGCCGGGCTATTGCTGTTGTTTGCAATGGTGGCTGCGGTCGCACTGCGCCTGGTGGGGCATCTGCAGCACATTGAAGCGCGCATCGGCCTGACTCTGCTGCTGATGGGTTGCACGGTCTTCTTCTTCTCCGGCGACCGCCTGATCGACAAGGTCAACATTATCTACTTTGTATTCTGGGCGCCAGTGGGTATTGCACTGGCGCTGCGGCTGCAAGACGACAGTCATTTAAAGACGCCCCGACGGTAGAGTTTCCAAAAGAATCCCCAGCAATACAGCAAGGGTCTCTTGCGCACCTTGGGTGGAACCGTAATCTGTTGTCCGGAGTGGCGTTCCAGCTTCCATGCGATATAGTCCAGTCCCCCGGCAAAGGTGAACAGGGCCTTTACCAGCCGCAGGATCGAGCGTGGTTTTCCCATGGCGGTTCGCAGTGGCCAGGTCAGCCGAGCCCAGGCGCGTTGCAGCTTGTTGCAGTGGCTGCGGTAATGTCCACTGCCCCGTTCCTCCCACAACTCCAGCGGCAGGCCCGCCTCCTGCGCCAGCCGGGTAACCTGCTCGAAATGCGACGCCCCAACGGCGCTGAGTTGAGCGGTGCGTGCGCTGCTTTCAGTACGCAGTTCGGTCCGGTAACTCAGCCCCAGGGCCTGCTGCCACAGTTGTTGCACACTGGCGCTGGCGGGCAGCGCCGGCAGCGCAGCCCGCAACAACGTGGTGACCGCCGTAAGCAGGCATTTCTCGACTTGTCGGCGGCTTTCTTCATCCCGCTGCCAGGCTATAGCTACCGGTTGTGCGAAACGGCCCCAGAAATAGGATTCCATGGTGCTTCGTTTGGTGCGCCGGGCCAATTGCGCGGAGGAAAGCAGCGCATATTTACAGCGCAGGATTCGATTCTCATGACTCACTTCCGCGTAGAACACGTTTGGTGGCAACAGCCGGTTGGCCATGGCGAGCAGCCCACTGCCATAGGCTGAGCGATAGTCGTCGCAGATCAGATACAGGTCCAGCAAGCCGTCGTGGAGGTCACCACTGCGCAGGCACGAGCCATACACCAGGACGCAGTTGACAGCGCCCCGATACTGCTCCAGCAATTGCTCCAGCAATGCGGCCAGGGCCGGTTCGGAGTCGGCGACAGGCCTTGAGGCTGTGGGGAATCGATTCACAGGCGCAGGAAGGTGATCGGTTCGCTGGCGCTGATGGTAACCGTTCCATCAGCATCCGAACCATAGAGTATTTCACCATCCAGATTGAAGGCGGAGTCGATCTGCAAGGTGATGTGGTCCGTGTTATAGCTGAAATATCCGTTTTCGGGCCGGGCCAGGCGGTTGGGCCGACCCCTGGCAATGGAGGGAAAGGCTCGTAAAAAACGCCGGCAGTCATTCTCAATCACGGAAACTCTCAGCGCGCCAGGACCCTCGCCCCAGAACGGGTCAATGCCCATGAAAAGGCGATGCAGGCTGCTGACCGCAAGAATCAGTGTCCGGTGCCGGTCCCAGCCAGACCACTCCTGAAGATGGAGGTTCACATCCACCGCCCGGCGAAATTGCCCATCTCGACGCACCACTCCCCAGAGGGTGCGCAGCGCGCCGAGAGCAACGCTGAATTCATCGCGCAGGCCGCGTGAGTGCAGTTCACGGTGGGCGTATTCGGTACCCTGGATAACAGCGCCGGCGCCAAGAAACATACCGTAATGGGGCCGGCTGTCCGGCTCCACACAGACACGCATCATGACTCGTTGAATGCGCCGGCTCTCTGGCGCCTTGCCCTTACTCCAGGCGCACAACCTGGTCACTGCCGCAGAGAGTGCGCCACGTACCCCGACATCACCGGCGCTCATATTGGCGGTGCCTCCGGGCAGGACCACTACCGGCGGCAGTTTGTCGAACACCCGGTTTTCCAGCGCATGGCCGAGTGTGGCGGAAAGGGTGCCGTCGCCACCATTGATGGCCAGCGCCTCAATGGGCTGTCGGCGCAATTGCTCAAGAGCCGCAGGTATCTGCCGGCTACTTTCGGTAATGCAGTGAATGATATTGGGCTGGGCATCCAGCAGTTGGGACAAACGCTGAAACTGGTCGCGGTTGTGACCGCTGTTCGGGTTGCTGATCAAGCCAATCAAAGCGCGGCGCTCACCAGGTTGATATGAACCTCTCCGAGCAGGGGGTCCTTCCCGGAAATTCGCAGTGGCAAACGGCTGCCCCGATCCACCAGGAAATGGATTTTGTCACGCAGCCCCAGGAACTCGAAATCATCTCGGACTTGCCGGCTGACCGGTTCGATAGTTAGCTCGATACGATCCGCTGTAACGGTTTCATCCACCAGGCGGCCGTCACCCTGCAGCCGGTAGTGCGCCGAGATTGTCTCTTGCCCCCGGTTGTAAAGTGTTGCCCGGTAAAAATCGTAATCGGTGTGCAGGTAAGCCGTCAGTTCGCCCG
>JAPOQD010000137.1 GCA_026710905.1 Halieaceae bacterium
CCAGGGACATTCGCGAAACCTTCGGCCGCATGGCCATGAACGATGAAGAAACGGTAGCCTTGATCGCCGGTGGACACACCTTCGGCAAGGGCCATGGCGCGCAAAAACCGGAATGTGTGGGCCCGGAACCCGCCGCCGCGGCCATTGAAGAGCAGGGCTTTGGTTGGACCAACAAATGCGGCGCCGGCAAGGGCGCTGATACGGTAACCAGTGGTCTGGAAGGCGCCTGGTCGGTCAACCCGATCGCCTGGACCACACAGTACCTGGACAACCTGTTCAACTTCGAGTGGGTGCAAACCAAAACCCCGGCCGGCGCCACCGTGTGGATTCCTGCCGATGGTATGGGGGCCAATCTGGTGCCGGACGCCCATGACCCCTCCAAACGTCATGCGCCAATCATGTACACCACGGACCTGTCGCTGAAGTTCGAGCCCAGCTACCGTGAGATCACCAAACGTTTCCAGGAAAACCCGGCGGAGTTTGAACTCGCCTTCGCCAAGGCCTGGTTCAAACTTACCCACCGCGACCTGGGGCCGCGTTCGCGTTATATCGGGGCCGATACACCACGGGAAGCCCTGCTGTGGCAGGACCCGGTTCCCGCCCTGGAGCACCCGGTTGTGAACGCCCGGGATATCCGCAAGCTCAAGGAGCAGATTCTGAATTCCGGTCTGAGCGTGCCCGAACTGGTGAGAACGGCCTGGTCTTCTGCCGCGAGCTACCGCGGGACCGACATGCGCGGTGGCGCGAACGGTGCGCGCGTGCGGCTGGCCCCACAAAAGGACTGGCCAGCCAACAGTCCGCAAGAGTTGGCAAAGGTACTCGCGAAACTGGAGGAGGTTCAGGCCAGGTTCAACGAAGATTCACGGCGCAGAAAAATATCCCTGGCGGACTTGATCGTACTCGCCGGGGCCGCCGCAGTGGAACAGGCGGCGAAGCAGGGCGGTTATAACGTGGAGGTACCCTTCACACCGGGCCGCACCGATGCCACCCAGGCGCAAACCGATGTGGACTCCTTTGCCGTGCTGGAACCCCGTGCCGATGGCTTCCGCAACTACTTTGGCGAGGGCAACCGCCGCTCACCGGCGCAGATGCTGGTGGACCGAGCCGCCATGTTGACCCTGAGCGTACCGGAAATGACCGTGTTGGTAGGTGGACTTCGCTCTCTGGATGCCAATACCGGCGCGGTGGCTCACGGTGTTTTCACCGATCGGCCGGGCGCCCTGAGTAATGACTTTTTTGTCAACCTGCTCGACATGTCCACCCGCTGGACGAAGTCTCCAGGTACGGTGGGTGTCTACGAAGGGCGCGACCGCGCTTCGGGAGAATTGAAGTGGAAGGCTACCCCGGTGGACCTGATCTTCGGTTCCAATACCGAGTTGCGCGCGGTAGCCGAGGTTTATGCCGCGAACGATGGTGGAGAAAAGTTCGCCAATGATTTCGTCGCAGCCTGGACCAAGGTGATGAACCTGAACTGATGCGGTACCTGTTATCTGACAGCGGCGGCGGAAACGCCATAGCTGTTCAGACTGCAAACAGGAGGCCCCGCGCTGTCAAGCCCGGGGCCTCTGACTCCAAACGCCGGGCTCAAGCCCCTTCAGTAAGCATGCCAACGTATTTTTGATAAACAAATAGAGATAAAGGGATCGGTGACAGTTGCGATTTTTTCTCAAGTGTCTCCGACCCCATTTGTTTGCCAATCCCAATGGTTGCAAAGGCTTATTGTTCCATCTTTAATTGTGTACTTTCAGGTATTCCCTGAAGTCCACTTGCGGGAGTGATTCCGAGGTTGCGCCGGGGCCGAGAATGAAAGCCAGGAATTGTTTTGGGTAAATTAAAACAAGAAATACTTGCGCAAGTTCAACTGGATCTTTTCGAATCCCCAGAACAGCCAAAGCTGCAAGAATATCCGCGCACGGGAGAACCTGTGGCCGTTGGCGACCTATCCAACGAGGAACTGCTGGTGCTGCTGGCAGAAGCAAATCTGTCAAATGTCGAGTCTCTCTGCACAGAGGTAGTGAACCGTTCCCTGGACACAGCCGTCCCGGCTCTTGTCCGTTTGTGGCGGCGCTTCACAGGGTACGGCATGAAGACACCGCTACTGGAGCAAGTCAGCGTTTTGAAAACCCTGGCCAAACTGGAAAGCCTTCCGGCCCAGACAGCCTTGCGGCAGATTGTACTTTCGGTCGAGGTGCAAGGGGCTCTCCTGGGGCCGACTCTGGCGGCGTCGGTGGACGCCTGCCTGAACTTGCCCGAGGAGTTTATTGCCCCATTGCTACAGCATGAAAATCCCTATGTGCGCGAATCGGCATTCCAACTGGCGGATAGAGCGGGGATAACCGGACAAGTTCTTCGCGACGGGCTTGCCGATCCATTCAGCAGCGTGAGACGCGCCGCTGCAATCACCTTGGGCCTGCGCGGTGATACCACGGCAAAAGAAATACTTTTGCGGGAACTTCGGGGAAACCCTTCGAGCCGAGTGATAGAGGCGATAGCCGAAATCTCGGATGACGATATGATCGTTCACCTCGGCAGGTGCGCAATGAGCCACCCGGTGTACGCCGCTGGAATAATCAAAATCTTGCGTGAGATGGAAAACCCGAGGGCGGACAAACTCGCGGACCATATTTCCAACCAGGAATAAAGGGGTCGGTGACAGTTGCGATTTTTCTCAACTGCCACCGGCCTTCCCTACCCGAGCCGAAACAAGCTACTGCGCCCTCTGGGCATCGGCCCGCAGGGCTTCGGTCAGGGCTGCCTCGATCTCCTCGGCGCTTACCCCGCTTTCCGAGTACTCCAGGTCCCGCGCCCGCTTGCGCTTGCGCTCCTCGTGATACGCCAGGCCGGTTCCCGCCGGAATCAAGCGGCCCACCACCACGTTTTCCTTCAAGCCACGCAAGCTGTCGCGCTTGCCGGTCACCGCCGCTTCGGTTAGCACCCGGGTGGTTTCCTGGAAAGACGCCGCGGAAATAAAGCTTTCGGTGGCCAACGATGCCTTGGTGATGCCCAGCAACTCGCGCTCCCCCTTGGCAGGTGCGGCGTCCTTGGCCTTCAACTGCTCGTTTTCTTCCAGGTAGGTGGTGTACTCCACCTGTTCACCCTTGATGAGGTTGGAGTCGCCGGGGTCGATAATTTGCACCTTGCGCAACATCTGACGGACGATCACTTCAATGTGTTTATCGTTGATCTTCACACCTTGCAGGCGGTAAACATCCTGAATTTCGTTAACGATGTACCTTGCCAGTTCCTCGATACCCTTGAGACGCAGGATGTCGTGTGGATTTGGCGGGCCCTCGGAAACCACTTCACCCTTCTCGACACTCTCCCCCTCAAACACCGACAACTTGCGCCACTTGGGAATCAGAACCTCGTAATGGTCACTGCCATCGGGCAGCAGTTTCCCCTCAGTGGGGGTAATGACCAGGCGGCGTTTGCCCTTGGTTTCCTTGCCGAAGCTGACGGTGCCGCTGACTTCCGCCAGAATGGCGGGCTCCTTGGGCTTGCGTGCTTCAAACAGGTCGGCGACCCTGGGCAGACCACCGGTAATGTCGCGGGTCTTGGAACCTTCCTGCGGAATACTGGCAATCACATCGCCAACGCCGACCTCGGCGCCGTCTTCCATGCTGACGATCGCCTTGGCGGGTAAAAAGTAACGCGCCGGAACATCGGTATCAGCCAGACACAGTTCCGCGCCACTCTCGTCGACCAGCGCCACAGAGGGGCGCAGATCCTTGCCGGAAGCAGGACGTTCCGCCGGGTCCATTACCTCAATCTTGGAAAGGCCGGTCAACTCATCGGTTTGCCGGCGGATACTGATGCCCTCTTCCATACCGGAAAACTGCGCAATACCCGCCACTTCGGTGATAATGGGGTGGGTATGGGGGTCCCAGGACGCCACCACCTCACCAGCCTTTACCCCGGCCTGGTCGGCAACCCTGATCAGCGCCCCGTAAGGCAACTTGTAACGCTCCCGTTCACGGCCCCGTTCATCGGATATCGCCAACTCGCCGGAACGGCTGACGGCTACCAGACGGCCGTCCTTACGCTCCACAAACTTCAGGTTGTGCAGGCGCACCGTTCCATCGCCCTTCACCTCAATGTTATCCGAGGCCGTGGCCCGGGAGGCGGCGCCGCCGATGTGGAAGGTACGCATGGTGAGCTGAGTACCCGGCTCACCGATGGACTGGGCGGCGACCACGCCCACGGCTTCACCCATATTGACCTTGTGGCCACGGGCCAGGTCACGGCCGTAACATGCCGAACAGATACCGTGATAGGTTTCACAGGTAATCGGTGAGCGTACTTCGATTTCGTCGATACCCATTTCCTCCAGACGTTCGACCCAGCGCTCGTCCAGCATGGTCCCGGCGGTCACCGCAATTTCATCCGTGGAGCCGGGCTTCAGCACATCCCGGCAGACAATACGACCCAGCACCCGGTCTCCCAGGGACTCGATGATGTCGCCTCCGTCGATAACCGGGGTCATTAACAGACCGTTGTCCGCTTCACAGTCCTCCTGGGTAACCACCACGTCCTGTGCGACATCCACCAGGCGGCGGGTCAGGTAGCCGGAGTTGGCGGTCTTCAGCGCGGTATCCGCCAGACCCTTGCGAGCACCGTGCGTGGAAATAAAGTATTGCAGTATGTTCAAACCCTCACGGAAGTTCGCGGTAATCGGCGTTTCGATGATGGAGCCGTCCGGTTTGGCCATCAGCCCCCGCATTCCCGCCAACTGGCGGATCTGGGCAGGCGAGCCCCGTGCCCCGGAGTCGGCGTAGATGTATACGGAGTTGAAAGAGGCCTGCTGCTCCTGCTCACCATCACGGTTGGCCACCATCTCCTTGCTGAGCCCCTCCATCATGGATTTGGATACCAGGTCATTGGCGCGTGACCAAATATCGACCACTTTGTTGTACTTCTCACCCTGGGTAACCAGGCCGGAGGCGTACTGATCTTCAATATCTTTCACTTCGGCTTCCGCGTGAGTGATGATACTTGCCTTCTCCTCGGGAATTTCAAAATCGTTGACCCCGATGGAGGCCCCGGAGCGGGTGGAATATTCGTAACCCATGTACATCAGTTGATCGGCAAAGATCACCGTGGCCTTCAGCCCCACTGCCCGATAGCACTGGTTGATCACCCGTGAGATTTCCCGCTTGGTCATGGGCTGGTTGATCAGCTTGTAAGCCAACCCGCCGGGAACGATTTCCCACAACAGGGCGCGGCCGACAGTTGTCTGCTCGACCGAGCTGTGCTCAAGCACTTCTCCGTCCTCACCCACCAGGTTCTGCCGGATACGCACCTTGATGCGCGCCTGCAGGTGAACATAACCGGATACATAGGCGCGATGCACCTCGGTGGTGTCCGCGAATACCATTCCCTCGCCCTTGGCATTGATACGGTCGCGGGTCATGTAGTAAAGGCCGAGCACCACATCCTGGGAAGGTACGATAATCGGCTCACCATTGGCCGGAGAAAGGATGTTGTTGGTCGACATCATCAGTGCCCGTGCTTCCAACTGCGCTTCCAGCGTCAACGGTACGTGAACCGCCATCTGGTCACCGTCAAAATCCGCGTTGTAGGCAGCACATACCAGCGGGTGCAACTGAATCGCCTTACCCTCGATTAAAACCGGCTCGAAGGCCTGAATACCCAGGCGGTGCAGGGTGGGGGCACGATTCAGCAGTACCGGGTGTTCGCGAATGACCTCCGCCAGAATATCCCAGACTTCCGGAGGTTCACGCTCAACCATTTTTTTGGCGGCCCGGATGGTGGTGGCGAGGCCGCGCAGTTCCAGCTTGCTGAAGATGAACGGTTTGAACAACTCCAGCGCCATTTTCTTGGGCAGCCCGCACTGATGCAGGCGCAGGGTCGGGCCCACCACAATCACCGAACGGCCGGAATAATCCACCCGTTTACCGAGCAGGTTCTGGCGGAAACGGCCCTGCTTGCCCTTGATCACATCGGCCAGGGATTTCAGCGGGCGCTTGTTGGAGCCGGTGATGGCGCGCCCACGGCGGCCATTGTCGAGCAGTGCATCCACGGATTCCTGCAACATTCTTTTTTCGTTGCGTACGATGATATCCGGCGCGCTCAGGTCCAGCAGGCGCTTGAGGCGGTTATTGCGGTTGATCACCCGGCGGTACAGGTCGTTCAGGTCGGAAGTCGCAAAGCGGCCGCCATCCAGCGGCACCAGCGGGCGCAGGTCCGGCGGCAATACCGGCAGTACATTGAGAATCATCCACTCGGGTTTGTTGCCGGAGGAAGCAAAGGCTTCCATCAGCTTCAGGCGCTTGGACAGTTTCTTGATCTTGGTCTCCGAATTGACGGTGGGAATCTCTGCGCGCAGCGCGGCGACTTCCTGGTCAATATCCAACTGCAGCATCAACTCCTGTACGGCTTCGGCGCCCATCTTGGCGCTAAATTCATCGCCGAATTCTTCCATCGACTCGTAGTACTGCTCATCGGTAAGCAACTGGCCGGGTTCCAGCGTAGTGGTTCCGGCATCGGTCACCACATAGGATTCGAAGTACAGAACCCGTTCGATGTCCCGCAGTGTCATGTCCAGCAGCAGCCCAATACGTGAGGGCAACGACTTCAGAAACCAGATATGAGCTACCGGGCTGGCCAGTTCAATGTGCCCCATGCGCTCCCGGCGCACCTTGGTCAGGGCCACTTCCACACCGCACTTCTCACAGACCACCCCGCGGTGCTTGAGACGCTTGTACTTGCCGCACAGGCACTCGTAGTCCTTTACCGGGCCAAAAATCTTGGCGCAGAACAAACCATCCCGCTCCGGCTTGAAGGTGCGATAGTTGATGGTTTCCGGTTTCCTGATCTCACCAAATGACCAGGAGCGAATCATCTCGGGGGATGACAAACCGATACGAATAGCATCGAATTCTTCCGTTTGTCCCTGGGACTTCAACAAATCAAGCAAGTCTTTCAAGGTAATTCCTCCACAGGGTTTTCCTGGTTTGCGGCTGTATCAGCCGCTCCGATAAGTCCTGACACATGGTTCAGTCGCTCTCCAGTTCAATGTAAATACCGAGAGAGCGTATCTCCTTGACCAGTACGTTGAAGGACTCCGGCATTCCCGGTTCCATTTCATGGGCGCCGTCGACAATGTTCTTGTACATCTTGGTGCGCCCGCTTACGTCGTCCGACTTGACGGTCAACATTTCCTGGAGGGTGTATGCGGCGCCGTAAGCTTCCAGCGCCCATACTTCCATCTCTCCGAAACGCTGACCGCCGAACTGCGCCTTGCCGCCCAGCGGCTGCTGGGTAACCAGGCTGTAAGAGCCGGTGGAACGGGCATGCATCTTGTCATCAATCAAGTGATTGAGCTTGAGCATGTACATGTAGCCAACCGTTACCGGCCGGTCGAAAGCTTCGCCGGTACGGCCATCGTAGAGGGTGAGTTGCCCACTCTCCGGCATATCCGCAAGCTGTAACAGTTGCTTGATGGAAGCTTCATCGGCGCCATCGAATACCGGGGTCGACATGGGTATGCCGGTACGCAGATTTTCGGCGAGTTCCATCAACTCCGCATTTTTGAGGGATTTGATATCTTCCCTGCGGCCCACCCCGGTGTTGTAAATCTTCTCCAGAAATTTGCGCAACTCTGCTACATTCCTCTGCTCGCGGATCATTTCATTGAGCTTCTCGCCGAGGCCGACCGCCGCCATACCCAGGTGTGTTTCAAGAATCTGTCCGACATTCATTCGCGATGGTACACCCAGCGGGTTGAGCACGATGTCCACGGGCTCGCCACGTTCATCGTAGGGCATATCCTCAACCGGCATGATTACGGAGATCACTCCCTTGTTGCCGTGGCGGCCCGCCATCTTGTCACCGGGTTGAATTCTGCGCTTGACAGCCAGATACACCTTGACGATTTTCAACACACCGGGAGCGAGATCATTGCCACTGCGTAACTTGTTCTTCTTGTCTTCCAGACGCTCATTCAACAGCCTGTTCTGTTCTTCCAACTGAAGCTTGGCAGCGGCAATGGACTGGTTGATCGAGGCGTTGATCTTCAATTTGAAAAACTGCTCGCGCTGCAGTTTTTCCAGAACCTGCCTGGTCAATACACTACCTTTGGTCAGGCCCCCACCAGCGGCCACCTTTTTTCCCTCAAGCAAATTGAACAGCCGGGAAAACATGGCTTCCTCAAAGATTCGGTACTCTTCATTGAGGTCTTTGCGGTAATCATCCAACTGGTATTTTTCAATTTCCCGGGCGCGGGCGTCTTTCTCCAAACCATCACGGGTGAAAACCTGCACATCAATGACTGTACCCTTGGTGCTGGTAGGCACCCGCAGGGAAGTGTCTTTCACATCAGAGGCTTTCTCACCAAAAATCGCGCGCAGTAACTTCTCTTCCGGAGTGAGCTGGGTTTCGCCCTTGGGGGTCACCTTGCCCACCAGGATATCACCGGCATCCACTTCTGCGCCGATGTAGACGATCCCGGATTCATCCAGCTTGGACAGTGCGCCCTCACCCACATTGGGAATATCGGCGGTCACTTCTTCCGTCCCCAACTTGGTGTCGCGGGCGATACAGGTCAGTTCCTGAATGTGAATGCTGGTGAAACGGTCTTCCGTCACTACCCGCTCCGATACCAGGATCGAGTCCTCGAAGTTGAAGCCGTTCCAGGGCATGAAGGCAATACGCATGTTCTGACCCAGGGCCAGCTCCCCCAGGTCAACCGAGGGGCCGTCGGCAAGAATATCGCCGCTGGCTATCAAATCACCGGTCGTGACGATCGGACGCTGGTTAATACAGGTATTCTGGTTGGAGCGGGTGTACTTGGTCAGGTTGTAGATATCTACCGGAGCCTCGTCACTGCCGACATCGTCGTCGTTTACCCGTACCACGATGCGGCTGGAATCGACACTGTCGACCACTCCGGAACGTTCGGCCACCACACAAACTCCGGAATCACGGGCTACATAACGCTCCATGCCGGTACCGACCAGCGGCTTTTCGGTGCGCAAGGTAGGCACCGCCTGACGCTGCATGTTGGAACCCATCAGGGCGCGGTTGGCATCGTCGTGTTCGAGGAACGGGATCAGGGAAGCCGCCACCGACACTACCTGCCGGGGAGACACGTCCATGTAATCCACTCGCTCTGGCGGCATCACGGTAAACTCATTCATGTGGCGCACCGCCACCAGGTCTTCAACGAAGCGGTTGCCTTTTCCCAGTTCGGCGGAAGCCTGGGCAATGACGAAATTACCCTCGTTGATGGCGGACAAGTATTCGATTTCATCGGTGACCTTGCCTTGAACCACCCTGCGATACGGGGTTTCGAGGAAACCGAAATCATTGGTGCGTGCATAGGTCGCCAGTGAATTGATCAAGCCGATATTCGGCCCTTCCGGCGTCTCAATAGGACAGACCCGGCCGTAGTGCGTGGGATGGACGTCGCGAACTTCAAATCCGGCGCGTTCCCTGGTCAGGCCGCCCGGGCCCAATGCGGAAACCCGGCGCTTGTGCGTCACCTCGGACAGCGGGTTGTTCTGATCCATGAACTGGGATAACTGGCTGGAACCGAAAAACTCCTTGACCGCCGCCGCCACCGGCTTGGCGTTGATCAGGTCCTGGGGCATCAAGCCTTCACTCTCCGCCATGGAGAGACGTTCTTTCACCGCCCGCTCTACCCGCACCAGGCCAATGCGAAAATGGTTTTCCGCCATTTCACCCACGGAGCGCACCCGCCGGTTGCCCAGGTGGTCGATATCATCGACCATGCCCTTGCCATTGCGGATATCGACCAGTGTTTTCAGTACGTCAACAATGTCTTCCCGGTTGAGGACCATGCCACCAGTGGGACTTTCACGGTCCAGACGGCGGTTGAACTTCATCCGTCCCACGGAGGACAAGTTGTAACGCTCCGGCATGAAGAACAGGCCATTGAAGAGGTTTTCCGCGGATTCCTTGGTCGGCGGCTCACCGGGGCGCATCATGCGATAGATCTCCACCAGCGCTTCCAACTCATTTTTTGTAGAGTCTGCACGCAGCGTGTCGGAGATAAAGGGGCCGCAGTCCAGGTCGTTGGTGTACAACGTTTCGAGTTTACTGATTCCGGCTTCCACCAGCTTGCTCAATACCTCTTCAGTCAATTCCGTGTTGCAGGAAAACAGCACTTCTCCTGTCTCCTTGTCCACGACATCCTTCGCAAGAACCCGTCCAAGGACGTATTCGACCGGTACTTCCAGTTTTTTGACCTTCTTTTTTTCCAGTTTGAGGGTATGACGGGCGGTGATACGGCGGCCGGTCTCGACCACTAACTCGCCGCCGGCCTTGATATCAAACCTTGCCACTTCCCCGCGTAAACGTCCGGGGATCAACTCCATGGTGTAATTGCCTTCGGCATCAATCTCGAACTGGTTCACCTCGTAAAACATGTCGAGAATTTCCTGGGAGCTGTAGCCCAAAGCGCGCAGCAGAATGGTCGCGGGCAACTTGCGCCGCCGATCGATGCGCACATACACCATATCCTTCGGATCGAACTCGAAGTCCAGCCAGGAGCCGCGATAGGGAATCACCCGGGCGGTATAGAGCAACTTGCCGGAGGAGTGCGTTTTGCCCCGGTCGTGGTCAAAAAACACGCCTGGTGAGCGGTGCAACTGGGAAACAATCACCCGTTCGGTGCCATTGATTACAAAGGTGCCGTTTTCGGTCATCAGGGGGATCTCTCCCATGTAGACTTCCTGCTCCTTGATGTCCTTGATGGTTTTGCTGACCGCCTCTCTGTCATAGATGATCAACCGCACCTTGACGCGCAGGGCCACCGCGTAGGTCACACCCCGCAATTGACATTCCTTGACGTCGAATGCAGGTGTACCCAGGTAATAGTCCACGTACTCCAGCGCGGCGTTACCGCTGTAGCTGAGAATCGGAAACACGGACTTGAAAGCCGCATGCAAGCCGTGCTCGGTACGCTCGTCAAGGGGCACATCCGCCTGTGTGAACTTCCTGTAGGACTCGGTCTGGATGGCCAGCAGATAAGGCACATCCATCACTTGGGGCATGGTGCCAAAATCCTTGCGAATCCGCTTTTTCTCAGTGTACGAGTAGGTCATTTGTGCTCCCCGGGCGTCTACCACGGTAGTTTCTTCGTTGAAACGGCCAATTCTCGTGCCGTCAGATGCCGCTGCCCACCCTCGCAGGCAGGCAACCGGCAATGGGCCAGCGAACTTACTTGAGTTCCGCCACGGCGCCGGCTTCTTCCAGTTGTTTGACGATGTCCTCGGCTTCTTCCTTGTCGGCGCCTTCCTTGACCGTCGATGGAACACCGTCCACCAGGCCTTTCGCCTCCTTGAGGCTGAGGCCGGTGACCGCACGAACGACCTTGATGACATTGACCTTCTTGTCACCAATCTCGTTCAGCATGACGTTGAAGCTGGTCTGTTCCTCGACGGCCTCTTCCGCGGCAACACCGCCCGCGGCGGCGGGCGCGGTGGCAACGGCGGCTGCGGCGGAAACTCCAAACTTACTTTCCATTGCTTCAATGAGTTCAACGATGTCCATTACGCTCATTGCCGCGATGGCATCCAAAATCTCGTCTTTTGACAGAGCCATGTCTGTATTCTCCTTTGGCTGAATTTGCCGGGCCTGCCTAGGCGGGCTCGGCTGATTTCTGATCGCGAACTGCGGCGAGTGTGCGCACCAACCTGGCGGGTACGTCACTCATGGTGCCCAGCAACCGGACAACCGGCGCTTGCAGTACACTCATCAGTCGGGAAAGCGCTTCCTCTCGAGTCGGCAACGAAGCCAATACATCCAGTTGTTCCGAACCCAGTAACTGGCCGCTGATGGCCAGCAACTTCACCCGGAACTGTTCGTTCGTTTCAGCGAAGTTGCGAAACAATCGCGCGGCGGCGCCCGGGTTCTCCATGGAAAAACCCATCAGGGACGGACCCGCCAGCGCATCGCTGACACATTCATATTCCGTACCCTGGAAAGCCCGCCTGGCCAGCGTATTGCGCACTACGCGCAGTAACACCTGCTGCTCCCGGGCCTCCTTGCGCAGCGCGGTCATCTCGTCCACGGTGCAGCCGCGAGAATCGGCTACCACCAGGGAAAGGGCGCTGTTGGCAGTCTCGTTAACTTCAGCCACGATTGCCTGCTTGTCTTCGAGTGAAATTGCCACTGGAACTACTCCTGGAATGATCACGTTACGACACGAATATCGCGCCAACATCTGCGCAGGCCGGGACCACTCCCATTAAGCACAAGCGCCTGCGGTCTTCGATGGTCCTCAGTATTCAGCTAAAGTCCGGAACTACCGGAGCCTTCTTCCAAAGACCTCAAAGGTGAGCGGGGCAGCCACAGGGGCGAACATCCACTCACTGGTTTCGCTTCCCGCGAAACCTTTGAGATTGGCCCGGCGGCGCCGGACCACTGCTCAAACTTCCAAGCTGGACTGGTCGATCACCAGCCCTGGACCCATGGTAGTGCTCAGGGTCACTTTCTTCATGTAAACTCCCTTGGCGGCAGATGGTTTGGCCTTGTTCAGGTCGTTCAGCACCGCCTCAAGATTTTCCTTGATGGCATTGAGTTCAAAATCGATCTTGCCGATAGCGCCATGCACAATGCCGTTCCGGTCAGTGCGGTAACGCATCTGTCCAGCCTTGGCATTCCTGACCGCACTGGCGACTTCGGGTGTGACCGTGCCGGTCTTGGGGTTGGGCATCAGGCCACGCGGCCCCAGAATCTGACCCAACTGGCCCACCACGCGCATCGCATCCGGGGAGGCGATCACCACGTCAAAGTCCATCTCTCCCGCCTTGATCCGGTCGGCCAGATCTTCCATGCCCACCACGTCTGCACCAGCCTCGCTAGCCTGCTCTGCATTCTCTCCCGAGCTGAAAACCGCGACTCGCACATTGCTGCCGGTACCGTGGGGCAAAGTGGTGGCCCCGCGCACGCCCTGGTCGGATTTTTTGGCATCCACCCCCAGGTTGACAGCTACCTCTACCGATTCATTAAAACCCGAGGTAGCGAACTCCCGCAGCAAATCCACTGCTTCATCCAGCGGATAGCGGCGGCCGGGCTCTACCTTTTCCCGGTATGCGCGTACGCGCTTTGAGAGGGCAGCCACTAGATCACCCCCTCTGTCGTAATACCCGCGGAGCGAGCGCTGCCGGCGATGGTACGCACGGCCGCATCCATGTCCGCCGCGGTGAGGTCGGGCCATTTTTCCCTGGCGATATGTTCAAGTTGCTCACGGCTGACCTGGCCCACCTTGTCAGTATTGGGAGTGCCGGAACCCTTCTCGATCCCGGCCGCCTTGCGTAGTAATACCGACGCCGGCGGAGTTTTTCTGATAAAGGTAAAACTGCGGTCAGCGTAGACCGTAATCACTACCGAAACCGGCAGACCCGGTTCCATGCTTTGTGTTTCAGCGTTGAAGGCCTTGCAGAAAGCCATGATGTCCACGCCGTGCTGGCCCAGCGCGGGGCCCACCGGTGGGCTCGGATTGGCCTGCCCGGCGGGCACCTGCAGCTTTATAAATGCTTGAATATTCTGAGCCATTACTGTTTTCTCCGGGTACCAGCGCCGTACTACTCAAACCGAGTTTCGGGCTCCCCTTGTTGCCTTTTCCCGGCTAGGCCTTTTCGACCTGACCGAATTCCAGTTCCACCGGCGTGGCGCGTCCAAAAATAAGCACCGAAACCCGCAGGCGGCTCTTTTCGTAGTTCACTTCTTCAACCACCCCGTTGAAATCGTTGAATGGCCCGTCCACCACTCGCACCATTTCTCCGGGTTCGAACAAAGTCTTCGGCCGCGGCGTATCCTGCCCTTCCTCAACCCGCTGCAGGATGGCGTTGGCCTCCGCTTCAGTTATCGGGGTCGGCCGATCGGCCTTGCCGCCTATGAAGCCCATTACCCAGGGGGTACTTTTCACCAGGTGCCAGGTATCGTCGCGAAGTTCCATTTGCACCAACACATAGCCGGGAAAAAACTTGCGCTCACTGCGGCGCTTTTGACCACCGCGCATTTCCACCACCTCTTCCGTGGGCACCAGCACCTGGCCAAAGCGTTCGTTCATGCCTTTCAACTCAATACGCTCTTGCAGTGCATTGGCTACCTTCTTTTCGTAGCCGGAATAGGCATGCACTACATACCAACGTTTCGAGCTTGCAAGAGTTTCTTCCATCTATCCTATTACCAGTGAAACCAGCCAGCCCAACAAGCCATCCAGCCCCCACAAAACCAAGGCCACCAACAGCACAAAGGCCACCACAATCAGTGTGGTCTGCACTGCTTCCTGGCGGGTTGGCCACACCACCTTGCGAATCTCGACACGCGATTCACGCACCAGGGTCCAGAAAGCCGCTCCCTGGGCCGTACGCAGGGCGATAAAACCCGCCACAACAGCCAGCGCCAACAAGCCCAGCACCCGGTACAGCAGAGACTCATCGGCGAAATAGCTATTCCCGTAGACCCCCGCCGCTACAAGTACCGCAACCAGCGCCCATTTCACGTTATCCAAGCGGTCCGCGGTTTCTTTTGTATCACTCATTCCCGCCTTCCATTCTGGCATTTGCGCCGCTCAAGGCGGCGCAAACCCCGCTGTGTGGCAGGCCAGGAGGGAATCGAACCCCCAACCTGCGGTTTTGGAGACCGCTGCTCTGCCAATTGAGCTACTGGCCTGAGATTTTCCTCGTGCCGGAGAAAGGCCTGACCTGCGGCCCCGCGGCGCAGCCATCAAGCAAGGCTGCAACTTACTCGATTATCTTGGCGACCACGCCGGCGCCGACCGTACGGCCGCCTTCCCTGATGGCGAAACGCAGGCCCTCTTCCATGGCGATCGGGGCAATCAAGGTCACTACCATCTGCACATTGTCGCCCGGCATTACCATCTCTACATCTTTCGGCAACTCTACCGCGCCGGTTACGTCCGTGGTGCGGAAGTAAAACTGCGGACGGTAGCCCTTGAAAAATGGCGTATGGCGCCCACCCTCTTCCTTCGACAGAATGTAGACCTCCGCCTCAAACACGGTGTGGGGCGTCACCGAACCCGGCACCGCCAATACCTGGCCACGGTCCACCTCTTCCCGCTTGATACCACGCAGCAGAACACCCACGTTCTCCCCGGCACGGCCCTCATCCAGCAGTTTGCGGAACATTTCCACCCCGGTGCAGGTAGTCTCCTGGGTCTCCTTGATTCCGACGATTTCGATGGATTCACCAACCTTGATCACACCGCGCTCAACCCGGCCGGTTACCACCGTACCCCGGCCGGAAATCGAGAAGACATCCTCTACCGGCATCAGAAACGGCTGGTCCACCGCCCGTTCGGGCTCGGGAATGTAATTGTCCAGAATCTCCACCAACTTCTTGATTGAACTGGTGCCCAGTTCGTCGTCGTCCCTGCCCTCCAGGGCCATCAGCGCCGAACCACAAATAATCGGCGTGTCGTCACCCGGAAACTCGTACTGATCCAGCAACTCGCGTAACTCCATTTCCACCAGTTCCCGCATTTCTTCGTATTCCTCGGAACCTGCGCCGCCACAGTCTTCCGCCAGCAGGTCCGCCTTGTTCAAATATACGACGATGTAGGGAACCCCCACCTGGCGGGACAACAGAATGTGTTCACGGGTTTGCGGCATCGGCCCATCGGTCGCCCCACAGACCACGATGGCGCCATCCATCTGGGCGGCGCCGGTGATCATGTTCTTCACATAATCCGCGTGACCCGGGCAGTCCACATGCGCGTAGTGCCGGATGGGTGATTCATATTCCACATGAGAGGTGGCAATGGTAATACCGCGCTCTTTCTCTTCCGGAGCGTTGTCGATTCCGTCGAAATCAACGATGTCGCCCCCCCAGATCTCTGCGCAAACCTTGGTGAGCGCCGCGGTCAACGTGGTCTTGCCGTGGTCGACGTGGCCAATGGTGCCGACGTTTACATGTGGTTTATTTCGTTCGAACTGCTGTTTTGCCATGTTGACAATCTCCTAATGCGGCCCTTAGGCCACGTGTTACCTACATTCCTGTGTTGCTTGAACCCGCTCCAGCAACCGGCGCCCCGGCAATAAGGTGGAGCTCATAACCGGACTTGAACCGGTGACCTCTTCCTTACCAAGGAAGTGCTCTACCAACTGAGCTATATGAGCACTACGTTGCCCCGATTTCCCGGCTTCACGTGTTTCAAGCTGGAGCGGGTAGCGGGGATCGAACCCGCATCAACAGCTTGGAAGGCTGTGGTTCTACCATTGAACTATACCCGCCACACACCACCCAACGTGGTGGAGGGGGGTGGATTCGAACCACCGAAGCTTACGCGTCAGATTTACAGTCTGATCCCTTTGGCCGCTCGGGAACCCCTCCGAAAGGCGACGTATTGTCCGTATGGCTTACCCTCTTGTCAACCACTAATACCAACAAAAATATAGACTTGCGGCAATCTCACCAAGCCCCTGAAGAACCGGGTTTTGGGCCGTACGGAGGGATATTCAGCTACACCTGTTACAGCCTGGGGCCGGGCGAGGAGCTTCTGAAAAATGGAGCTGGCGAGAGGAATCGAACCCCCGACCGGCTGATTACAAATCAGCTGCTCTACCTACTGAGCTACGCCAGCCCTTCCGGAGGGAGGCGCATTCTAGCCTGAAAATGGCGCCAGGCCACTACCTGCCCGGGGAATCCCGGCACTTTTCAACAACTTCCTGCTTTCATTCACTCCCTGTGGCGGTTACAGACTCCGCGGTGGAGGAGAATAACGCTGTTGCAGGTAAGGCAAGGCCGCTGCATTGAGCAGTGTATAGGCCAGCAAAGGCGCCACCAGCAGTGGACTCATGGCCGCTTGCCAGGCCAGCAGCGCCAGCACCAGCAAACCGGCCAGACGCAGGCTATCCAAGGCCGGGGCGGATGCATGCCCATCCAGCCAGCGGGTGGTGCAGATCATGCTCAGGACCATGACCACGTTGACGAGCAG